>DATGRC010000277.1:0-2963 GCA_035303865.1 Acidimicrobiales bacterium
GCTGCGGGCCTACGGCGCCGAGGTCCACGTGTGCCCCACCGCCGTGCCGCCGGAGCACCCCGAGTCGTACTACTCGGTGTCGGACCGGCTCGTGCAGGAGATCCCGGGGGCCTGGAAGCCGGACCAGTACCACAACCCGAACAACCCGCAGGCCCAGTACGACACCACCGGGCCCGAGATCTGGGCCCAGACCCGGGGGCGGATCACCCACTTCGTGTGCGGCGTCGGCACCGGCGGCACGATCACCGGCATCGGGCGCTACCTGAAGGAGCGCAACCCCGACATCCAGATCATCGGCGCCGACCCCGAGGGCTCGGTGTACTCGGGCGGCACCGGCCGCCCGTACCTCGTCGAGGGCATCGGCGAGGACTTCTGGCCCAGCACCTACGACCCGTCGGTGGTCGACCAGGTGGTGCCGATCAGCGACGCGGTGAGCTTCGCCACCGCCCGGCGCGTCACCCGCGAGGAGGGCCTCCTCATCGGCGGGTCCGGCGGCACCGCGGTAGCCGCCGCCCTGGAGGTGGCCCAGGGGCTCCCGCACGACGCCGTCGTGGTCGTCCACCTCCCCGACTCCGGGCGGGGCTACCTCTCCAAGCTCTACGACGACGGCTGGATGGCCGACCACGGGTTCCTGCGGGCCGCCGGCCCCACCGTGGGCGACCTGCTCCGCGACCGGCCCGACGACCTGCCGCTGCTCGTCCACACCCACCCCGACGAGACGGTGCGGGAGGCCATCGAGATCCTGCGCGAGTACGAGGTCAGCCAGATGCCGGTCGTGAAGCACGAGCCGCCGGTGGTGCTCGGCGAGGTGTCGGGCGCCGTGCGCGAGCGCGAGCTGCTCAAGGCCGCCATCGCCGACCCGTCGATCCTCGACCGCCCGGTCGGCGAGGTGCAGGGCCCGCCGCTGCCCACCCTCGGCATCGGCGAGCCGATCGACGCCGCCGCCGAGCTGCTCGGCCAGACCACGGCCGCCCTCGTGCTCGACGGCGGCCACCCCGTCGCCGTCGTCACCCGCTCGGACCTGCTCGAGCGCCTCACGAAGGAGCGCAGCCGCTGATGGTCGACCTCTCCGGCAAGGGCCCCGCCACCCGCGCCGTGCACGGCGCCGGCCCGCCCGACCCCCACACCGGGGCGGTGGTGCCCCCGGTCTCGCTGGCCACCACGTTCCGCCAGGAGGCCGCCGGCCAGCCGGGCCGCTTCGAGTACGCCCGCAGCGGCAACCCCACCCGGGAGGCGCTCGAGACCCATCTCGCGGTGCTCGAGGGCGCCCGCCACGGGTTCGCCTTCGCGTCGGGCCTGGCCGCCGAGGACGCGCTCCTGCGCCTCGCCGCCCCCGACGGCCACGTCATCGTCCCCGACGACGCGTACGGCGGCACGATCCGCCTCGCCCAGCGGGTCCACGCCCCAGCCGGCCTGCAGGTCGACACGGTGGACCTCACCGACCTCGACGCGCTGGACGCCGCGCTGCGCGACGACACGCGCCTCGTCTGGATCGAGACGCCGTCCAACCCGTGGCTGCGGATCGTCGACGTCGAGGCGGTGGCCGAGCGAGCCCACCGCCGCGGCGCCCTCGTCGTGGTCGACAACACGTTCGCCACCCCGGCGCTCCAGCAGCCGCTGCAGCTCGGCGCCGACCTCGTCGTGCACTCCGCCACCAAGTACCTGGGCGGCCACAGCGACGTGGTCGCCGGGTTCGTCGCCACCTCCGACGACGAGCTCGCCGAGCGCATCGGGTTCCTCCAGAACGCCGCCGGCGCGGTGCTCGGACCCTTCGACTGCTACCTCGTGCACCGGGGCGTGAAGACGCTGCCACTGCGGATGGCCCGCCACAGCGAGTCGGCCCAGGTGGTGGCCGAGGCGCTGCGCGCGCACCCGGCCGTGTCGGCCGTCCACTTCCCCGGCCTGCCCGACCACCCGGGGCACGAGGTCGCTCGCCGGCAGATGCGAGCCTTCGGCGGGATGGTCTCGTTCCAGCTGGCCGGCGGCGAGGCCGCCGCCCTGGAGGTCTGCCGCCGCACCGAGCTGTTCACGCTGGCCGAGAGCCTCGGTGCCGTCGAGAGCCTCATCGAGCACCCCGGGGTGATGACCCACGCCTCGGTGGCCGGCACCCCCAACGAGGTGCCGGGGGACCTCGTTCGGCTGTCGGTCGGCATCGAGGACGTCGAGGACCTCGTGGCCGACCTCCGCCAGGCGCTCGACGGGCCCACCTGACCCGCGCCAGATCAGAGGAACCCGGCGACGAACGCCCGTAAGGTCACACCATGGCCTCGCTCCTCCTCGTCGGTGACCCGGTCCGCTCCCTCGACGAGTACCGAGCGCGCGGGGGCGGGCGGGCGTTCGAGGCCGCGGTGGCCGTCGAGCCGGAGGCGGTCGTGTCGCTCATCACCGACAGCGGCCTGCGGGGCCGCGGGGGCGCCGGGTTCCCCACCGGCCGCAAGTGGGCCGGCATCCGGGCCGCTGGCCCCGGCACCCGCTACGCGGTGTGCAACGCGGCGGAGGGCGAGCCGGGCACGTTCAAGGACCGGGCCCTCATCCGCCACGACCCGTACCGGGTGCTGGAGGGCCTGGCCATCAGCGGCTACGCCGTCGGCGCCCAGGCCGCGTACATCGCCACCAAGGCCAGCTACACGCAGGAGGCCGAGCTGCTGGCCCGGGCCATCGAGGAGACGATGGCCGCCGGGTTCTTCGCCGATCTGCGCATCTTGCTCGTGCTCGGCCCCGACGAGTACCTCTTCGGGGAGGAGAAGGCGCTGCTCGAGGTCATCGAGGGCAACGACCCGCTCCCCCGCCTGCTGCCGCCCTACGAACACGGGCTGTTCGCCACCGACGTCCAGACCGGCTGGCAGGCCGTCGACGCACCGGGCGACGTCGGTCAGCCCGGCCGCCGGGGCCAGCCCAACCCCACGCTCGTCAACAACGCCGAGACCCTCGCCCACGTGCCGGGCATCGTCCTCAACGGGGCG
>DATGRC010000278.1:0-2688 GCA_035303865.1 Acidimicrobiales bacterium
CCGCTTCGTGTGGCTCTGCGACGCGTTCAACATCCCGCTCCTGTTCCTGGCCGACGTGCCCGGCTTCATGATCGGCAGCCAGGTGGAGCGCCAGGGCATCATCCGCCACGGCGCCAAGATGGTCACCGCGGTCAGCGAGGCCACCGTCCCCAAGGTGTCGGTGATCGTCCGCAAGGCCTACGGGGCGGGGCTCTACGCGATGTGCGGCCCCGCGTTCGAGCCGGACGCCACGATCGCCCTGCCCACCGCCAAGATCGCCGTGATGGGCCCCGACGCGGCGGTGAACGCCGTGTACGCCAACCGCATCGCCGCCATCGAGGACCCCGAGGAGCGGGCCGCCTTCGTGGCTGAGCAGCGCGCCCTCTACGAGCAGGACGTGGACCTCTACCGCCTGGCGTCGGAGCTGGTGATCGACTCGGTCGTCGAGTTCGGCCAGCTGCGCGACGAGCTCGTGGCGCGCCTCGCCACGGCGGCCGGCAAGGACCGGTCGTTCTCGGACCGGCGCCACGGGGTGCCGCCCGTCTGAGGCCGGTTTGGCGGCCGGGAGAGCGGCGGCGACACTGGCGCCGTGCCCTGGTGCGACACCTGCGACCGCTTCTACAACCCGAACACGCTGAACCCCGACGGCACCTGCCCGACCTGCGGTCGCCAGGTGGCCGAGCCCACCGCCGACGCCCCGCCGGCCGAGCCGCAGGAGCGGGACCGGGCGCCGTGGCACTTCAAGGTCCTCGTGGCCGGTGTGGTCGGCTACCTCGGCTGGCGGCTCGTCGAAGGGGTGATCTGGGTGGCTGAGCGCCTCTGACGCGGGCTGTCCGTTTCCCCCCCTTCGCCGCCGGGTACGGGAGGGGGCGTGGACGACCGCATCGAGTGCCAGCCGGATCCGGCCAGCGTCCGGGCCGCCCGCCTCTTTGTCGTGGACCGCCTGCAGGACTGGGGCCTCGACGACCTCGTCGACTCGGCGGCGCTGCTCACCAGCGAGGTGGCCACCAACGCCGTCCTCCACACCCGTCGCCCGTTCCTCGTGCGGGCCCACCACCAGGGCCCGTGCGTGCGGATCGAGGTGATCGACCAGTCCGAGGAGGTGCCGAACCTACCCCGCCACCTGGCCCGAGCCACGAGCAGCACAGCGGACACCGGTGACCTCCTCGGGCAGGAGGACCCGGTCGAGCGGCTGTTCTCCGGCCTCGGCATGGTGGACGCCGTCGCCACCCGATGGGGCGCCGACCCGCTCCCGGGGGAGGGCAAGACGGTGTGGTTCGAGCTGCAGGCGGATGAGCACCGCAGCGGGCTGCGGACGCTGCGGTACCAGCACCGGGACGAGCCCGGGCCCGACCTGGACGGGCTGCCGCCCCTCGTCACCGACGGCCTCGACGACGTCCCCTCCGGGCTCGCCGTGCGGATCGCCGTGGCCGTGGGGCTGCTGGCCCTCCTCGCCGTGGTGGTCTACGCCGGGCTGTGGGCTGGCGGAGTGCTGGGTGAGGTCTGGTACGGTCACTGACCCATCCCGGGCCGTGGCGCAGCTTGGTTAGCGCGCTTGACTGGGGGTCAAGAGGTCGGGAGTTCAAATCTCCCCGGCCCGACGGGATCGAAGGGCCCGTCGCCTGGTGAGCGACCAGGCGACGGGCATCCTTCGCGCCGAGCGGCGCTGCCGGACCGCGGTCCGATCTGTCCGATATGGTCGACCCCGCCGGAGATGCCGAGCTGGGGGTGCGCGATGGGGGAGCGGACGCGATGGAGGGCGCTGGCCCGCCCGGCGGTCGCGCTGGCGGCGGCGCTGGGGCCGATCCTGACCGCGGGGGCCGCGGCTGCCCAGGGGTCGCCGCTCGACGCCCGCTCGGCAGCCCTGGAGATCGAGGACGTGGTCGTGGTCAGCGAGAGCGTCGTCGGCGGCCCGGTCCTCGACGAGCACGGCAGGCCGGACTACGGGCCGGCCCGGTGGACGGGCCTGTGGCTGCTCGGCATCCACCTCTACGGGCTCCAGGCGCCTTACCACGCCGTCCCCGCCTCGCCGACCGGCGAGCTCGCTCCCGCGGTGGAGGCCGTCCGAGCCGTCGCCGCACCGCTGTGCCCCGAACGCCCGCTGCTCGAGGCCGCCCCGGTCGCGGGCTGTGCCCGGGTGCTGCCCGGCGAGGCGATCGCCCACCTCCAGTACGGGCACGCCGGCGGCTCCCTGGCCGAGGTGGCCATCCAGGTCGGCGACGTCGGCGTCGAGCTGGCCGTCGCGCCCAGCCGGGTGGCCCATGCCGGCTGCCCCGGCGACACCGAGACCGGCCTCCTGGGGCTCGACCTCGCGCGGCGCGAGCAACGGCACACGACCCTCCTCGCCCCCAGCGGCCGCCACTGCGGCCCCGCCCCGTCGCGCTGACGGCCCCTCACCCCCGTGGCGCGGGCGTCTGAGCCTGACGCGGGCGGTCGGCGCGTCCGGCGGTAGGTTCGAGGCGATGTGCGGTCGCTTCGTCTCCGCGACGCCGCCCGACCAGGTGGCGGCCTACTTCGGCACCGAAGCCCCCGAGGCGCTGCTCGAGGCGTCCTACAACGTGGCGCCCACCAACGACGTGTACGCGGTGCTGGCCGACGGGTCCACCCGCCACCTCGACGCCTTCCACTGGGGGCTCGTGCCGATCTGGGCCAAGGACCCCAAGATCGGCTCGAGGATGATCAACGCCCGGGCCGAGACGCTGGCCGAGA
>DATGRC010000279.1:0-2048 GCA_035303865.1 Acidimicrobiales bacterium
CCAGGAGGTTCTCGTCGACGGTGACCCAGGCGACGTCGCCGACGACCTCGATCCGCTCGTTGGTGAGGATGACCTGCAGCTGCTGGGGGCCGCCGAAGATGGCGAACCACGACGCCCCCACCGCGCCCCACCCGTGGAGCGTGCGCCACCCCGGGTGGGTGCACACGACGCGGTCGCTGTGCTCCCACAGCTCCGACATGGCGTCGAGGTCCCGCTGCTCGAAGGCCTCGTAGTAGCGGCGGACGACCGCCCACACAGCGGCCGCGTCTGCGGTCGGCTCCGGGGCGGGTGCGGGGGGATCCTCGCTCACCCCCCGACCCTATTCGCCCCGCCTCGCCCGGCCCGGCGAGGATGCAGAGATGCGCATGGTCCCCACCCCCGACGGGATCTCCCTGGCCGTCCACGAGCACGGCGGCCACGGGCGACCCGTGCTGCTGTGCCACGCCACCGGTTTCCACGGCGCGGTCTGGGAGCCGCTCGCCGGCGCCCTGGGCGACGGCTTCGAGCGCTGGGCCATCGACTTCCGGGCCCACGGCGCCTCGGTGGTCCCGCCGGGCAGCGACCTGCGGTGGACGACGATCGCCACCGACGTGCTGACCGCCGTCGACGCGCTCGGGCTCCCGCCGGGGGAGGTCCTCGGCGTCGGCCACTCGATGGGCGGCGCCTGCCTCCTGCTGGCCGAGCAGGCCCGGCCCGGCACGTTCGCCGGGCTCTGGCTGTTCGAGCCGATCGTGCCGCCGCCGGGGATGCTCGGCGCCCCTGACGGGCGCGACAACCCGCTCGCCGCCGGTGCCCTGCGGCGCCGGCCCACCTTCCCGTCGGCGGCCGAGGCGCTGGCCAACTTCGCCGCCAAGCCGCCGTTCGGCGCGCTGCGGGCCGACGCCCTCCACGCCTACGTGCGCCACGGCTTCGTGGCCGGCGAGGACGGGCAGGTGCACCTGGCCTGCCGGCCCGAGGACGAGAGCGCCGTGTACCGCGGGGGCGCCGGCCACGGTGCCTTCGAGCGCCTCGGCGAGGTCCGCTGCCCGGTCGTCGTGCTCTCGAGCGGCGACGGGGGCGTGCCCTCCCTGTTCGCGCCGGCGGTTGCCGACGCCCTCCCCCACGGCCGCCTCGAGCACCACGAGCACCTCGGCCACTTCGGCCCCCTCGAGGCCCCCGTCGCCCTCGCCGCCTCGATCCGAGCCTTCGCCGACTCCCTCTGAGCGCCTCGCCGGCCGCCTGCGCCCATCGGCGCGAAGGCGCGCCGACGGTGCCAGACTCCTTGCTCGAGCCGCGTCGAGCAGGCGCGGGGAAGGGGGAGGTCGATGTCAACGAGTCCGGGGGTGCCGACCGGCGCCGATCTCGAGGACCTCGAGGCGCTCTACAAGGACCTGCACCGGCACCCGGAGCTGTCGATGCAGGAGCAGCGCACCGCCGACATCGCCGCCGAGCGGCTCCGCGCCGCCGGCTTCGAGGTGACGACCGGCGTGGGGGGCACGGGGGTGGTCGGCCTCCTGCACAACGGGGACGGGCCCACCGTGATGCTCCGGGCCGACATGGACGCCCTCCCGGTGCCCGAGCAGACCGGGCTCGACTACGCCAGCACGGTCGACGGCGTGATGCACGCCTGCGGCCACGACATGCACGTCACCTGGCTGGTCGGCGTGGCCGACGCGCTCGCCGCCGACCGCGCCTCCTGGCGGGGCACGGTCATGGCCGTCTTCCAGCCCGGCGAGGAGACGGCCGAAGGCGCCCGGGCGATGCTCGACGACGACATCTTCGAGCGGTTCCCCCGCCCCGACGTCGTCCTCAGCCAGCACGTCATGCCCACCCCGGCCGGCACCTTCGGCAGCCGCCCCGGGGTGATCACCTCCGCCGGCGACACGATCGAGGTCACGATGTTCGGTCGGGGCGCCCACGGGTCGATGCCCCAGGCCAGCATCGACCCGGTGGTGATGGCCGCCGCCACCGTGCTGCGGCTGCAGGGCATCGTCGGCCGGGAGGTCTCCCCCGCCGATCCGGCCATGGTCACCGTCGGGTCCGTGCAGGCCGAGTCCAAGGCCTACGTC
>DATGRC010000280.1:0-14889 GCA_035303865.1 Acidimicrobiales bacterium
TGGCCACCTCGACGAGCAGGGCGTCGCCGGCCCGGTGGCCGTGGCGGTCGTTCACCGGCTTGAGGCGGTCGACGTCGCAGAACAGCAGCGTGTGGGGCTGGGCGTCATCGCGGTCGAGCACCTCGCTCAGGCGGCGCAGCAGGTGGGTCCGGTTCGGGAGGCCGGTGAGGTCGTCGTGGTTGGCGCGGTGGTGGAGCGTGCTGCGGGCCTCGACGAGGTCGGAGATGTCGGAGGCGCCCACGACGATGCCCCGCACGACGGCGTCGGACACGAGGTCGACGAGCGTCAGGCTCATCGGCACGACGTGGCCGTCGACGGCGAGGAGCCCGGCCTCGATGCTGCGGGTGCCCTGGGTGCCGTCGCAGGAGGCCACCAGCGCGGCCACCGCGTCCCGGTCGGCGGGCGCGACGAGGTCGACGAGCGGCAGGCCGAGCGTCTGCTCGAGGCCCCGGTGGAGCTGGCGGGTGAGCGCTCGGCTGGCCCCCTGGATCGCGCCGCCCCGGTCGAGCAGGAGGGTCACGGTCGGCGCGGCGTCGAGGATCGCGGCGAGGAGGTCGGTGTCGCCGGCCCCGAGCTCCCAGCGGCGGCGGTCGGTCGTCTCCCGAGCCACGAGGATCACCGCGTCGGGGAGGTCGGCCGAGCAGCACGGTGCCCCGCGGATCTCCACCGGCGCGTAGCTGCCGTCGCCCCGGCGGACCCGGATCTCGATGAGGGTCCCGGTCTCCTTCTTCGCCACCGACTCGAGCGACAGGAGCGCCGTCTCGAGGTCGTCGGGATGGACGAACGGGACGAGCGGACCGCCCTGCAGGTCCGCCAGCCGCCATCCGAAGGCCTGCTCGGCCCGGTCGTTGGCCCACCGCAGGGTGGCGTCGGCACCGACGACGACCACCGGGTCCGGGATCGCCTGCAGCAGCGCCGCCAGCGCTGCGTGGTCGAACGTGGTGGTCACCCCCTGGGCCCTCCCGCCCGCAAGACCGCTCACCGCCCGCGGAGCAGCCAACCTAGCGAGCGGCGGGGTCGGAGCCGGCGTCAGGCCGGGTGTTGTAGCGGTTCATGGCGGCGGCGAACCCCTCGGCGAGGATCATCTCGACGGCGTCGGCGGCCTCCTCGACGACCACGTCCAGCTCGGCTCGCTCCTGCTTCGTCGGGCGCTTCAGGACGTGCTTGGCGCCGTCGGAGCGCCCCGGCGGCTTGCCGATGCCGATGCGGATGCGGGCGAAGTCGGCGCTGCGGAGGTGCGCCTTGACCGACTTGAGGCCGTTGTTCCCGGCGAGCCCGCCGCCGAGCTTGAGCTTCATGCGCCCCACGGGGAGGTCGAGCTCGTCGTGGACCACCACGAGCCGAGCCAGGTCCTCGATGCCGTGGCGCCGCACCAACGGCGCCACCACTTCCCCCGAGAGGTTCATGTAGGTGAGCGGGATGGCCAGCGCGAGGCGCTTGCCGTCGACGACCACCTCGTCGACGAGCGCCCGCTCCTTCGACCGGCGCAGGCTGGCGCCGTGCCGCTCGGCGAGGAGCCGCACGACCTCCGAGCCCACGTTGTGCCGGGTGCCCTCGTACTCGGCGCCGGGGTTGGCCAGGCCGACGACGAGGAGGTCGGCGGGGGTGCCCCGCCTGGCGCGCTCCTCGCCGCGCCGGCGTCGCAGCATCAGCCCTCGTCGCCGCCCTCGGCCTCGCCCTCGGCGGCACCCTCGGCCGGCTCGGCCGCAGCCTCGCCCTCGGCGGCCTCAGCGCCCTCCTCGGGCTCGGTGACCTCGACGGCCTGTACGTAGGCCGACACGACGACCTCGTCGGGGTCGACGGTGGTGGTGACGCCCTGGGGCAGCTCGATGTCCTCGACGCGGATGACCCCACCGATGTCGAGGTCGGAGATGTCGACGGTGAGCTGGGCCGGGATGTCCGCCGGCTTGGCGGTGACGAGCAGCGCCACGAGCACGTGGTCGAGCACGCCGCGCGCGGTCTCGACGGCCTCGGCCACGCCCTCGAGCACGATCGGCACCTCGACCTCGACGGGCTTGTCGAGGTCGACCCGGATGAAGTCGACGTGGAGCACGTCGCGGCGCACCTTGTGGCGCTGGATCTCCTTCACCAGGGTGGGGGTGCGCTCGCCCTCCAGCTCGAGGTGGATGACGGCGTTCACGCCCTGCTCGGTGACGAGCGAGGCGCGGAGCTCCTTCCAGTCCACGGCGAGGGGCACCGGGTCCTGGCCGAGGCCGTAGAGGACGCCGGGGACCTTGCCCTCGGCCCGCAGGCGGCGGGCGGCGCGGGTGCCCTTGGGCGGGCGCGGGGTGGCTTGGAGGATGATCTCGGCCATCGGAGGACTCCTACGTCTGAGATCGCGCCGGAGCGCGTGGATCGGATGTGAGTGGACGACGCTACCGGCCCCGGCTCAGGAGGCGCCAGGCCGGGCCGGGTCAGTTCTGGTTGGCGCCGCCGAAGATCTCGCTGACGCTCTTGTCCTCGAAGACGGCGTCGATCGTCTCGGCGAGGACCTCCGCGATCGACAGCACCTCGATCTTGTCGATCTGCTTGTCGACCGGCAGCGGCAGCGTGTTGGTGACGACGACCTTGGTGATCGCCGAGTTCTTGATCCGGTCGATCGCCGGGCCCGAGAGGATGCCGTGGGTGGCGGCGGCGTACACCTGCTTGGCGCCCTTCTGGGCCAGCAGCTCGGCGGCGGCGCAGAGGGTACCGGCCGTGTCGATCATGTCGTCGATGAGCACGCAGGTGCGTCCCTCGACCTCACCGACGATGTCGTGGGCCTCGACCACGTTCTTCTGGCCCTTCACCCGTCGCTTGTGGACGATGGCGAGGTCGGCGTGGAGCGAGTTGGCGTAGCGCTCCGCCACCTTCACCCGGCCGGCGTCGGGGGACACGACGACGAGGTCGTCGGGCATCGTCTCCCGCAGGTGGTCGACGAGCACGGGCATCGCGGTGAGGTGGTCGACCGGGCCGTCGAAGAAGCCCTGGATCTGCCCGGAGTGCAGGTCCACCGACATGAGCCGGTTGGCGCCGGCGGCGGCGTACATGTTCGCGATCAGCTTGGCCGTGATCGGCTCGCGCCCCTCGGCCTTGCGGTCCTGGCGGGCGTACCCGTAGCTGGGGATGACGGCGGTGATCCGCTTGGCCGAGGCCCGGCGGGCGGCGTCGATCATGATCAGCTGCTCCATGATCACGTCGTTCACCGACATCGTCTCGGTGGCGCCGTGGCTCTGGATGATGAACACGTCAGCGCCCCGGACGTTCTCGCCCAGCCGGGCGTGGATCTCGCCGTTGGCGAAGTCCGCCAGGTTGGGGTGCCCGAGCTCGACCCCCAGGCACTCAGCGATCTCCTGGGCGAGGCCGGGGTTCGATCGGCCGGCCAGGAGGTGCAGTCGCTTCTGGGTAGGTAGCAGCATCGTGGCCCTTCGTGGCGCAGCGGGCGGTGGGGCGCCGGCCGCTACGCGTCCGGCTCGGCTCCCGCTCCTGCAGTGTAGAACGGCCCGGTCCGGGTCCCCGATTCGACGACCGCACCGGGCTCGAGCGCCGCGTACGGGCCCACCTCGCACGCCGCGCCGATCTCGGCGTGGCGGGCGACCGTGTGCTCCACCCGGCTCCCCTCCCCCACCGTCGTGTCCTCGAGGCGGCAGCCAGGGCCGATCTCGGCGCCGCGGCCGACGACGGTGCGGCCCCGCAGGATCGCGCCGGGGAAGATCGTCACGTCGGGGGCCAGCTCGACGGTGGCGTCGACGTAGGTGGTGGCCGGGTCGACCATCGTGACGCCCTGGGCCTGCCAGGCCCGGTTGGTGCGGGCCCGCAGGGTGGCCTCGGCAGCAGCCAGCTGGACCCGGTCGTTGACGCCGTGGGTCTCGTCGGGGTCGGGCGCGACGACGCTCACGACCTTGTGGCCGGCCTCGGCCAGCACCTCGACGACGTCGGTGAGGTAGAGCTCCCCCTGGGCGTTGTCGGGGTTGATGCGCCGCAGCGCGGGCGACAGGAGGCTGCGCCGGAAGCAGAAGATGCCGGTGTTGACCTCGTCGATGGCCGCCTCCTCGGGGGTGGCGTCGGCCTGCTCGACGATGCGCCGGACCCGGTCGTCCTTGGCGGAGCGGACGATGCGGCCGTAGCCGGTGGGGTCGGGCAGCCGGGCGGTGAGGATCGTGCAGGCGGCGTCGGTGAGGCGGTGCTCGTCGACGAGCGCGGCGATCGTCTCGCGGCGCAGGAGCGGCGTGTCGCCGGGGAGGACGAGGACGTCGTCGTCGTCGAGGTCCTCGTGGAGGCCGGTGAGGCCCACGGCCACGGCGTCGCCGGTGCCCCGCTGCTGGCGCTGCTCGACAAAGCCGAGCGGCAGGCCGTCGCCGTCCTCGGTGAGCCGCTTGGTGACCCGCTCGGCCCCGTGGCCGACGACCACCACCACCCGGTCGAGGTCCTCCCGGGGGATGGCGTCGAGCACGTAGTGGACCATCGGGCGGCCGCAGAGCAGGTGCAGGGGCTTGGGCCGCGACGACTTCATCCGGGACCCCTCACCAGCGGCCAGCACGATCGCAGACAGTCGTCGAGCGCTCATGCCCTCCGGTCTAACAAGATCTGTGCGTGTTCTTGCGTGCCTGGCGCACGGGAACGCGCACAGATCTCGTCATCGGAGGGTCACCGCGTCGAGATCACCGGGGACGACCGTCACGTAGAAGCGGCCGTCGAGGCCGTCCACGGCCCGGGTGGGGATCTCGACGACCTCCCCGTCGCTGAGCTCCACCCGGACGGACGCGTCGGTTCCGTCGATGCGACCGAACACGACGGTCTCGTCGTCGAAGCTGGCGTCCTGGGGCTCCTCGGCGCACGCGCCGGTGAGCTGGATGCCGTCCCGGTAGAGGAACGTGCAGAGCTCGCCCTCGACGTCGCGCACGGCGTCGACCCGCCACTCGACCTCGCCGGCGCCGCCGGACTCGAGCGTGGTGCGCTCCTCCTCCGGGGCGTCGTCGGGGCGGTTGAGCATCGTGCCGATCACCACGCCGAGCAGCACCACCACCGGCAGGGCGATCAGCGCAACCAGGCAGCCGGGGCCGCTGCGGTCCGCGGGCTTGGGGGTGGCGCTCGGCGCGGTCATGGCTCGGGGGGGAGGGCTCGAACCTCCAACAACCGGCTCCAAAGGCCGGGGTTCTACCAGTTGAACTACCCCCGATCGGGGTCGGGGTCAGGTTACGGCCCGAGGCGGCCCGGTCAGGACCCGAGGACGTCGCGGACCTTCAGGCGGCGCCCGGTCCGGACGATGGCCCGGCGGTACACGATCCCCGCCACCCTGGCCGCGACCACGACGGCCACCACGCTGAGCAGCGCCGACACGACCATCTCGACGCCGGACGCCGCGCCCACCGCGATCCGCGACGGCATCACCATCGGCGAGGTGAACGGGACGTACGCCAGTACCGCCGCCACCGGCGAGTCGGCCGAGGTGGCCCCGGCGAAGTAGGCGGCGATGAGCACGAAGCTGAGCGGGGTGACGACCGAGCTGGCCTCCTCCTGGCGCTCGACGAGCGCGCCGAGCGCACCGGCCAGCAGCAGGTAGAGCGCGATGCCGAGCGCGAACCACACGGCACCGCCGGCCACGGCCTGGCCGAGGCCCTCGGGGAGGTTCCCGCCGAGCAGCACCTTCACGACGACGGGCAGCGCCCCGGCGGCGAGGTGCAGGCACCCGACGACGGCGAGGCCGATCACCTTGCCGAAGAGCAGCGGACCCGGCCGCACGATGGCCAGCAGCACCTCGCTGATCCGGTTCCCCTTCTCCACGGCCACGCCGTTGGCCACCGCCACCATGAGCAGCATGATCAGCACGTAGGCGACGAGCGAGAGCACGAACGCCGCGCCCTGGCGGCTCTCCCGCTCGGTGTCGAGCTCCTCCACCTCGGCTGGCGGCGCCGAGAGCAGCGCGTCGACCTCATCGGCGCTGAGCCCGGCGTCGACGAGCCCGTCGATGAGGGCCTGGGTGGCGAGGGCCTGGCGCAGGGCGCCGACGAGGCGGTCGAACGTGCCGGCCCGGACGAGGATCACCGGTGGCTCGTCGAGGGCCACCGCCACGTCGACGTCCTCGTCGAGGACCTGCTGGCGGGCGGCGTCGACGTCGGGCGCCTGGCTGAGCTCGACGTCCGCGTCGATGGCGTCGACGATCTGGACGATCACCGACTCGAGCGCGTCGAGCTCGATGGTGGCGTCGCCGGCGACGATCGCCACGTCGTAGCGGTCGCGGTCGTCGTCGGCGAGGAGGTCGGGCAGCACCATCGCCGCGGCGGAGCCGAGGAGCAGCACGATCGCCGTGGCCCACAGGCCCTTGCTGCGGGCCGCCTGCCGGAGCTCCCGGGCAGCGACGAGCCGGGTGGCCTCCCACCAGCTGGTCACGGAGCCCTCCCCGCGTCCACCTCGGCACCGTCGTCGGAGGCGTTCGGCTCGTCGACGGGGTGGCCGGCGGCGTCGAGGAACAGCTCGGAGAGGCTGGGCGCCTCGACGCCGAAGTCGTCGACCCGCCCGTGGGCCCGCACGAGGTCGAGCACGGCGCCGGGGTCCGTGCCCGGGGCGAGGCGCAGCCGGCTCCCGGCCGCGCTGCGGCTGCGGACGGTGGCCAGCGCCGGGTCCACCCAGTCGTCCTCGACCTGGACGCTCACCCGCAGGTAGCGCTCCTCGCTGGCCGCCCGCAGCTGGGCCAGGTTGCCCGAGAGCACCACCCGGCCCCGGTCGATGAGCGTGATGTCCTCGCAGAGGTCCTCGACGAGGTCGAGCTGGTGGCTGGAGAACAGCAGGTTCCGCCCGGCGGCGACGTGCTCGCCGATCACGTCGGAGAGGAACGCGACGGCCACCGGATCGAGCCCGGCGAAGGGCTCGTCGAGGACGAGCAGCGGCGGCTCGTGGACCATCGCCGCCGCCAGCTGGACCCGCTGCGCCATGCCCCCGGAGAGGTCCTGCACCTTGTCCTCGGCCCGGTCGGCGAGGCCCAGCTGCTCGAGCAGGCGCGTCGCCCGAGCCCTGCCGTCGGCTGTGCTGAGGCCGTGGAGGCGGGCGATCCAGACGAGCTGCTCGAGCACCGGCATGTCGCGGTAGAGGCCCCGCTCCTGGGGCATGTAGCCCCACGAGCGCCGGTCGTCGTCGGTGGCGGGGCGCCCGTCCCACTCGACGGCTCCGGTGTCGGGGGTGAGGACCCCGAAGAGGATCCGCATGAGCGTGGTCTTGCCGGCGCCGTTGGGGCCGAGCAGGCCGACGACGCGACCGGGCGGGACCTCGAGGCCGACGCCGTCGAGCACGACCCGGTCGCCGAAGCGCTGGTGGATGCCGCGGGCGACGAGGCTGGGAGGCACCGCACCAGTGTGGACGCTGCGCCCCGGGACCATGCGAACCGGCCGCTGAGCGGCTTTGGACCCACGGTGCTGGTGGCCGGTAGCGTGACGGCCCTTATGGGTTCGCTGATCAAGAAGCGCCGGAAGCGCATGCGCAAGAAGAAGCACAAGAAGATGCTGAAGCGCACGCGCTGGCAGCGCCGGGCCGCCGGCAAGTAGCCGACCGCCCCACGCACAACCGATCTCGTCGCCGACCGCCCGCGAGGGCGGTCGGCGCGCGTTCCGGGTTCGGAGGTGATGGCTCCGGTCTGCCTAGCATCGCCCGGATGGAGAGGGCGGGCACCCCATCCGTGGGGTTGATCGGTACATTCGACATCGCCAACTACGGCGACCAGCTGATCCCGGCGATCACCGAGCTCGAGCTGAGGCGGCGAGTCCCTGACATCGAGATTCGCCGCTACGCCCCCTTCGGGTGGGAGCACCCGGTCCCGGCGGACGCAGGGGAGCTCGCCGAGCCCCTCGGCCCTCCCACGGACCTGCGGCGCGAGGAGCTCGCAGCCGCCCATGACGCGATCCTGATCGGAGGCGGGGAGATCATCCACCGCTTCGATGAGCTCTTGGCGCCCCACTACGGAGTGGACCCTGCTGACCTCAAGGTGCGCGCACCGAGCGAGTGGTTCACCGCTGGAGCCGGACCCGACGCGCCGACCGCTTGGAACGTCGTCGGCGTCCCGTTCGACATCGCCGAGGAGTGGGCCCCGACCGTGCGCTCCGCGGTGCGCGCCCACCACTACGTCTCGGTCCGAGACGACCGGTCACGCGCTCGGATCGAGCAGATCGGTGTTGAGCGTGAGATCCACGTCGTCCCCGATCCCGCGTTCCTTCTGCCTCGCCTGCATGACCCCGCGGTCATCGACCGTCGGCGACGTCTCCACTCCGTGCTCGGCTGGATCCCCTCCGGCCGCTACATCGTGGTGCAGGGGAACGGGGCGATGGTGCACGAAGCCGAGCGGATGAGCGCCGCCCTCGACCAGCTCTGCGCAGGCCATCCCGATCTCTCGGTGGTTGTCGTCCAGACCGGCGACGGTCACGGTGACGCCGCCTTCGCACGCGCGTTCGTGGAGCGCCATCCCGCTCGGGTGTGGGCCCCGGACGCGCCGCTGCTCCCGATCGACGTCGTCTCGCTCATCTCCGGGGCGGACGCGTTCGTCGGCATCTCCTTGCACGGTGCCATCACGGCCCTCGCCCACGGACGGCGGGCCGTGGTGTTCAACGCGACCAGCCAATCGAAGCTCCGCGGGTTGGCGGACCTTCTCGACCAACCCGAGTGCTACGTCGAGGAATCGGCGGATCTCGCAGCCGCACTCCAGTGGGCGCTGACCACACCTGGCCCGGATCCAGCGCTCCCCCGCCTCGTCGCGGCCGTCGACGCTCACTTCGACCGGTTGGCCGAGCTCGTCGAGCGCTCGAGCAGAGCTCGGGACGAGAGCGGCGGATCGACTCGAGTCGAGACGAGGCTGCGTCGTCTGGCAGCCGAACGCGACGCGCTCCGCACGGCCCATGATCGCCGTGGCCGTCAGCTGCTGCGAGAGCGCGACGCGCTGGCAGCGCTCATCGAGGAGCGAGAGCACCTGCTCGACGGGGCGCAGGCCCAGGTCCGCGCCCTCGAGGAGGCCCTCCTTCACGAGCGCGCGGAGCTCGAGCGCCACATCAGCCAGCTGCAAGACGAGCGAGACCGGCTGCACGCAGAGGTGTCTGCGCTGAAGGCCACCCGAACCCTCCGGTGGCTGCGCGTGCCGCGATCGATCTACGGCACCTACCTTCGCCGACGCGCATGACCGTGGAGCGCGATCCGGATCCGCTGGTGATCCCGCCGACGCGGACCCCACGTCTGTCGGTCCTCCTCCCCCTGTACGGCAGGGGCGACCTCGCGGTGTCTGCGATCACCGCGATCGCAGAGACCACCTCCATCCCCTACGAGGTGATCGTCGTGGACAACGCGTCGCCCGACGACGCGCTCGACGTGCTCACGAGATCGGCCCGAGGCATCACGCTGGTCCAGAACCGGCTCAACCTCGGGTTCGGCGTGGCCATCAACCAGGCGGCGATGCGCGCTCGGGGTGAGCTGCTGCTGCTCCTCAACAGCGACGTGGTGGTCGAACCCGGATGGTTGGAGCCTCTGCTCGAGCTGCTCGACCGGGATCCCCGCCTCGCGGCCGTCAGCCCAGCGCTGCTCCACGAAGACGGGACCGTCCAGGAGCTCGGCTCGGTGGTCTATGCCGACGCATCCACCCAATCCCTCCTCGAGCAGTCGGAGCTGGACCAGCTCCGACCCAGAGTCGTCCCCTACGTGTCAGCCGCCTGCCTCCTCGTTCGACGCCGCGCCTTCGCCGCGATCGGAGGGATGGATCCGGCCTATCCCGCGGGGTACTACGAAGACGTCGAGCTGGCGGTCGACCTGGCCCGCCGTGGTCTGCGCTCTGCGTGCGACCCGCGTGCTCGCGCCCGACACCTCAGGCACGGCTCCACCAGCCCGTCCCGAGCGGCAGCGCTCACGATGCACAACCGCCCGATCTTCGCCTCTCGGTGTGCCGACGCGCTGGCGGACGCTCCGGCGCCGCCACGGGTGGATGGCCCGGGCGTTCGCGCTCGGGCCAGAGCCGCTGCCGCAGTCGACCGGCTCCTCGTCGTCGACGACGCGCACCACCTCGACGCCGGGAGCGGCTACCCGCGCATGGCATCGTTCCTGAAGCGGGTGCGGGCTCGCCATCCGGCTGCCGCCATCACCTTCCTGGTGTCCGACCTGGGTGATCGCCGGGGTGCTCGTCTCCTCGCCCAGGAGGGGATCGAGGTCGTGGACTGCCGGTCTGAGCTCGCTGGCCAGCCCCATGGGGAGGCCACACCGGAAGGAGCTTGGATCGCGCAGCGGGCTGCCCACTGGTCAGCGATCATGGTGAGCCGTCCGCACACCCTCGAGCACCTCAGACCGGTGATCGACGCCACGCAGCCACAGGCGATCCGGGTGGTCGACGTCGAGGCGATCGTGAGCCGGCGGCTTCGATCCCAAGCTCGCCTCCTCCAAGCGCTCGGCGACAGCAGAGCCGAGCTGCTCTGGGCGGAGGCTGCCGCAGAGCAGCGACGAGAAGAGGAGAGCTGGCGCTGGGCGGATGTGATCACCTGCGTCTCAGACGAGGAGGCGGCGACGGTCGAGGAAGCGGTCGTCGGAGCCGAGGTCGTGGTCCTCCCCTGGGGCGTGCCGCTGACGGTCCCCGCCCCTCGGGAGGGCCGCTCCGGTCTGGCGTTCCTCGGAGGCTTCCTGTCAGGAGAGGACGCGCCCAACGCCGACTGCGTCAGGTACATCGTCGACGACCTGCTTCCCGACCTGTCATCGGCGCTTCCGGACACCAGCCTCACCATCATCGGGTCGAACCCGACGCCCAGCGTCCTCGCGCGGGCGAGTCGACAGGTCATGGTGGCTGGCTGGGTTCCCGATGCGGTGGCCGCGCTGGGCCGGCACCTGGTTCACCTGGCGCCGCTCCGGTTCGGCAGCGGGATCAACCTGAAGCTGATCGACTCGATGGCCGCCGGCACGCCGTTCATCACCTCCTCCATCGGTGCGGAGGGACTGCACCTGGGCGACCTGTCCGAGGTCCTCGTGGCCGACGACCCCACCGACCTGGTGGCCAAGACCGCGCGGCTGATGACGGACCAGGAGCTCTGGGAGCACGTGCAGACGCGCCTGCAGGAGATCGCCGGCGAGCACTTCAGCCTCGCTGCCTTCGATGCGTCGATCGACCGGCTCATGCAGCTCCTCGGAGCCGTGCCTGGTTGACGCTCGCGCTGCCGAGCACCGCGTCCGGACGCCGCCGGAGCTCGCTGCCGCTCAGCTCGCGACCAAGGCGGCGGAGGCCGACATGGCTGCGGTGCCGTCGTGGCGGGTGGCGGTCGCCGCCACCTTCGTGTCGTCGTCGCCCTCCGGCGCTGCGGTGAGGGTCACGGGGCGGCCGGCGAAGAGCGGGGCGGTGGCCTTGAACGTCCACCCGGCGAGGCGGCGTCCGGTGCGGGCCTCCACGAAGCCGGCCAGCAGCATGCTGGTCAGCGGGCCGTGCACGACGAGGCCGGGGTAGCCCTCCACCTCTCGCGCGTAGGCCAGGTCGTAGTGGATGCGGTGGGCGTTGAAGGTCACCGCTGAGAAGCGCAGGAGCAGCGGCGGCTCAGGGGCGACGACCTCACGCCAGCCGCCCTCGGGGGTCTCGGTGGTGACGTCGCCCTCCGGCATCGGGATCGGGTCGCCCTGCGCCCGGTAGACGATCGACTGCTCCTCGCGGACCTGCACGACGCCCCGCTGGTGGACCTCGTGGCGGAGCGTCACGAGCAGCAGCGCGCCGGAGCGGCCGCTGACCTCCCGCACCCCGGCCAGCTCGGTGCGCTTGGTGGCGGGCTCGCCGACCCGCAGCTCGCCGGGCCAGGTCAGCGACCCGGCGCCCCACATGCGGCGGGGGAAGTCGGCCAGGCGGGGCGAGCCGAGGCGGGGGTGGCCGTCGGGGCCGAGGTCGGCCGTGGGTGCGGTGGGGGTGAACCAGGCCCAGTGCCACAGCGACGGCAGCCGGTCCCCGTCGGCCGGCGCCGGCCGGTCGAGCGTGGCGGCCACCTTCGCCGCGTGGCCGACGTCGAGCACGGCCGTCGTCTCGGCCGCGACGCCGAGGTCGGCCAGGGTGAGGTCGTGAGCTGCGGCGGTCACGCCACGCCCCCGGCGGGGCCGGCGACCACGCCCTCGTCGAAGAGCCGGCCGATCTCCGAGGTGCCGAGGCCGAGCTCCTCGGCGAGGATCTGCTCGGTGTGCTGGCCGAGGACCGGCGCCGGAGCCGGGTCGAGCCGCTCAGCGGCGCTGAACGAGAGCGGGCTGCCGCCGACGCGCACCTTGCCGATGCCGGGCTGCTCGATGTCCCGGAACACCGGGTTGGCCTCGCTCACCCGCCAGTCCTCGTCGAGGAGCTGCTGGAAGGTCTGGTAGGCGCCCCAGCACACGCCGTGGGCGTCGAACACCTCGGCCACCTCGGCCAGGGTGCGCTCGGCCACCCACGGGGCGATGAGCGCGGCGAGCGGGTCCCGGGCTCGGAAGCGGTCGCCCTCCTGGCGCAGGTCGACGCCGAAGGCGGCCTCGATGTGCGGGAGCTGGTCGGCGATGCCGGTGGCGTCGACGAGGGACCGCCACTGGCGCAGGCTGATGGCGACCACCATGACCCGGCGGCCGTCCTTGGTGGGGAAGTCGCGCCCGAAGGCGCCGTACATGTCGTTGCCGATCGGCGGGCGCCCCTCCCCCAGCACCTGGGCCTGGGCGAGGTACCCGAGGTTCGACACCATCGTGAAGGCCACGTCGGCGAGGGAGAGGCTGACGTGCTGGCCGATGCCCTTGCGGGCCCGCTGCCGCTCGGCGGCGAGGAGGCCGACCGCGGCGGTGAGGCCGGTGGCGATGTCCCACGCCGGCAGCACGTGGTTGGTGGGCAGCGTGCCGCCGGCCGGGCCGGTGGCGTAGGCGAACCCCGAGGCCGGGTTGACCGTGTAGTCCACCGCGGTGCCGCCGTCGGGGTTGCCGAGGATGTTGACGTAGATCAGGTCCTCGCGCTGGGCGCGGAGGCGCTCGTCAGCCAGCCAGCCGCTGGCCGGGAAGTTCGACAGGAAGATGCCGGCGTCGGGGCCGGGGGCGGTGATGAGCTCGGTGACCAGCGCCTGGCCCTCGGGGCGGCGGACGTCGACGGCGAAGGAGCGCTTGCCCTTGTTCATGCTGTGCCAGAACAGGCTCGTGCCGTCGGGGGTGCAGGGCCAGCGGTGGTAGTCGATGCCACCGCCGAGGTTGTCGAAGCGGATGACGTCAGCGCCGAGCTGGGCGAGGGTCATGCCTCCGAGGGGGGCGGCGACGAACGCCGAGCCCTCCACGATGCGGAGTCCGTCGAGGAGCGACATGGGGCCTCCTGCCTGGGGTGTGTCGGGGGGTGCGGGCAGGCCGTGAGACCGGTCTGGCTCCCGAAAGGCTACCGAGGCCCCCCGGCGGTGGCCCCGAGGGGCCCCGGGGCGGGCACGGTGCGGGCCACGACGAGGCGCTGCCCGTCGACCTCGCCCTCGAGCTCGCCCTCCACGAACCAGGTGCTGCCGCTGCCGGCCAGCACCGGCGTCTGGCCGCTCAGGTCGCCGAGGCGGTCCCGCCAGCGGACCAGGTCGGGCACGACAGCGAGGGCGGCCGGTTCGAGGTCGTTGGGTCCGTCGGCGGTCGGGCCGCCCAGCTCATCCCAGGCCCGGTAGACGGCGGGCGTCGAGCAGTGGATGGGCGGCGTGAGGAGCGTGAACGTGCGGGGCTCGAAGGGCAGCGGCTCGACGAGCTCGCCGATGCCTCGCACCCGGGCCCGTCCGCCGACGAGGCAGAAGGCCACGTCGGCCCCGATCCCCGCCGCCAGGTCGAGGTCGGTGACGCCGGCCCACCGCAGCACCGCGGCGGCGTCCGAGGAGCCGCCGCCGAGCCCGGCGCCGGCGGGGATGCGCTTGTCGACCACGACGTGGGCGCGGCGCCCGGCCGCGGCCAGGGCCCGGCGCACGAGGTTGTCGTCGTCGACCTCCACGCCGGCGCCGACGCCCCGCACGTCGAGGCCGTCGCCGGTGGGGTCGATCGTCAGCGTGTCGGCCAGGTCGAGGCTGACCATCTCGGCGTCGATCAGGTGGTACCCGTCGGCGCGCACGCCGGTCACCCGCAGCGACAGGGTCAGCTTGGCGGGGGCGGGGACGACGACGGGCACGGCGGGCGAGCGTACCGAGCGCCGAGTCAGGTGCCGGCCCCCACCCGGGCCAGGCGGATCCAGTCCCCCAGCGACAGCTCCTCGGCTCGGGCCTCGGGGCGGACGCCGGCCGCCTCGAGGTCGGCGGCGCTGCGGTGCGCAGCGAGCGAGCGGCGCAGCATCTTGCGGCGCTGACCGAAGCCCGCGTCGACGAGCGCGAACACCGCCCGTCGCAGCGCCTCGTCACCCGGGGGCTCGCGACGGCGGAGGGCGACGAGCGCCGACGACACCCGCGGCGCCGGCACGAACACGGTGGGCGGCACCTTGCCGATCACCTGGGCGTCGGCCCACCACGCCACCTTCACCGAGGGGATGCCGTACGCCGCGTCACCGGGGCCGGCGGCCAGGCGCTCCCCCACCTCGAGCTGCACCATGACGAGCATCCGCTCGATCTGGGGGGCGCCGGCCAGCAGGTCGAGGACGAGCGGGGTGGCGATGTTGTAGGGCAGGTTGGCCACGAGGGCCCAGAGCCGAGCCGGGTCGGGCGGGCCGAGGACCTCCTGCCAGTCGAGCTCGGTGGCGTCGCCGGCCACCACCCGCACCCCGTGGGGCTCCACGACGTCGCGCAGGATCGGCAGGAGGTGCCGGTCGACCTCGACGGCGGTGACGTCGGCGCCGGCCTCGACGAGCGCCAGCGTGAGCGAGCCGAGCCCGGCGCCGATCTCGAGGACCCGCTCGCCGGGCGCCACCGCGGCGAGGCGGACGATGCGGCGCACGGTGTTGGGATCAGCGACGAAGTTCTGGCCGAGGGCCCGGGAGGGCTC
>DATGRC010000281.1:0-2315 GCA_035303865.1 Acidimicrobiales bacterium
CGCCTACTTCGACGCCGCGGTTCGGTGGCTGAAGGCGGAGGGCATCACGAGCGGCGTGGGCAGCACCGGCCTGTTCAAGCCCAACGACGCGGTGACCCGAGCCCAGATGGCCACGTTCCTGTGGCGGCTCATGGGCAGCCCGAGCACGTCGAAGGCCCACGGCTTCCCCGACGTGCCCCGGGGCGCCTACTACGACGAGGCGGTGCGCTGGCTGAAGGCAGCCGGCATCACCGGCGGCGTCGGCGACACCGGCCTGTTCAAGCCGAACGACCCGGTCACCAGAGCCCAGATGGCGGCCTTCCTCCACCGGCTGGTCAGCTCGCCGTCGGTCGGGGCCGGCCACGGGTTCGCCGACGTGCCCTCCAGCGCCTACTACGACATGGCCGTGCGCTGGCTGAAGGCCACCGGCATCACCACCGGGGTGGGCGGCACCAACCGCTTCGCCCCCAACGACGTGGTGAACCGGGCCCAGATGGCCGCCTTCCTCCACCGCCTGGCCAGCACCCCGAGCGCCTGGTCGAAGGTGCCGCCGAGCAAGATCCCGCCCACGGTCACCTTCTGAGCCCCTGACCCCCGCTCGCGCCCCGGGGTGGCCGCGCCACCGCCCCGGGGCGCCGGGTCGCGCCCGCTGAGCGGCGCGGCGCAGCGCTCGGGCCGGTGTGGTTCGATCCTGCGATGGACGCACCCTCGCTCTCCACCCTGCGCCTCGAGCGCACCGGCACCGGCCCGATCGCCACGCTGGTGCTCGACCGGCCCCGCCGCCTCAACGCGCTGTCGCGCCAGCTGCTCCACGAGCTGGTCGTCGCCTGCCGGTGGCTCGACGACCAGCGCGACCTCAAGGTCGTCGCCGTGCGCGGCGAGGGGCGGGCCTTCTCGGCCGGGTTCGACCTCGACGACTTCGCCAACCCCTCCCCTGACGCATCGGTGCGGGACACCGCCGACCTCGGGCGCCTCGCCGCCGAGGCGCTGAGCGACGTCCGCCCCCTCACGATCGCCGCCATCCACGGGCACTGCGTGGGCGGCGGCCTCGTGCTCGCCGCGGCGTGCGACCTGCGGGTCGCGGCCGACGACGCCCGCTTCTCGATCCCTGAGGTGGACCTCGGCATCCCGCTGGCCTGGGGCGGCATCCCCCGCCTCGTGCGCGAGATCGGCCCGGCGCTCACCAAGGAGCTCGTGCTCACCTGCCGGCCCTTCGACCCCGCCGAGGCCAAGGCCATCGGGCTCCTCAACCGGGTGGTGCCCGCCGCCGAGCTCGACGCAGCGGTGGCCGAGCTGGCCGACCAGCTCGCGGCCAAGCCGGGCTTCGCGCTGCGCACCACCAAGCAGCAGGTCGACGCCGTCACCGAGGAGCTGGCCGGCACCCGCCGCAACGCGAACGACGCCGACACGCTGGCCGCCGCCCTGGCCGACGAGGAGTCGATCGCCGCCTCCCGCCGGTACCTGGCGGGCCGCTCGACCCGCTGACCCGGCGGCCCCTCCCCCGGCGCCCACGGTGGGTTGATGGGCTATTCTTCCAGCGATCGCTAGGGAAACGGGGGTCGACGGGCGGGCGTCCCGCACGCGCACGGCGATCCACCGGACCCGCTGTGCACTGCGGTCACCCAGACGGCCGACCGGACCGGTCGCGCCCAACCTCGACCGGGAGGTCCCTCATGTCCCTCGTCCCCGACAACACGCTGATCACGCCCACCCCTGAGGAGGGCCGCGCGCTGGCGATCATGCTGGCCCGCAAGACGATCGGCGCCATCCAGACCGACGCCGACGCCCGGCAGGGCTTGCGCCCGATGTACGCCAACGACCCGGACTCGCTGACCGCGGCCGCCCACGTCGTGGCCATCGAGTTCGCCACCGTCGCCGCCGCCAACGACTACTGGCGCAAGTAGCGGCGCACGGGGGGGCTCAGCCCGGGCGGACGATCTCGGCGAGGAGGTCCATCGAGCGCAGCCACGAGTCGAGGTCCTTCTGCCAGGGGGCGGCCACCATGTGCTGCACCCCGGCCTCGGCGAAGGCGGCCTGCTCCTCGGCGATGAGCCCGGGGTCCATCCCCTGGGGGTCCCAGCCGGTGCGGGCCGAGATCGTGAACTCCGGCTCGGGCCGGTCCCGGCGGAGCCGCTCCACGATCGGGGCCACCTCGTGGGGCTTCAGGCCGACCAGGTGGAACCCGTCGCCCTTGGCGACGGCCCGCCGGAACGACGCCTCCACGCCGCCGCCGATCCAGATCGGGATCCGGCCGGCCGGCTTGGGCAGGAAGCGGATGTCGCGCAGCGCGTGCCCGGCGCCCTCGAAGGTGACGGGGTCCTCGGTCCACGCCGCCC
>DATGRC010000282.1:0-6156 GCA_035303865.1 Acidimicrobiales bacterium
GACAGGTGATGGTAGGGTCCGTTCCCGTCGGCGGGGGGGCACCCATCACCGTCCAGTCGATGACCGTGACGAAGACGGCCGACGTCGACGGCACCCTCCAGCAGATCTACGCGCTGGCCGCGGCCGGCGCCGACATCGTCCGCTGCACGTGCAACGAGATCGAGGCGGCGGAGGGGCTGGCCCGCATCGTGCCCCGCTCGCCGGTGCCGATCGTGGCGGACATCCACCACCAGTACAAGATGGCCCTGGCCGCCCTCGACGCCGGCGTGCACTGCCTGCGCCTCAACCCGGGCAACATCCGCAAGCCCGAGCACATCAAGATCGTCGCCCAGGAGTGCCGAGATCGGGGGATCCCGATCCGCATCGGGGTGAACGGCGGCAGCCTCGACCCGAAGCTCTACGAGAAGCACGGCGGCCGGGTCACGCCGGAGGCCATGGTCGAGTCCGCCCAGATCGAGCTCGCCTACTTCCGCGAGGTCGGCTTCGAGGACGTGAAGATCTCGGTGAAGGCCTCGTCGGTGCCGCTCATGATCGAGGCCTACCGGCTCCTCGCCGACACGGTCGACCACCCGCTGCACCTCGGCGTCACCGAGGCCGGTCCGCCCCCGGGGGGCCTCGTGAAAGCCACGGCCGGGATCGCCACCCTCCTCGCCGAGGGCATCGGCGACACGATCCGCTACAGCCTCACCGCCGACCCCGTCGAGGAGGCCCGCGCCGGGCGCCAGCTCCTCGAGGCTATGGGCCTGCGGGAGCGCAAGAACATCGACCTCATCGCCTGCCCCAGCTGCGGGCGGGCCGAGGTGGACGTGATCGCGGTCGCCGAGCAGGCCATGGCGGCGTTCGGGGACCGGGAGATCCCGCTGCAGGTCGCCGTGATGGGCTGCGTCGTCAACGGCCCCGGCGAGGCCCGCGACGCCGACCTGGGCATCGCCGCCGGCAACAAGCGGGGCCACCTGTTCGTGAAGGGGCGCAACGTGGCCGTCGTCCCGGAGGACGAGATGGTCGACACGCTCGTCGAGTGGGCCGAGTTCATCCACGAGCACGGCGTGGAGGCGGCGATGGCGCGCGCCGACGTGGAGCGGGCCACCCGGGAGGCCGAGCGCGACCGCGCGGCGCTGCTGGCCGAGAAGGGCGCCGACGCCAACGCATCCGAGCAGCGGGTCGAGCTGATCCACAAGCGCGTCGACGGCTGAGCCGAGGCGCGTTCGGGCCGGTGGGGGAGCGGGCCCTACCATCGGCGGCCTATGGCAAAGGCCCCGATCCTCACCCCGCAGGCCGAGGACTTCCCTCGCTGGTACCAGGACGTCGTCGCCAAGGCCGAGCTGGCCGACAACGGGCCGGCCCGAGGGACGATGGTCGTGCGGCCGTACGGGTACGCGCTCTGGGAGCGGATGCAGGCCGAGGTCGACCAGCGCATCAAGGCCGCGGGGGCCGAGAACCTCTACTTCCCGCTGTTCATCCCCCAGTCGTACTTCACCCGGGAGGCGGAGCACGTCGAGGGGTTCAGCCCTGAGCTGGCCGTGGTCACCCACGCCGGCGGCAAGGAGCTCGAGGAGCCGCTGGTGGTGCGGCCCACGAGCGAGACCGTCATCGGCGAGTACATGGGCAAGTGGGTGCAGAGCTACCGGGACCTGCCGCTGCTGCTCAACCAGTGGGCCAACGTGGTGCGCTGGGAGCTGCGGCCCCGCCTGTTCCTGCGCACCACCGAGTTCCTCTGGCAGGAGGGCCACACCGCCCACGCCACCGCGGAGGAGAGCGACGCCTACGCCAAGCAGATCCTGCGCGACGTATACCAGGACTTCATGGTGAACGTGCTCGCCATCCCCGTGGTCCCGGGCCGGAAGACGGCGGCCGAGCGCTTCGCCGGCGCGGTCAACACGCTGACCGTCGAGGCGATGATGGGCGACGGCAAGGCCCTCCAGATGGGCACGAGCCACGACCTCGGCCAGAACTTCGCCAAGGTCTTCGACATCACGTACCTCGACGACCAGGGCGACTCCCAGCTCTGCCACACCACGTCGTGGGGCGGCACCTCGCGCATGGTCGGCGGGCTGATCATGGCCCACGGCGACGACCGGGGGATCGTGGTCCCGCCGGCGCTGGCCCCCACCCAGGTGGTGGTGCTGCTCGTGCGCGACGAGGACGGCGCCGGCGAAGCGGCCGAGGCGATCACCCGCGAGCTCCAGGGCGTCGGGGTGCGGGCCCGGCTCGACGCGCAGGTGGCCACCAGCTTCGGGCGGCGCGCCACCGACTGGGAGCTGAAGGGCATCCCCGTGCGCATCGAGGTGGGGCCGCGCGACCTGAAGGAGGGCACCGTCACCCTGGTGCGGCGCGACACCGGCGAGAAGGTGGCGGTCCCGGCGGCCGAGGCGGCCCGGCGGGCCGAGGCGCTGCTGCCCGCCATCCAGGCCGACCTGCTCGCGGCGGCCACCCGGCGCCGGGACGAGCGCACCGCCGACGTGGCCTCCCTGGAGGAGGCGGTGGAGGCCGGTCAGGACGGCTTCGCCCGGGTGCCGTGGGACCTCGTGCGCGACGGCGGCGAGGCCCGCCTGGCCCAGGACGCCATCACCGTCCGCTGCCTGCAGCGACCGGACGGCTCCCTCCCCGACAGCGAGGACGAGCCCGACCTCGTCGCCTACGTCGCACGGTCCTACTGAGCGGACGGAACGGGACGTCTCGACCCGTCCCATCGGGTCGGTGGCTGGTACACTTCGCGACCTGATCTCGTCCGTTGCGTGTGAACGGCGTGGGCCTCTGGCCCGCGCCGTTGCCATGTCGGGCCCGATGCCGAGGAGGTGAGCCGTCCAGATGAGCACCGTCGACCGAGTGCGCGACCTCGTGGAGCCCATCCTGGGCGCAGCTGACCTCGACCTGTACGACCTCGAGCTCGGCGCCGGCATGCTCCGGGTCCTCGTCGACCGCGAGGGCGGCGTCGGCGTGGACGACCTGGCCCGGGTCTCCCGCGAGATCTCCCGGGCCCTCGACGAGCACGACGCGATCGAGGGCAACTACACCCTCGAGGTCAGCACCCCCGGCCTCGAGCGACCCCTGCGCACCCGCGACCACTTCGCCCGTGCGCTGGGCAGCAGCGTGAAGGTCAAGACCCGACCCGGGGTGGAGGGCGACCGCCGCCTCGAGGGCAGCGTCGCGGCCGTGGGCGAGGACACCGTCACCTTCGCCGTCGCCGACGGCACGAGTCGCACCCTCCGGTTCGACGACATCGAGCGGGCCCGCACCACCTTCGAGTGGGGCGGCAACGCCAAGCGAGAGAGGAAGCAGAGCAAGCCATGAGCAACCTCGACATGGGGGAGGCCCTCGTCGCCCTCGCACAGGACCGGGGCATCTCGGTCGACACCCTGCTGGGAGCGCTCGCCGACGCGCTGGAGTCCGCCTACAAGCGGATGCCCGACGCCTACGAGTACGCCTGGGTCACGATCGACCCGACGACCTTCGAGATCCGGGTGTTCGCGCAGGAGCTCGACGAGGACGGCGAGCCCTACGGTCCCGAGCTCGATGTCACGCCCGACGACTTCGGGCGGATCGCGGCGATGACCGCTCGCCAGGTGATGACGCAGCGCATCCGCGAGGCCGAGCGCGAGCTCAAGTACGAGGAGTACGCGGGCCGCGAGGGCGACATCGTCACCGGCATCATCCAGCAGACCGACAGCCGCTACACCCTGCTCGACCTCGGTCGGGTGGAGGCGCTGCTGCCCCAGGCCGAGCAGGTGCCCTACGAGCGGCCGGTGCCGAACACGCGGCTCAAGGCCTACATCGTCGAGGTCCGCCGCACGGCGAAGGGCCCGCAGATCGTCGTGTCCCGCACCCACCCGGGCCTGATCCTCGAGCTGTTCAAGCTCGAGGTCCCCGAGATCGCCGACGGCGTCGTCGAGATCAAGGCCTGCGCTCGCGAGCCAGGGCACCGCACGAAGATCGCCGTCTGGTCGAACGACCCGAACGTCGACCCGGTCGGCGCCTGCGTCGGCGCCCGAGGGGCGCGCGTCCGCCAGGTCGTCAACGAGCTGAACGGCGAGAAGATCGACATCGTCCCCTTCTCCGACGACCCCTACGAGTTCGTCATGAAGGCCCTGTCGCCGGCCAAGGTGAAGGAGGTCCGCATCGACCCCGACACCGGCGTGGCCACGGTGATCGTCCCCGACTTCCAGCTGTCGCTGGCCATCGGCAAGGAGGGCCAGAACGCCCGCCTCGCCGCTCGCCTCACCGGCTGGCGGGTCGACATCAAGAGCGAGTCGCAGCTGGCCGAGGAGGAGGCCTACCAGGGCGAGGAGTGGGCCCAGGGCGAGTGGGTCGTCGACCCCGACACCGGCGAGCAGGTGTGGGTGCCCGCGGAGGGCGGCCCGGCCCTGTCGGCCGAGGAGTGGGCCGAGAGCACCGCCGAGGCCGACGACGACGCCGACGCGGCTGGCGAGGCCTCCGACGGCGACGCGGGTGAGCCGGCCGACGACGAGGCAGCCCCGACCGACGACGCGCCCGTCGACGAGGTCGAGGCGCCGAGCGGCGAGGACGCGGGCCCGACCGAGGAGGAGCCGGCCGAGGTGTCGGCACCCGAGGGCGAGGCGGCGCTCGCGGACGCAGGCACCGGCGAGGCCCCGGCCGAGAACGAGGGCGACGCCGATGTCGGAGCGGTCGACGACGAGCGGTAGCCGTCCACCGATCCGCACCTGCGTCGGGTGCCGGCGGCGAGCTCCCCAGTCGGAGCTCGTCCGCCTGGCCCTCGACGAGGAGGGAGTGCTGAGGATCGGCCGTACACTGCCGGGTCGAGGGGCTTGGCTGTGCGCCGGGTCGCTCGACTGCCTCGAACAGGCCGCTCGCCGCAACGCTCTCTCGAGGGCGCTGCGGTCGCCCGTGTCACCCGATGCGGTCCGTGCCCTCGGCCCGGACCTCGCCGGCTGACCGCCGGGGATGGCCCCCAAGTCGTGCGGACGGCTCAGTTCGTGCGAGGATGGTAGGCCGTGATGTGGCGACGGGGCCGCACCGCGCCCACCGACGATCTGTGAAGACGACGACGCCCGCGAAGGACTGAACCAAGAACTTGGCACCGAAGATGCGCGTGCACGAGCTCGCAAAGGAGCTCGGCATGACGAACAAGGAGACGCTCGACCTCTGCCTCTCGCTGGGGATCGGCGTCAAGACGCACTCCTCGAGCATCGAGGAGGCGCAAGCCGATCGCGTCCGTCGCAAGGCCGAGCGCGAGGGCCTCATCCGGGAGGTCCAGCCCGAGGAGCCCGCCAAGGCGAAGAAGGCCCCGGCCAAGAAGGCGGCTGAGGCCAAGAAGGCCCCGGCCAAGAAGGCCCCGGAGAAGGCGGCCGAGACCGACAAGCCGGCCCCCGCGGCCAAGGCCGCGCCCGCTCCGGAGCGCGCCGAGCCGGCCAAGGCGGCGCCCCCGGCGGCCAAGCCCTCGGCGCCCAGCCGGCTCGTCACGTCGTCGGGCAGCGAGCGTCCCGCCCCGCCGCGGCGCACCGAGGACGGCAGCGAGGCCCGCCCGGCCGGGGCAGCCCGTCCCGCCCCGCCGGCACCCCCTCGCCCGCCGGCGCCCGGCCAGGCCCGTCCCGCCCCGCCGGCCGCGCCTCGCCCGCCGGCGCCCGGTCAGGCCCGTCCCGCCCCGCCGCCCGCCGCGGGCGGTCCGGCGGCGCCGCCCCGGCCCGGGCAGGCACCCCCGCCGCCTCCGGGCGGCTCATCGGAGGCGCCGCCCCGCCCGCCCGCGCCCGGTCAGCGTCCCCCGGCCCTGCCTCGCTCGCAGAGCGGCAAGCCGATCCCGCCCCCGCCCGGCATGGGCGGGCGCGGCGCACCCCGCAGCCCCTCCGGTCGCGCCATCCCACCGCCTCCGGGCCGTCGCGTCGTCGGCCCGCCCCCCGGCGGCGGCGGTGGTCGCCCCGGTGGCGGTCCCGGTGGTGGCCCCGGCGGCTACGGCCGCCCGGGCGGTGGTCCCGGCGGCGGTCGCCCCGGTGGCGGCCGCGGCCCGCAGCAGCGCCCGCCCCGGCGCAAGGGTGGTCGTCGGCGCCGGAACCGCGAAGAGCTCCAGCCGATGGACCTGCCCACCTACACCCCCAAGGACGCTGCCGTCCCGGAGGGTGAGGTGGTGGTGGAGCGCGCCTCCACCCCGCAGGAGCTCGGTCCGAAGCTGAACCGCACCGCGGC
>DATGRC010000283.1:0-5219 GCA_035303865.1 Acidimicrobiales bacterium
CGAGGACCTCGGCCACGGTGGCCATCGCCAGCACCTCCCCGGGCTGGACGGTGGTCAGCTCGGCGATCGCCCGCCGCGACAGCGGGCGGTGCGAGGCCAGGTGGAGGAGCACGGGGTCGGTCGAGACGTCGGTCATGGCGCCGTGGACGCTAGTGGGCGGCCGGGTCGGGTCCCTCGGTCGCGAAGGAGGCGAGGCGGGATCGGCCGGCCTCGTCGAGGCGGGCCCGCACGGCCATGCCGTCGTCGGTGGCCTCCTCGGACAGGACCTCGCCCTCGCGGTGGATCTCGGCCAGCACGTCGCCCCGGTCGTAGGGGACGGCCAGCTCGACCACGTTGGTGAGGGCCCGCAGCCGGTCGGCGATCGTCTGGAGCAGCTCGTCGACGCCCTCCCCGGTGACCGCGCTGAAGGCCACCGAGCCCTCGTGGGCGTGGGCCAGGCGCTTGGCCTCGTCGGGGGCCAGGTCGGCCTTGTTGAAGGCGAGCAGCTCCGGGACCTCGTCGGCGCCGATCTCCTCGAGCACCGTCCGCACGGCCCGGATGTTGCCCTCCACGTCGACGGCGGAGCTGTCGACGACGTGGACGAGCAGGTCGGCGTCGGCCGCCACCGACAGCGTCGACTTGAACGCCTCGACGAGGTCGTGGGGCAGCTTGCGGATGAACCCGACGGTGTCGGAGATCAGCACCGGCTCCCCGCCGGGCAGGTCGAGGCGGCGGGTGGTGGCGTCGAGCGTGGCGAAGAGCCGGTCCTCCACGAGCACCCCGGCGTCGGTGAGCCGGTTGAGCAGCGTGGACTTGCCGGCGTTCGTGTACCCGACGATGGCCACCCGCTGGATCCGGCTGCGCAGCTGCGCCTTGCGCTGGGTGGCCCGGTGCTTCTCGAGCTCGCGCAGCTCCGCCTCGAGCTTGTGGATGCGGCGGGTGATGCGCCGGCGGTCCACCTCGAGCTGGGTCTCGCCGGGACCGCGGGTGCCGATGCGGGCGCCCCCGCCGGCCGACATGCCGCCGGCCTGCTGCGACAGCGCCGCGCCCTTCCCGCGGATGCGGGGCAGGCGGTACTTGTGCAGGGCCAGCTCGACCTGGGCCTTGCCCTCCTGGCTGTGGGCGTTCTGGGCGAAGATGTCGAGGATCACGGCGGTGCGGTCGATGGCGGTGCGCCCGAGCAGCTTCTCCAGGTTCCGCTGCTGCGCCGGGGTGAGCTCGTTGTCGAACACGACCGTGTCGCAGTCGGTGGCCTCGGCGATCTCCCGCAGCTCCTCGGCCTTGCCCTTGCCCACGAAGGTGGGCGGGTCCGGGGCCCGGCGCTTCTGCACGACGCGGGCCACCTCCTCCGCGCCGGCGGTCTCGATGAGAGCCGACAGCTCGTCGAGGCTCTCCTCGGTCTCCTCCGTGGTCTCGGGGGGCAGCGTGACGCCGACGAGGACGATCTTCTCCCGGAAGGAGCGATCGATCAGGCTCATCGGCTCACCTCTCCCGCGACCGGCGGCCACGGCACCTCGACGGCGGCCACCGACTCGGCATCGCCGACGAGGAGGACCGGGTCGCCCACCACCACCTCGACGGTGCCGCCCGGCATGTGCACGGCCGCGGTGGGGCCGGTGAGCCCCCACCGGTGGGCGGCCACCGCAGAGGCGCAGGCGCCGGTGCCGCAGGCCAGCGTGGGGCCGACGCCGCGCTCGAACACCACCATGTCGATGACGGCGCCGTCGGCGACGGGCCGGATGATCTCCACGTTGGCGCCGCCGGGGGTGGCGCCATCGATGCGGTCCCCGATGGCGATCAGCTCGTCGCGACCGGGAAGCTCGTCGGCGCCCCAGAGGAGCACGACGTGGGGGTTGCCGAGGTCGACCTCGAGGGCCTGGACCACGTCGCCGCTCACCCAGGCCGGGCGCTCCTCCCCCACCTTGGCCGGACCCATGTCCACGCTGAGCCGGTGGGTGCGGGCGTCGCGCTGGTCGACGACGGTGACGGTGCGGCGGCCGGCGTCGGTGGCGACGGCCACCTCGGGGCCGGTGACCATCCCGTGCTGGAGCGCCGCCTGCACGAGGCAGCGGATGCCGTTGCCGGACATCTCAGCCCGGGACCCGTCGGCGTTGAGGAGCACCATCGACAGGTCTGCCCCGTTGCGGGGCGGCCCGCCGACGAGCAGCCCGTCGGCGCCGACGCCAGTGTGCCGGTGGCAGAGCGCGACCGCGTCGTCCGGCGTCACCGCCTGGGTGCCGTCGGGGTCGAGGAGCACGAGGAAGTCGTTGCCCAGGCCGTGGTGCTTCGTGAGGCGCATGTCCCGCCCAGCCTACGGGCCACCCGTGCCGAGCCGAGCGCCGGTTCGGTGGGCACCCGGCTCCGCAGCCGCTCCCATTCGTTCAAGACCGCCGCCCCGCCCCGCGCTGCGCACGATGCCGACATGGAGCTGCGAACCGACCACCGCGATGCCATCGACCTCTTGACCACCCCCCTTCACCTGGGCCTCGGATCGAGGGCCCGCCCGATCGGCGGGTTCTCGTTCGACCCGTCGTCGCTGCAGGCCTACGCCGACGCCGTGGCCGAGGACGGGTCCGAGGGCCGGCTCGTCGTGCTGATCGACGAGGAGGGGGTCGGCGACCACTGGGAGCGCCACCCCGCCGGCGACGAGGTGCTCGTGTGCGTCTCGGGACGGGTCGCCGTCCACCAGCAGCGGCCCACCGTCGACGGCGACGTCGACGTCGACACGGTCGTCTTGGACGCCGGCCAGGCGGTCGTGAACCCGGCCGGCGTCTGGCACGCCCCGGACGCGCACGGGCCGGCCCGGATCCTGTCGATCACCCCGGGCCTGGGGACGGAGCACCGCGCTCGCTGAGCGGCCCTGAGCTGCCGTCGGGCGGCAGGACCGCCCCGCGGCGCCAGCCCGTCGATCGTTCTCGGGCCAGCAACCGGACATCAGCCGGGTTCTCAGCCCGAGAACGATCGACGGGCTAGCTGGCGGCCCCGAGGCGCTCGGCCAGCTGCGGCTGCAGGTCGGCGGCTGAGGCGTCGGTGGCGTCGAGCCACGTGATGCGGGGGTCGCGGTTGAACCAGGAGCGCTGGCGGCGGGCGAAGCGCCGGGTGCGGGTCACGGCCAGCTCGATGGCCTCCTCGAGGGACAGGCGGCCCTCCAGGTGGTCGATGAGCTCCTTGTACCCGAGGGCCTGGCGGGCGGTGCGGGACAGGCCCCGGGGGTCCTCGTGGAGGCGGCGGACCTCGTCGAGGAGCCCCGCTTCGAGCTGCGCGTGGAAGCGGGCCTCGATGCGCCGGGCCAGCACCGCGGGCTCGACGTGGAGGCCCACCTGCACGAAGGTGGTCGGCGGGTGGGCGTGGACGCCGGGACCGAAGGACGAGAACGGCCGGCCGCTGCCGAGGGTCACCTCCAGAGCCCGGACGGTGCGCCGGCGGTTGGCCGGGTCGATCTTCGCGGCGGCCACCGGGTCGAGCGCCTGCAGCCGTGCGTAGAGCGCGGCGGTGTCGGCCTCGGCGTCGAGGCGGGCCCGGACCTCGGGGTACTGGCCCGGGATGTCGAGGTCGTCCACCACGGCCTGCACGTAGAGGCCGGTGCCGCCGACGAGCAGGGCCCGCCGGCCCCGTCGCTCGATGTCGGCCAGCACGGCCCGGGCGGCCCGCTGGTACCAGGCGACGGTGGCGTCCTCCCAGGGGTCGAGGACGTCGATCAGGTGGTGGGGGACCTCGGCCTGCTCGGCCGGGCTCGGCTTGGCGGTGCCGATGTCCATGCCCCGGTAGAGCTGCATCGAGTCGACCGAGACGAGCTCCCAGGTGCGGTCGCGCCGGGCCAGCTCGAGGGCGAGGGCGGACTTGCCGGAGGCGGTCGGCCCCACGAGCACCCCGTGTCGGCCGAGCGCGCTCACGACCGGTGGGGCTGCTCGGGCAGGGAGGCGACGATCGGCGGCGGGTCGTCGGGCACGAGGGCCTTCGCGTAGCAGACGGAGTCGGGGGCGTCCTTGTAGCGCCCGTACGGTGGGATGCGGCGCCAGCCGGCCGACTCGTAGAGGGCGAGCGCCTCGGGCTGGGCGGTGCCGGTCTCGAGCTGCAGGCCGCGGTAGCCGAGCTCGCGGGCCCGGCGCTCGAGGTGGGTGAGCACCGCTCGGCTGACGCCCCGGCGTCGGGCCGCGGGCGCCGTGTACATCCGCTTGACCTCGCCGACGCCGAGGGCCCGGTCGAGGGGCTTCACGGCGCCGCAGCCCACCGGCTCGTCGTCGAGCCAGGCCACGACGAACACCCCGAGGGGCGGTCGCACGTCCTCGGCCCGCACCTCGGCCGCGTAGCCGGCGGCGTCCTCGGCTCGCTCCTCGGGGGTCAGGTCCTCCATGGCGTAGGCGTAGCGGAGGTCGATCTCGTCCTGGAGGGCGGCGACGAGCGCCTGGGCCACGGGCTCGTCGTAGGCCTCCTCGGTGAGGCGGATCACCCGACCAGGAGCGGGAGGCGGGTGCGGTGCTGGGCCGCGTGGGTCACCTCGACCAGCTCCCCGTGCAGGTGGTGGGGCGCGCTGCCGGTGACCCGGACGGTGGCGTAGCTGCCGGCCTTGATCGGCTTGTCGCTCGGGAAGTGCACGAGCTTGTTCTGCCGGGTGCGACCGGTGAGCACCGACGGATCCTTGCGGCTCGGACCCTCGACGAGGACCTCCTCCACCCGCCCCACCCGGGCCTGGTGCTTGGCCAGCCCGGAGCGCTCGACGACGATCTGCAGCCGCTCGAAGCGCTCGGCCACCACCTCGGGGGCGACGAAGTCCTCGGTGCGCTCGGCCGCCTCGGTGCCGGGACGGGGGCTGTAGATGAACGTGTAGGCGCTGTCGTAGGCCGCCTCGGCCACCACCTCGAGGGTGCGCTCGAAGTCCTCGTCCGTCTCCCCGGGGAAGCCGACGATGAGGTCGGTGGTGACCGCCAGGTCCGGGATGGCGGCCCGAGCGGCGGCCAGGCGCTCGAGGTAGCGCTCGGCGGTGTAGCCGCGGTGCATCTCGGCCAGCACCCGGTCGCTGCCCGACTGCAGCGGCAGGTGGAGGTGCTCGCACACCGCCGGGGTCTCGGCCATCGCCGCGATCGTCTCGGCCCGGAGGTCCTTGGGGTGGGGGCTCGTGTAGCGGACCCGCCGGATGCCGTCGACCGCCCCGACCCGTCGGAGCAGCTCGGCGAAGCGGGGCTGGACCTGGGTCTGCGCACCGGCCCGCCGCTCGGCCAGGGCCAGGTCGCGGCCGTAGC
>DATGRC010000284.1:0-9377 GCA_035303865.1 Acidimicrobiales bacterium
CGCGCGACCGGGCGTTGACCCGGGGCGCGCGGGGCCGTAGCCTGCCAGTTCGTGACACCGACGTAATTCCGCCGGTGTCGCGCCGATCCAGGAGAGTCCCCGTGAGCGAGCCCTCCAGCCCGGTCGAGTCGTTCAGCGGCAAGAAGGCGGCCGACATCGTCGGCATCAGCTACCGGCAGCTCGACTACTGGGCGCGCACCGACCTCATCCGCCCGTCGGTGGCCGACGCCCGCGGCAGCGGCACGCGCCGCCGATACAGCTACCGCGACCTGCTCGAGCTGAAGCTGGTCAAGACCCTGCTCGACAACGGGATCAAGCTCGAGTCCATCCGGAAGGCCTTCGCCTACCTGCGCGAGCAGCTGAACGAGGACCTGTCGGCGGCCAAGCTCGTCATGGTCGGCAACAGCGCCGTGCTCGTCCGGGAGAACGACGAGCTCATCGACGTGGTGAACCGCTACCAGGGCCAGGGCGTGCTCAACCTGCTGGCCCTCGACGGCGTGCAGAGCGAGGTCGACGCCGCCATCGTCGAGCTCTTTCCCTCGGAGGAGGGCGCCGACGACGCGGACGACGGCGAGGCCGGCGGCACCACCGGGCGAGCGGCGGCCGAGGGCGGCGGCTGACACCTCCGGCGTCGCGCCGCACACCGTCGGTGGGGGCACGGATCGCCAGGGGGCGCCGGCACTAGCCTCGGCGCCCGTGAGCCTGCACACGTCGCCGCTCGACAACCGCCACCGCGCCCTGGGCGCCAAGATGGCCCCGTTCGGCGGGTGGGAGATGCCGATCCAGTACCCGACGGGCACCCTGGCCGAGCACCGCGCCTGCCGCACCGACGCGGCGGTGTTCGACGTCAGCCACCTGGGCACCGTCCGGGTGACCGGGTCCGACGCGTTCGACCGGCTGCAGGCGACGCTCACCAACGACCTGTCCAAGATCGGTCCCGGTCGCACCCAGTACACGCACCTGCTCGACCCCGACGACGCGTCCGTCGTCGACGACATCATCGTGTGGTGGGTGGCCGAGGAGCGGTTCGACGTCATGCCCAACGCCTCGAACACCGCCCGGGTGCTCGACGCGCTCGGGGGCGAGGACGTCACCGCCACCCGCGCGGTGCTGGCCGTGCAAGGGCCGGCGGCCCGCGAGCGGCTGGCCACGGTGTCGCCCGAAGCGGCCGAGGTGCGCCGCCGGACGGTGGCGGAGGTCGACGTGCTCGGCCACCGGTGCGTCGTGGCCGGCACCGGCTACACGGGTGAGGACGGCGTCGAGATCGCCGTCCCCGTGGACGGTGCGGCCCGGGTCTGGGACGCCGTCGTGGCCGCCGGGGTCACCCCGGCCGGGCTCGGCGCCCGTGACACGCTCCGGCTGGAGGCCGGGCTCCCGCTGCACGGCCACGAGCTCGGCCCGGGCATCACGCCGCTGCAGGCCGGGCTCGAGGCGATCGTGGCCTGGGGGAAGGGCGGCTTCCGGGGCCACGACGCCCTCGTCGCCGAGCGCGAGCGCGGCGTCGGCCGCCGCCTGCGGGGCCTGGAGGTCGAGGGCCGCCGACCGCCCCGGGCCGACTGCCCGGTGCTGCTCGACGGCGAGCAGGTCGGCGTCGTGACCAGCGGGAACGTCTCGCCGATGCTCGGCCGGGGCATCGCGCTGGCCTTCCTCCGGCCCGACCTCGAGCCGGGCGACGAGGTGGTGGTCGACATCCGCGGCAGCCGGGCGCCCGCCCGGGTCGTCACCCCGCCGTTCTACCGCCCGGGCGGCTGACCGCTCCCGCCGTCGCCGCGCTCGCACGGGGCGTGGCCGAGCGCCCACGCAGCCCGTAGCCTCTGCATCGACACCCGTCACGACTTCGGGGGGATGCGATGGCACTGGCACCGCTGGTCGAAGAGGCGCTCGGGGGTGAGGTCCCGGTCGGCGTCGAGGCGTACGACGGCAGCCGTGCCGGCCCGGCCGACGCCGCCACCACGCTGGTCATCCGCTCGCCCGACGCCGTCCGCCGAGTGCTCACCGCGCCGGGCGAGCTGGGGCTCGCCCGGGCCTACGTCGCGGGCGACCTCGACCTGCGCGGCAGCATCTGGGACCTCCTCGCGCTGCGGGACCGCCTCCCGGGCGTCCGCCTGTCGCCGCGGATCTTGCGCCGGCTGGTCGACGAGCTCGGCGGCTGGCCCCAGGTGCGGCGCCTGCCCCCGCCGAAGGAGGAGGCCCGGCTGCGGGGGCGCCGCCACAGCCCACAGCGGGACGCGGCGGCGATCAGCCACCACTACGACGTCTCCAACGAGTTCTACCGCCTGGTGCTGGGGCCGAGCATGACCTACTCGTGCGCGGTCTTCCGGCACCCGGACGACTCGCTGGAGGAGGCGCAGTCCAACAAGTACGAGCTGATCTGCCGCAAGCTGGGGCTCGAGCCCGGCATGCGGCTCCTCGACGTGGGCTGCGGCTGGGGCGGCATGGTCATCCACGCCGCCCGGCACCACGGCGTGCGGGCCGTCGGCGTCACGCTGTCCCGGCGCCAGGCGGAGCTGGCCGAGAAGCGCGTCGTCGAGGCCGGCCTGTCGGGCCAGGTCGAGATCCGGGTCCAGGACTACCGCGACGTCGACGACGGCCCCTACGACGCCATCAGCTCCATCGGCATGTTCGAGCACGTGGGCGAGTCGCGCCTGGCCACCTACTTCGGCCGTCTCCGGGCCCTGCTCCGCCCGGGCGGGCGCCTGCTCAACCACGGCATCAGCCGTCCGCCCGGCAGCCGGACGGCCCGCCTGCCCCGGAACAGCTTCATCAACCGCTACGTGTTCCCCGACGGCGAGCTCCACGAGGTCGGCCGGGTCGTGTCGATCACCCAGGAGGCCGGCTTCGAGGTGCGCCACCTCGAGTCGCTGCGCGAGCACTACGCCCTGACGCTGCGGCGCTGGGTCGCCAACCTCGAGGCGTCGTGGCCGCAGGCCGTCGAGGAGGTCGGCGAGGGTCGGGCCCGTGTCTGGCGCCTCTACATGGCCGGCTCGGCGGTCAACTTCGAGTCCGGGCGCACGCAGGTGCACCAGGTGCTGTCGGTGCCCCGGACCGACGACGGCGCCTCCGGCCTGCCGCTGCGACCGGTGTTCGAGTGACGGCCGTGGGCGGTGGTGCGGGGGCGGGCCGGCGGCCTCCGCCCGTCACACGAGCTGCCGGGCGATGGTGCCGGTGTCGTAGTAGATGCGCACCCCGATCAGGCGGTCGCCGGAGAAGCTGAAGATGGCCGCCGTGCGACAGCGGAAGCGCTTGCCCGTGGCCTCGAAGTCCGGGCCCGAGCCCAGGTGCGTGCCGGTCATCCACATCTCCGCGACGACGGCGTCGTCGGCGTGGTGCAGGTCGATGACCTCGAACTGCAGGTCGGGGAAGTACCGGAGGATGACGTCGTAGTAGTGCCGGACCTCGGCCGAGCCGTCGTAGACGCGCTGGTTGCCCACCAGCTCGTAGCGGGGATGGGCGAAGCAGGCGATGGCGGCGTCCGCGTCGTGGGCGTTCTGCGCCTCGAGCAGGCGGTGCAGCACCTGCTCGCGCCGGGCGTTCAGCTTCGTGCCGATCGGGGTCACGTCGGCCACGGTCGGGTCGTCCCTCCGGGATCGGTCGTCGGCCCCCAGGGTAGGGACCTCCGGCGTCACTCGAGCAGGTCGGGCTGCTCGGCGACGATCTTGTCGTAGAGCGGCTGGAAGTTGAGCCAGCCGGCCTGCGGGGTGCCGACCTGCCCGCGGGTCAGCGTGGCGCGCTCGTGGTCGATGGCCACCGGCTCCCCGGCGGCCTCGGCCACGAGCTGCACCTGGCAGGAGCGCTCCATGGTGATGAACCACCACGCGGCCTCGTCGACCGTCCCGCCCACCGTGAGCAGGCCGTGGTTCCGGAGGATCACGGCCTTGTGCGGCCCGAGCGCGTGGGCGATCCGCTTGCCCTCCTCGACGTCCAGCACGACGCCGGTGTAGTCGTCGAAGACGGCGTGGTCCTCGTAGAAGGCACAGGCGTCCTGGGTCAGCGGGGCGAGGGGGCGGCCGAGCGTCGAGAACGCCCGCCCGTAGGTCGAGTGTGTGTGGGCGGCGGCCTTGACGTCGGGGCGGGCGGCGTGGACCTGGCTGTGGATGGCGAAGGCCGCCCGGTTCACCGGCCAGTCGCCCTCGACGACGTTGCCGCGCTGGTCGACGAGGACGAGGTCGCTGGCCCGGATGAGGCCGAAGCTCAGGCCGAAGGGGTTGACCCAGAACAGCTCCGGGTGCTCGGGGTCGCGGCCGGTCAGGTGGCCGGCGACCCCCTCGTCGAACCCGAGCTCGTCGAACAGCCGGAAGGCGGCCGCCATCCGCTGCTTCATGTGGACCCGCTCCTCGTCGGGCGACGAGAACCGCGGGAACCGGTGTGGACGTCGTCGGTCGCTCATCGTGCTGCCCCCTCCCTGGCGGCGAGTCTAGGGGGCGGGCGTCTGGGCGGCCGGGGCCAGATCCTCCCACAGCCGCCGGCGGTCGGCCTCGGGGTCGGCCTCGACCCGGGGCGCCCGGTCGAGCACGCAGGTCAGCCGGTCGGCGGTGTCGTAGGCCGGCCACTCGAGGTCGTCGTGGGCCGGCGCCGCCGTGCGGGCCGTCTGCACCCAGGCGTCGGCGGTGCGGGTCGCCAGGGTCCGGGCGCCCTCGTCGAGCCCCCCGAGCAGGAGCTCGACGCCGCCCCGGTCGAGGTTGTCGAAGACGAAGGGCACGTCGATGGCGTGGCAGGCACCGAGCGCACCCCCCATCGCCGTCGAGGCCAGGTCGAAGCGGTACATCGAGACGGGGGCGTGGGCGGACTGGGCCTCCGCGAGGCGGATGGCGGGCTGGCGGAAGACGAGGTCGGTCATGAACGCGCAGACGACGCCGTCCGGGTCGGCCTCGGGGACGGCCCGGCGGTAGGCGTCGACGACGTCTGCCGCCCGGTCCTGGCCCACGACCCGGGCGATGCGGCGCCGTGCCCGCTCCTCGGTGAGAGGGCCGGCGAGGCGCTGCTGCAGGTGGAAGAGGTTCCACTCGTCGGCGGTCGTGCCGGTGACGAGCGGGACGCCGGCCGCGCTGCCGGCGGCCACGGCCTCGAGCGGGGGACGGGGGAGGACGGTGCCGTCGACCACCGGCTGGAACGGCAGCCCGCCCGGGCGGGGCCCGTCGTCGGAGGCCGGCCCCTTCTGGACCTCGGCCTCGACCTCCGCCTGGGCTCGCAGGAGGTCCTCGACCGGGATCTCGAGCAGGGCGTCGAAGCCTTGGGCGGTCAGGCCGAGGGCGGCGAGCAGCCGGCTCGTCACCCACTCCGCCGTCTCCGGGGCGTGCACGTTGTGGGCGGCGCCGCTCTGGGCGATGGCCCGGTGGAACAGGCCGGCCGCCTCGGGGGTGCCGAGCAGCGTCCCGACGCTCATCGCACCGGCCGACTCACCGAAGATCGTGACGTTGCCGGGGTCGCCGCCGAAGGCGGCGATGTTCCCGCGGACCCACCGCAGCGCCGCCACCTGGTCGCGGATGCCGTTGGCGCCGGAGCCCGCGAACGCGCCGTCGAGGTGGCCGAGGTGCAGGAAGCCGAGCGCGCCGAGGCGGTAGTTGATCGTGACCACGACGACGTCACGGCGGGCGAGCTGCGAGCCGTCGTACCAGACGATGCTGCCGGACCCCGACACGAAGGCCCCGCCGTGGATCCACACCATCACCGGGCGGGCGGCGTCGTCGGCGGCCGGCGTGTACACGTTGAGCACGAGGCAGTCCTCGCCGGCCGGGCGGTCCTGGCCGCCGAGCATGGCCTCGGTGGGGGAGGGGTTCTGCGGGCAGATGAGGCCGAAGTCGGTCGCGTCGCGGACGCCCGTCCAGGGCTCGACGGGCTGCGGTGGCCGGAAGCGCTCGGCGGTCGCGTACGGGATGCCACGGAACTGGAGGACGCGGCGCTTGTCGATGCCGCGGACCTTGCCGGTGGTCGTGTCGACGATCACGTGCGGGAACTGTAGCGGCGCGCTTGACCCGAGGGTCAGGGATCCTCGGGGCCGGTGCGGGCCGGCCCCGAGGTCCCGGTGACCCCCGGGTCGCACGGGGTGCCGGGGCCACCGCCGCCGCACGGGGGCCCCGGACACCTCAGCGGGCGATGGAGCGGTTGTAGAGGCGCACCGACAGCGGCGCGCACACGACCACGATCCCGATGATCCACAGCCACGTGTAGGCGATGGGGTTGGCGATGGACCACGGGTCGCCCGCGGCTGCCGGTGTGTTCGGGTTCCCGAACAGCTCCCGCAGCGCGTCGGAGAGGGTGGTGATCGGGTTCCACTCGGCGATCACCTGCAGCGGCCCCGGCATCGACGCAACGGGGACGAAGGTGCTGGCCACGAAGGTGAGCGGGAACAGGGCGACGAAGGCGATGCCCTGCACCCCCTCGGGCGTGGCCACGACGGAGCCGAGCAGGACGCCGATCCAGATCATGGCGAAGGCGAAGGCCACCATCAGGAGGTAGCCGGCCACGGCGTCGACGATGCTGCCGCGGATCCGCCAGCCGACGATGAGCCCGGTGACCGACATGATCGCGATCGGCAGGAACGCCTTGATCAGGTTGGCCACCGCGTGCCCGCCGAGGACCGCGCCCTTGGCGATGGGCAGGGAGCGGAACCGGTCGACCGCCTGGTTCTTGCGGTCGTTGGCCAGGCTCATGGCCACGCCGAACGACGTGAACACGATGGTCTGCGCCATGATCCCGCCCATCAGGAACTCGCGGTAGTTCCCGCCGCCGGGCACGTCGATCGCGCCGCCGAACACGTAGGCGAACAGCAGCACGAACATGATCGGCTGGATGGTGGCGTCGCTGAGCGCCTCGGGCTGGCGCTTCATGTGGACGAGCCCCCGCCGGGCGACGACCCAGACGTCGTGGACGACGCCCCGGGGCGGGTGCGGTTCGGCGGCCGGTCCCGGGGCGGCGACCTCCGCGATGCGGGCGGCGGTGCCGTTGCCCGAGGTGGGGCCGAGCGTGTCGGTCGTGCTGGTCACGAGTGGGCCTCCTCGAGAGCGTTCTCGTCGTGGTCGATGGCCTGGCCGGTGAGGGTGAGGAAGACCTCGTCAAGCGTCGGCTGGCGCAGGCTGAGGTCCTCGACGCGGATGCCGGCCTCGGCGAGGGCGTTGGCCACGGTGGCCAGGCCCGCGACCCCCTCGGTGGTGGGGGCTGTCACGGTGCGCAGGGGGCGGTCGACGACCGGCTCGTGGCCGGTGCAGCTGGCGAGCAGGCCGGCGGCGGCCTCGAGCAGGTCGTCGTCGGCCAGCGTGATGCCGATGTTGTCGCCACCGACCTGGCGCTTCAGGCTGCGGGCGTCACCGCGGGCGATGATCTTGCCGTGGTCGATGACGACGATGTCGTCGGCCAGCCGGTCGGCCTCCTCGAGGTACTGGGTGGTCAGCAGCAGCGTCGTGCCGCGGCCGACCAGGGTGTCGAGCACCTCCCACAGCTCGTTGCGGGCCCGGGGGTCGAGGCCGGTCGTCGGCTCGTCGAGGAACAGCACCTGCGGCCGGGCGACCAGGGTGGCCGCCAGGTCGAGCCGCCGGCGCATGCCCCCGGAGTAGCCCGAGGTGACCCTGTCGGCGGCGTCGACCAGGTCGAACTGCTCGAGCAGCTCTCGGGCCCGGCGCTTGGCGTCGGACCGGCCGAGCTGGTGCAGCTCGCCGATCATGACCAGGTTCTCGTAGCCGGTGAGGAGCGGGTCGACCGTGGCGTCCTGGGCGGCGAGGCCGATGCGCCGGCGCACCTCGTCGGGATCGCGCCGGACGTCGAAGCCCGCGACGACGGCGGTGCCTTCGTCGGCGTCGGCCAGGGTGGTGAGGATGCGCACGGCGGTGGTCTTGCCCGCGCCGTTGGGCCCGAGCACCGCGGTGACGGTGCCGGTGGGAACCTCGATGTCGACGCCGGCGAGCGCCGTCTTGCGGCCGTAGCGCTTGACCAGGCCGCGCGCCTCGATGGCAAGGGTTGGGGACATCTCTCTGCTCCGGTGGGGGTCGGGCGGGGGTCCGGGCGACGGTACGAAGTGAAGTGAACTTGAGGTCAAGGGCCGACCGTGACATTCCCAATGGGAACATCACATGCTCTCAGGTCGCGGCCGGCCGGCCAAGCGATTTCCGACGGAGGGACCGCCCGAGCGCCGGGAGCTCATCGAGTCGCGGCCCGTGCCGCCAGGGGCACGGGCCGCGACCGGAGCGTGCGGTCGGTCGGTCGGCCGGGGAGGAGGTTCAGCCCGGCGCGCCACCGGCGGGCGGCTTGGGCGGGTTCAGGGCGATCGTGCCGAGCGCCGTTCCGACGAGACGGCCGCCGTTCTCGCACTCCACGGTGACGACGGCCGTCCGGTTCGACAAGGACACGACCCGGCTGGTGGCCCGCAGCACGCCCGGCCGGGTCGGCGCCAGGTAGTTGACCTTGAACTCCAGCGTCGCCGGCCAGGTGCCCGGGGGGACGAGGGGGTACACGGCCGAGCCGAGCACGTGGTCGACCAGCGAGGCCAGCACAGCGCCGTGGGCGGCGCCGAAGGGGTTGAGCAGGTGCTCGCCGATGTCGACCTCGGCGACGCACCAGCCCGGCCCCACGTCGGTGAACCGGATGCCGAGCCACCCCGGCAGCCCGCTCCCGCTGCCCTCGGGGGCGGTGGACAGGCGCACCATCTCCCGGGCCAGCTCCTCGTCGAAGCGGTCGCTCCAGTCGGTCGTCTCGGTCACGTCCCCTCCCGGATGGCGAGCGGGCGGCGGCCCGGCGCGGGGCGCGACCCCGTGCCGGGCGGGTGCCGGGACTCTAGAGGCCGGTGCCGGGTGCCGGCCTCGGCGCCGGGGCGCGCGGCGGGTCGCGGTCGGGGGCGTCGGCGCCGCCGCCCGGGCCCGCGTGCCGGCGGCGCCGGGCGGGCCGGCGGCGCGTCGGCCCGCGGCTCCGGGAGCCGCGCCGGCGGGTCAGGCCGGCGCGGCGATGATCCGGGACTTGACCGCCTGGAACTCGTCGTCGGTGATGATGCCCGACTCCCGTAGCTGGACGAGGCGGGCCAGGTCGTCGACCGGGCCCGCGCCGGTCGACGTGGCGGTCGAGCGGATGTAGGCGTCGAGCTGCTGGCGGGCGAGCTCGTGCCGGGCCGCGGACCTGCGGGCCATCCCGTCACCCCGCACGACGATGTAGGCGAGCGACCCGAGGAGCGGGAAGACGACGAGCCCGACGATCCAGGCGGCCTTCGCCGCCCCCGAGAGCTCGTGGTCGCGGAACAGGTCGCTCACGATGGTGATGAAGATCCAGACGAACATCGCCAGGAAGAAGACCCAGAGCGCTGTCCAGATCATGTCCCCCAGCCCCACCTCGGCGATGAGCATGGCGATGACCTCCTGACGCCGTCGGCCGGGGCGGTCGCCCGGTGACTACCACTC
>DATGRC010000285.1:0-22239 GCA_035303865.1 Acidimicrobiales bacterium
CCACCTGCGATGCGGGGGCCACGCTGCCTGGCACCACCATCCGGCTGGCCACCCGCAGGACGCCGCCGGTGATCTTCAGGAACCCGAACGGGCTCGGCTCCAGCCCGGGCATCGCGTCGGGCGGGATCTTGAACCCGCCGACCGCGGTGCCGTCGTCACCGGCCCGAGCGACCACCTCGCCCCCGCTGATCTCGACCCTGCCCCCGGATCCGTGGGTGCCCGCCCCGATGCCCGCCGCCCGGTCACCGGCGATGGCGGTGACCGTCCCAGCGGAGATCGTCACCGACCCGGCCGGCTCCGTGGCGCCCCCGAGCCCGGGCCCACCGCCGATCCCGGCGCCCCCGAGCAGCTCCGGCGTGGGCGCGGCAACCTCCGCTGATCGGCCCTCGGCGACGACGGTGCCGCCGGTGATCTCCACCGATCCCCCGGCCCCGCCGAGGCCGCCGCCGATGCCGGCCGCCGCGGCACCGCCGCGGGCCTCCACGACGGCAGTGCCTCCGATCGCGACCTGCCCGCCGTCGCCGACCGAGCCCCCGCCGATCCCGGCGCCGCCGAGCCCGCCCGTCGCCTCGACGCGGCCACCGAGGATGGCGACCGACCCGCCGCTGCCACCGCCGCCGCCACCACCGATGCCGGCGCCGTTCAGGCCGGCCGTGGCCGTGACCGTGCCGCCGTCGACCCGGACCAGACCGCCCTGGTCGCCCCCGCCGCCGCCACCGATCGCGGCGGCGTTGAAGCCGGACGTGGCGGTCACGCTTCCACCGCTGACGACCAGCTCACCCCCGTCGCCGGCGGTGCCCCCACCGATGCCGGCGCCGTTGTCGCCGCCCCGCGCCACCACCGAGCCGGCCTCCACGTGGACCACGCCACCGCTCGCCTGGCGCCCCCCGCCGATCCCGGCGGCGAGGCTGCCGCCGTCCGCCGTCACCGAGCCGCCGAACACGTAGACGATGCCGCCGTCCTCCTCGGGCCTGCCGCCGATGCCCGCGGCGCCGAACCCGCCGCTCGCCTCGATGGTGCCGCCCTCGATCGAGAGGCTGCTGCCGCTGCCGGCCACGATGCGGATGCCCGGCTCCCCGAACGGGCCGTCGGCGACGAGACGCCCCGAGGCCGAGCCCCGGATCGCGAGTGACACCTGCTCCTGCACGTCCAGGCTCCCGAGCTGGAGCTCGTGGGTCGAGAGGTGGAGCACCGTCGAGCAGCCGACCGGGACCACCTCGCCCGGGCCCTCGAGGTCGCTGCCCAGCGTGACCTCGACGACGCCGGTGGGGGGACAGGTCGGCGGGTCGATCGCGGCCACGAACGCCTGCCAGGTCGAGACCGTGGCGCCGTGAGCTGGCGTCGGCGACGCGAGCGGCAGCACCGCCGCGAGCACCGCTGCTGCCGCCAGCGCGGCGCGCCGGCGGCGTCGCTCTCCGGTGGGCGCATCGACCACGTCAGGAGCCATGGTGGGTCACCTCCGCTCTGGGGCACGGCCCAGCACCGCACCGCCCGCTCGTCTGGCGGGAGAGTATGTCCGCTTTCCGCGACCGGTTCTCGCGATCCGCGCCTGAGCTCGGGGCAGCGAGGTGAGGCCCTTCGACCCATGACCGGGTCGCGCCCGCGCGCGAGCATCGGAGCGGACGGACACACCGAGCGGGCAGGAGCGGCGCCGATGGCGGGCAGCGACATCCTTCGAGCAGGCGCGGACCGGCCGGCCCGGGACGGTGACGGCGTCGCATGCGAGTAGCGGTCGCGTGGCGCGGCCTGGCCGTCGTCGCGCTCGCCGCCGCCTGCGTGACCGAGGCCACCTCGGCCCCGGCCCTCGACGGGGTCGCCGCCGAGACCACCGCCCCGCCTCCCGCGACCGCGCCGGCGCCGGCGCCGGTGGACGACCTCGGGCTCGTCATCGCGGCGGAGCATCCGCACGGCTACGACCGGGCCCGCTTCGAGCACTGGATCGACGCCGACTACGACGGCTGCAGCACCCGCTGCGAGGTGCTGCTGGCCGAGCGGCGCACCGACCTGCCCGGCGTGGGGACGGGGTGGTTCTCGGTCTACGACTGGATCAGCACCCCCAACGTGGCTGACCTCGACGTCGACCACCTCGTGCCCCTCGCCGAGGCGTGGCGGTCCGGCGCCCACGCCTGGGACGACGCCCGGCGCCGCGCCTTCGCCAACGACCTCGACGAGCCGGACGCGCTCGTCGCCGTCACCGCCACCAGCAACCGCCAGAAGGGCGACAAGGACCCAGCTGGCTGGCTCCCGCCCCGCCGGGAGCAGTGGTGCTGGTACGCGTCGGCCTGGATCCGGGTGAAGGCCAAGTGGGACCTCACCGCCGACCCCGCCGAGGCCGCCGCCCTCCGCCAGGTCCTCGCCAGCTGCTGAGCACCACCGGTGCGTTCGATCGCCGCGGGCGGCACGGGCGCGAGCGGGCCAGACTCGTGGCGTGGGCACGGTGCGCCGAGCGACGATCGCTGCCGCCTCCGTCGGGGCCGTCACGGCGCTGGCGGTGACGGTGGCCGGGCTCGTGCTGGCCCGCGACTACCGGCCCGACCTGACCCGGGTGTGGGGCGACCGCGTCCCCGCCGAGGTGCTGGCCCGCTACCAGCCGAGCCCGTGGAGCGACTGGCACCGGATCCTGAGCGGCGGCGTGCTCGTCCTGGCCGCCGGCGTCGCCGTGCTCGTGGCCGTCAGCGTGGCCCGCGACCGCGTCCCCTCGGACCGTCGGGGCCTCGTGGTCGGCACCACGATGCTCGCGGTCGTGGCCGCCGTCGTCACGATCGCCACCCGCTCGCTCGTCGAGTGGGACCAGCTCGGGCTGTGGGCGGTGACGACCGGCGATGGCGGCGGCTACTGGAAGGCCGCGTTCGACGACGAGGTGCGCTTCGTGATCGTCGGCGGGGCCGAGGTGGACCCGGCCCGCTACTCGGTGGCGCTCATCGCCCACCTGGCCGCCCCGGTGCTGGCCGCCACCGGCCTCGGGGCCGTGGCCGTCGAGGAGCGCCGCGCCACCCACGACGCCGCCGCGCCCGACCCCCTGCCGCACCTGGCTCCCTGACGAGGAGGCAGCGTCACGGTGGCGGTGATCGGCCTGCTGCTCGCCATCACCTGACCGCTCTGGCACGGCGGGCGTGCCAGGCTCGGGGGATGGCTCGGCACCAGCGGGTGGGGTGGCTCCTCTTCGTCGCCTCGGCGGTCCTCTTCGCGGCCGACGGGGTGCGCACCGGCAGCTGGCTCGTCGTCGCCGCGAGCCTCGTGTTCGGCGTCGCCTGCCTGCTCTTCCTGCGCTCCGGCGGCTGAGCAGCCACCCAGCGGACGAGCGCGGTCGCGGCGTCAGGACGGGTCAGTACCGGCCGACGAGGATGCCGATGGCGACGAGCACGAAGGCGGCCACACCGAGCGTACGGCGCCCGGGGCGAGGAGCCCCCGGGCGCCGCACCAGCGGTGGCGGGTGGGCGGGCCGGCGGTCAGCGCCGGAAGGCGATCGTCACCTCCGCGCCGGCCGAGATGCCGTCCTCGGAGGCGTGGTAGGTGAACGACCCGGGCAGCAGCTCGGGCAGCTGCATCCCCCGTCCCGCCTGCATGCGATGGCGCCGCCCGTCGCAGTCCACCCAGGTGAGGTCCATGAGGAACGCGGTGTGGTCCCCCACCTCCAGGCGCTGGGTGCCGGTGCGGCGGGCCTCGCCCGCGAGCTCCAGCCACGTGTACTCGTCGAGGCAGGTGCCCCGGCCGTCCACGTGGGCCAGCTCCACCACGGCGTTCCCGAGGGTCACCGTGCCGTGCAGCGTGCCCGAGCGCATCGGCACCTGGCCGGCCACGTCCAGGCTGACCGCCACGGCGACCACCGGCACGCCCGGCATCGTCCGCCAGAAGATCATGCCGGGCAGGTCCAGGCGGCCGCCGCCCACCGGGTCCGTGGCGTGCACGTGGAACCAGTAGGTGGCGCCGTAGCACAGGTCCTCGAACACGAACACGTGGCGGGCCTTGGGCTCCGCCGAGCGCTGCTCGGTGGGCAGGTCGCACGACTCGGGGATCGGCTCGCGCAGCTCGGGCACCACCTCCACGTCGACGGGCCGGTCGAAGGGGAGCTCGAGCCGGGCCCCGGGTCGGCCGCCCTCCTCCGGCGGGGCCGCCGGCGGGATCACCGTGGGCGTGTCGAGCGTGAGGTCCACCCGCGGCGTCGTCGGCAGCTCGAGCGTGCCCCGCTCGAACGGGCCGTCGTCGCGGTAGCGCCACTCGCGTCCCTCGGGGAGCGGCGTGGGGCCCGGCGGGCCGGCGATCCCCTCGTACGGGTGCACCCGCAGGCTGAAGAAGCGGCGGCCGTTGCAGTCGTTGATGCAGAGCGGTCCCTCGTTGTCGGGGAGGTCGAGGTAGTGGGACTCGGGCGACCCGTACGAGCAGCTCGGGTCGCCGATCGTGCGTCGACCCCGCAGGCAGGTGGTCGGGGTGGGCACCTGTGTCTCCACCGAGCGGCCGTCCACGTCGGTGATCCTCAGCCGGGTCACCTCCGGGATGAACCGGCTGCCGCTGTCGAGGAGGGTGAGGCGCTCTGAGGTGCAGTAGTGCTGGCCCTCGACGCAGTACTGGCTGCCCCACTGCTCAGAGCCCTGGTTGTTGCGGGGCGGGAACGTGGCGCTTGGCTGACCGGGCCAGTTCAGCGCCGTGATCGTGTAGCGGTGCGCCTCGATCGGCAGCATGTGGTTGCGGCCGATCAGGCGTCTGGTCGACGCGTGGATCCAGGTCAGGTCGATCGCGATCCGCATCCGCCGCGGCGCCTCCAGCCGGAACGAGCGCCGCTCCTCCACCGTGGGATCGAAGGCACCCCGCGGCTTCGTGACCACCCAGGTGCACAGGTCGATGACGTCGCCCTCTCCGGCCCAGACCCGGATCGGGACCGTCTTGTCGAACCGGTCCTCCGGCTGCTCCCACGGCATCGGGATCACCCACTGGCCCCGGGTCCGCGCGGGCAGCATCTCCACCCCTGGGCCGGGGCTGCCGCCGCGCAGCGCGGCCGGCTCCACCGAGGTGCAGTCGTCGCCCGTGGCCCGCTCACCGGTGCGGTGGAGGGCCCGGGCGAGCACGTGCTCCTCGCCGCTGTCGAAGTGGACGTACACGGTGAACGCGCCGTCGGCCGCCACCACCGACGGCTGGGGGCGCCCGAAGGTGACCGACGGCAGACCGTCGGCCATCGCCTCGGTGATCGTGAACGGCAGGCGCGCCGTGGCGGTGCTGCCGTCGTCGGAGCGGGCGGCCACGTCCAGGTAGTAGGTGCCGGGCTTGTGCACGCCCTCGAGCGACACGCAGTGCTGGACGGCCGCCGCCCCGGACGTGGCCGGCGCCTCGCCGCTGGCCAGCAGCTCGCCGTGGAGGCGCCGCTCGTCGGCGGTGGCCTCGGCGGTGCCCATCGGCAGCGAGCGGCCCCGGTCGATCACGGTCAGCTGCATCGTGGCCGGGACGCTGGCCGTGACCACGCCCCGCAGCGCCTCGTCCTCGACGCCCATCGGGCAGCGGGCCCGCACCCCCTGGGGCAGCGCCGTGAACGACGCCGTCCCGATGCGCAGCTCAGCCGGCGCGCCCGGGCCGTCGGTGAGGTGCTCGCCCGGCTCGGCGAAGGGGCGCAGGGCGCCGTGGTCGTCGGCCACCCGCATCTGCAGGAAGCCGGGCTCGTGGCTCACCTCGTGGCCGGCGTCGTCCACGGCGTGGACGGCCGGCTGGTACCAGTGGACCACCCGGCCGCCGCCCGCCTCCTGCGCGTTCAGGCTCTCGGGCAGCGACTCGAAGGTGAAGCAGGTCTGCACGCCGTTCACCTGGTCGCCGGCGATCGGCTCGCCGTCGAGGAGCCGGCTCATGAACCGGTTGCGCTCGGCCACGGTGGGCTCGGAGGTGAGCACGTGGCGCTCCCCGCGCACCTCGAGGGTGAGGGTCACGGTGGCCGGCACGTTCGTGAGGACGATCGTGTGGACCTTGCCGTCGGGGTCGACGCCCACCGGGCAGCGGTCCTCGCTGCCGGCGACGAACATCGGGCCCATCCACGGGTCCTCGATGGTCAGCGGCGGCGGGACGGGGAGCCCGTCGTCGTCGATCAGCACCACGGCGCCCACGCCGAAGGGGCAGTGCTCCTCGAGGCCGTCGCGCTCGGGATCCTCGGGCGCCGCGCCCGCGCACGGGTCGGTGAAGCGCCGGTGCTCGTCGTCGCCGTCGGCGGTGCCTGCCGTGCCCGCGGTGCCGTCGCCGCGCGCGGTGCCGCCGTCGCCGGGGTCGCCGTCGGCGGCCTCGTCAGCGCTGTCGGCGAGATCGTCAGCGCCGTCGGCGTCGGAGCGACCGGCGCCCGAGCTGCCCGCCAGCACCGGGGCGAAGGTCGGGGTGTGGGCCCGAGCCCAGGCAAGGTCGGCCGCGCTCAGGCCGGGCTCGGACTCGGCAGCAGCGCGCTCGCCGCTGCCGCCGGCCCCGCCGCCGTCGGGGTCCGTGGTGGCGCCGTTCGCCTCGAGCAGCTCGGGCGGTGCGCCGCCGGCCGCCACGTAGGGGACGGGCTCGCCGGCGGGGGCCAGCGCCACGGTGGTGCGGTCGTCTCGGGCGTCGCCGAGCAGCAGTCCGGCCCCGAAGGCCATCGCCCCGGCCACGCCGGCGAGGACCAGGTGGAAGCGTCGCATCGTCGTCATCTCCTCCTCGTCCTCCCGCTCAGCAGCCCACGAGCGTCACGGCCGCGCTCGCCGGGGCCGTCACCGTGCGGCGGTTGCCCAGGCCGTCGATCGCCGTGACCGTCCACTCGAGGTCGATCTCCTCGTCCCATCCGGGGAACCCGCCGGGGAACGGGCCGAGCGTGGCCCGGTAGGTGCTGCCACCGTCGCGGACCATGGTCACCTCGATGTGGCCGTCGACGTTCGGGACCGCCCACGCCAGGACCACAGAGGCGACGCCCGACGGGTCGGCCACCTGCACCGACACCTCGGTGGACGTGGGCCGCCAGTGCTCGGTGCAGAACTCGCCGCCGGCCACCCGCAGGCCCGGGGCGCCACGGGTGAACGCCACGATCCGCGGGCCCGTCCGATCGGCGGGCGGCGGCGTCGGCGACGACTGGCCGGGCGGGGTCGTCGCCGGCGGCTGCGCGGCCGTCGGCGTCGTCGTCGGGGTGCCCGGCTCGACTGCGGTGGTCGTGGTCTCGTCGGCCTCCTCGCCCTCCGCCTCGTCCTCGGTGCCCTCCTCGTCGTCGTCGGGCTCGTCGGCCGGGAGCTCGGCGAGGGTGAGCTCCTCGTCGGTGACGCCGCAGGTGCGCTCGGGCAGGTCCGTCACCGCCCCGGCGTCGGGGGTGACCACCGACGCCCGCACCCACACCCGGTCGAGCAGGTCGATCGGGGAGCGCAGCTCGAACCACTCGCCGGTCTCGTCCACGCCGGTGAGCAGCACCCGGTCGCCTCGGTGGAGCTGACCCAGCGGGCCGGCGTCGGGGCAGGCGTGGTAGGTGGCCGCGGCGTGCGGGAGGTGGACGGTGCCGCCGCTGCCGATGTCGACCACCTCGCTCGACCCGATGGCGTACCCCACGCCACCGCCAACCGCCACGATGCCCGCCACTGCTGCCGCCACGAGGCCCTGCTGCATCGGCTCCTCCTCTGTCCACGCCCTTGCGGGCGCACCACGCCGGATCGGCCTGACAGAGGGGTAACGGCCCACGGCCGCGTTCGGTTGACACGGGACCACGCGTCGTGGCGCCGCCTTCGGTTCGATTCCACCGCCCGGCTCGGCTCGACCGACCGTTCTCGGGCTCGAATGCCGGCGATCGTCCGACAACGAGCCCGAGAACGACCGCGGACCGGTCACGCGGGCCCGGTGTCAACCGATCCGGGGGCTGGAGCGTTCTCGTGCTGGACACGCACCCACGAGGTCGTCCCATGGCACCGTTGCGGACCCTTGCCGTCGCCCCGCTCGCCGTCGTCGCGCTGGCGCTCAGCGCGTGCGGCGACGACAGCGACGACGCCCTCGACACCGCGCCCGAGACGGTGAGCGCCGACGCCCCCGCCGACGACGGCGCCGACGAGGGCGACGACGAGAGCGCTGATGACGGCGCCGACGGCAGCCCGGACGCGAACGGCGACGGCGCCAGCGCGGACGGCAGCGGCGGCGCGACCGACGGCGAGCTGCCCGACGCCTGCGGGCTGCTCGAGGGCGCCGAGGTCGAGGCGCTCATCGGGCTCGCCACCGAGGATCCGGAGGAGGGCGTCGCCGTCGACGGCGTGGCCTACCGCCAGTGCGCGTGGCGCAGCGTGGCCGACAGCAGCCTCGTCGTCGTCGCCGTGGTGGAGGGCACCGAGCGCCACGAGATGCACCGCGAAGTGATGGCGAGCGCCAACGGCGAGCCGGAGGAGGGCATCGGCGAGCGGGCGTTCACGAGCGGCGGGGTGTCGTCGGAGACCTTCGGCGCCACGGGCGGCCGCACCATCTCGGCCGTGGTCGACGGCCGCACGCTCGTCGTGGCCCTCAAGCTGCAGGGCGAGACCACCCTCGACGTCGTCGCCCCCCTCGCCACCACCGTCGCCGAGCGCCTCGCCGCCACCTGACCCCCGTGCCGCCATGACACCTCGGGCCGGCGTCGTCCGGCCGGGGCAGGCCCGCGGGTCAGGACAGGAGCCGCTGGCGGATCCAGGCCACGTGCTTGCGGAGCTCGGTGAGGCTGTTCGTCTGCTCCCGCACCGAGGTGGCCAGCACATCGAGGTCGGTGCGCAGGTTGGCCAGGTCCGCCGCGTGGGACAGCGCGGTCCGGCGCACCAGCTCCTCCAACTGGTTCGATCCGGCCGGCGACGCCTCACCCGGGCGGGGGCTGACCACCGCGTGGGCGATGCGGCTGAGGTCGGCGCTCTGGGCCGTGAGCTCCCGGTGGAGCGTCTCGAGCGTGGCCGCCAGCCCGGGCGCCTCGCCGCCCCGGACGGCACCCTCGGTGACCCGCACGAGCTCGGCGGCCTGGGCGTCGAGCATGCGGCCGATGGCGCTCAGCTTCTCGTCGAGCGACACGAGCGACGGCACGATCGGGGTCAGGTCCACCGGGGCCGGCTCGCTCGACCCGGCCTGCTCCTGCTGGGCCCGCAGCTGCTCGTACACCACCCGCAGGGCCCGGTCGGTGGCCGCGATCCGGCCCACCACCTCCTCGAAGGCGGCCTCGAGCTCCTGGCGCAGCACGTCGAGCTGGTCGTCCACGTGCGCCGCCACCCGGGCCGCGGCCTCGGCGCTCACCGAGGCGTCCGCGGCCCCGGCACCGGCGTCGCGCACGGCGCCGCCCACCTCGGTCTGCACCGCGGTCTGCACCGCGCTGTGCACGGCAGTCTGAACGGCGGTCTGCACCGCCTCGCCCACGGCCCGAGGCACCACCGCCGCCACCGCGTCGTTCACCGCCGCGTGCACTGCCGCGTCCACTGCCGCGTTCACCGCCGCCTGCACCGTCTCGGCCAGCGTGCCCCGCACGGCGCCGGCCACCTCGGCCCGCACGGCCTCGGCCACGCCCTCGCGCACCGCGGTGGCCACGCTGGCCCGGGCCGCGTCGGCCGCGGCGTCGTGGACGGCCTCGGCCAGCTCCGACCGCAGCGCCCGGGCCACCGCGGCGGCGAGGGCGTCGGGATCGACGGCCGGGGCCCGATCGGGGGCGGGGCCGGTGGGCGGGCGCGCCAGCGGGTCGGCGGTCCCGGCCTCCAGCTTTGCGAAGCGCCGCTGCACCCGGACCTCGAGGTCCGAGTCGTCCGGCTCAGTGGTCATCAGCCAACCCGTCTCTCCAACCGCCCACCTGCTCCGAGCCTATTGGCGCCGACCGGCCCACACCGCTTCTGCGCCACTCGCCGCCCGGCTCAGGTGAGCGCCCGGACCGCCGCGGCGAACGCCTCGCCGCGCTCGCGGTAGCTGCGGAAGGTGCCGTAGCTGGCGGCGGCCGGCGACAGGAGCACCACGCCGCCCTCGGGGGTGCGGGCCCGGGCCTCGGCCACCGCCGCGGCCAGGTCGGGGCAGGGCACGGCCTCCACGCCGGCCGCGGCCATCGCGGCGGCGATGCGGTCCCCGTTCTGGGGGAGGGTGCACACCACCGTGGGGGCCTGGCGGGCGGCCGCGAACTCGGCCAGCGGCGCGTAGTCGATGTCGCGGTCGTAGCCGCCAACGAGGAGCGTGAGCGGCCGGCCCTCGAACACCTCGGCGGCCGCGATCGTGGGCAGCACGTTGGTGGACAGGCTGTCGTCCACGTACTCCACCCCGTCCACCACCGCCACCGTCTGGAGCCGGTGCGGCAGCGGCTGGTAGCCGGCCGCCGCGGCGGCCAGGCGCTCGGGGTCGTCGGCGCCGGGCACGCCCGCCTCCTGCAGGCACGCGGCGGCGATCAGCGCGTTGCGCTCGTTGTGGTGGCCCCGCAGCCCGAGCGGCGCCGTCCAGCCCACGTCGGCGCCGGCCAGGGTCACCCAGCGGGGGCCGGGGCGGAGGTGGGCGGCGTGCTGGCGGAGCCGCTCGTCGTCGCCGTTGGCCACCGTGATCCGGGCCCCCGGCCGGCCGCACAGCGACAGCTTGTCGGCCACGTAGGCGTCCACGCCGCCGTGCCAGTCCAGGTGGTCGGGGTGCAGGCTCGTCACCGCCGCCACCGCCGGGCTGCTCCACAGGTCGGTGGCCTGGTAGCTCGACACCTCGATCACCCAGAGGTCCACGTCGGCCGGCGCGTCGGGCGCCCACGGCACGGTGCCGAGGTTGCCGCCGGCCTCGGCGCGCACGCCGAGCCCCCGGGCCAGGTGGGCGGCCACCGACACCGTCGTGCTCTTCCCCTTCGTGCCGGTCGCCCCGACCACCCGGTCGGGACCCACCTCCTCGAGCCACAGGCCGAGCCCGCCCACCACGGCCACGCCGGCGGCTTCGAGGTCCGTCACCGGTGGCTTGCGCCGGGAGATGCCGGGGGACTTCACGACCACGTCGCAGGCGGCCAGCGCGTCGAGCCCGCCGTCGGTGGTGGCCAGCACGCCCTCGCCGCTCGGCTGGTCGTCCACCACAGCCGCCGGCTCGATGCCCCGGGCGGCCAGCGCGGCGAGCGTGGCCCGGCCCTCCACGCCCACGCCCCACACGCCGACCCGCAGGCCGGCGAGGTCAGCCCAGCGACGGGGGGTCGAGGAGGGCATCGGGCACCCAGTGCGGACCCATCGGGGCGAGGAGGCGGTCGACGTCGGCCCGGGCCCGGGTTACGGCGTCCGGACCGAGGTCGGCGAGCAGGGCGGCGAGGACCTCGTTGCCGGCCCGGTCGGGGCGCTCGGCGGCGAGGGCGGCGGCGGTGCGGCACTCGTCGACGTCGCCCACGCACTCCCACGGCTTGGCCGTGCCGGTGCCGATCAGGTCCCGGAAGGCGGGCAGCAGCGTGGGGTCGGCCAGCGGCTCGCGCCCGTCGAAGATCGCCTCGAGCGCGGTCCGGTCGAGGAACGGGCTGAGGATGAGGTCGATGAACACGCACTTCTCGCAGCGGCCGCACCAGGTGGCGTGGCGCCGCTCGGCGTCGAGGTGGAAGGCCCGGTTGCAGGAGTGGACCACCCCGTGGAACTGGGGGAGCCGGGCGAAGCGCTGCGCCACCCACAGCTCGCTGCGGGGCCGCAGGAGCGAGAACCACTCGACCGGCGGGTCGAGGGCCTCGGCCAGCGCGGCGCGGAACAGCCGCTCGAACGCCTCGCTCTTCGACCACTGGTGGTTGACCACCCGCCCGCCGTGCTCGAGGTTGCCCTGCGAGGAGCTCCACTCGTTCGACATCACGACCAGGTCCCGGCCGTGGAGGGCGGCGGTGAGCACGGCCACCGCCGAGAGGATCCCGGTGATCGGGACGTGGCCGTTCCAGAAGCGGTCCGGCTCGGCGGGGCGCAGCAGCTGGGGGTCGAGGTCGCGCTGGACCCGCAGGATCGGCAGGCCGGTCGGCTCGGCGGCCCGCTCGATGGCCGGGAACGGGTCGCCGCCGCGGTGGACGACGAAGAGGGCGACGTCGTCGTGCACCCGGGTGACGGCGTCGACGACGACGGTGGAGTCGATCCCGCCGCCGAAGGGCACGAGGGGCCGGCCCTGGCCGAGGTCGGTGGGGACGGGCGGACCGGCGTCGGTGCCGCCCTCGAGGGCCAGGCCGTCGAGGGACACGCCGTTGCGGTAGGCCATCTCGCCGAGCCCGTCGAGGTAGAAGGCCTCGAGCAGCGCCCGGTCGCCGGGGCGCAGCGGCACGTCGCCGAGGTCCACCACCGGCGGGATCCCGGCCTTGTAGTAGGAGACGCCGGCGAAGAGGTGCACGAGCCGGGCCACCTCGTGGGCGGCCGGGCTCCAGGTGCCACCGGGCGGGAACCGGTAGGTCTCGACGAAGGTCAGCTCCGCCCCATCGGCCCAGCGCAGCCGGTAGCGGCAGCGCAGGGTGTCGGCGGCCTCGTCCACCTCGGCGGCGAGGTAGGTGAAGCGCTCGGCGCGGGGTCGATCGGGCGGCGGAGCGGGGGCGGTCACAGCGGAGCCAGGCTACGGGACCGCCGGCGCACCCCTACGATCGGGGGATGGATCGGGGCATGGCTGCCGGTGCTGGTCCGTCGCTCGTGCCGCTGGTGCCGCTCGAGCTCGGCGAGGGCGTCCGGGCCGTGGTCACCACCCGGGCCGGCGGGGTGAGCGAGCCGCCGTGGGACGCGCTCAACCTGTCGTACACGGTGGGCGACGACCCCGCCGCCGTCACCGAGAACCGCCGGCGGGTGTGCGCGGCGCTCGGCGTCGACGCGCTGACCGTGGCCGACCAGCAGCACACCGCCCGGGTGGCGGTGGTCGACGAGGGGCTGGCCGGTGCCGGGCACCGAGGGGTGGGCGACGCCCAGGACCGGCTGCCCGCCACCGACGCCCTCGTCACCGACCGCCCGGGGGTGGCGCTGGCCTGCTTGGTGGCGGACTGCCAGCCGATCGTGCTGTGGGACCCGGTGCGCCGGGCGGTGGGCGTGGTGCACGCCGGCCGCAGCGGCACGCTGCTCGGGATCGTGCCGGCGGCGGTGGCGACGATGGCCGAGGCCTACGGCACCGACCCGGCCGACCTGCGGGTGGCGATCGGCCCCCACGTGGCGGCGGCCAGCTACGAGGTGGGCCCGAAGGAGGTGGACGAGGTGGCGGCGGTGCTGGCCGACCGGCCCGACCTCGTCGACGCCGTGCTGTCCCCCACCGAGGGCGGCCACGCCCACCTCGACCTGGAGGCGATCGTCCGGGCCCAGCTGGCCGACGCCGGCGTCCCCTCGACCGCCGTCGCCTCCACCGGCATCGACACGGTCACGAGCACCGACCGGTTCTTCTCCCACCGCGCCGCCCGCCCCACCGGCCGCTTCGCGGCCGTCGCCGTCATCGACACCTGACGCTGGTGCCCTGACGGGCCCGCCGCGCCGGATGGCGAACGTCGGCCATCGGCACGGCGGGCCCGGCGGTGGGTCAGGTGGTCCGGGTCAGCCGGTGAAGGTGGGGGCCGCGGTCACCGGGCGGGCCGGGGCCGCGGCGGGGCGGGCCGGGGTGCTCGGGGTGGGCGATCCCGGGGCGTCGGCGGGGGCGCCGGGCTCAGCCGGGTCCGCCGGGTCGTCCAGGTCCGGGGCGGGCTGGGGCTGCGGGCTGGACTGGGGCACGGCCTGGAGGGCGTTGGCGAAGAGCGTCCAGCCGTCGGTGCCGGTCGACCAGAAGGCGTCGTCCACCCGGGAGGACACGGGGAAGGCGTTGAGGCCCACGACGATGCCCTGGCCGATCTCGCGCTGGGCGAGCAGCGGCGTCATGCCGAGGTCGCTCCAGGTGGCGACGACGGTGGCGCCGCCCTGCGGGGTGGTGGCGGTCCGGGCCGTGATCGACCCGCCCCAGAAGGACCCCACGCCGGCGAGCAGCGGATGGTCCTCCACCACGGGCAGGAGGAAGTGCGGGCCGTCGTAGGCCACGTCGCAGCTGGGCGCGAAGGCGTCGTAGCCGTCGGCCGCCCAGCGGCCGCCGAGGCGCACGCCGCTCAGGCAGGAGGTGGCGGAGTGGGCCACCACCACGGTGCCGCCGGCGTCGACGAAGTCGGCCAGGAGGTCGCCCACCTCGTCCATCACCGCCGAGCTCATCGCGCAGTTGCCGTACACGAAGACGGCGTCGACCTCCTCGAGCATCGCCTCGGAGAGCGTGCCCGTGCCGGCGTGGCAGCCGCTCGAGCCGGGCACGAGGACGGTGACCGTGCTGAACCGGCCGGTCTCGTAGAGGCCGTCCACCACGTCGCTCAGGTGCTCGGGCTCGTCGGCGGCGATGACGAGGACGCGGTCGGCGGCGGCCGAGGCCGGCGCGGGGAGGCCGGCCACGACGGCCAGGGTCACGGCGAGCGCGACGAGGACGGACCAGGGGCGCAAGCGCATCTGCTCTTCTCCTTGGAGATCAGGGGGTTCGGGGGGTCAGGGGTCGCTCAGACCCGCGCCGGGACCGTGCGTCGAGGACGAGCGCCGATCCCGCGTGCGTCACCCCTGTGCCCCCGAACCCCCGGATCGGTTCACGCCGGCGCGCTGGCGGGGCCCGCTGGCGAGGCCCGCTGGCTAGGAGAGGCCGAGCTCCAGGTAGGTGCGGCGCCCGTCCTGGTGGTCCTGGTGGCGGCGGGCCAGGGCGGTGATGGCCTGGGCGGCCATGAGCGCCCGCTCCTTGGCCCGCTCGGCGACGGGACCGACGTAGAGCTCGTCGATCGTCTCGTGCCACAACTCGAGCCAGCGGGCCATCTCGGCGTCGCCGAAGCCCACCCGGTCGAGCACCGGGAGGTGGGCGCCGGCCGCGTTGCCCCGGTAGCCGGGACGGTCGAAGAGCCGCAGCGCCCAGAAGTCGACCAGCTTCGGGATGTGCACCGACCAGTCCACCGCCATGGCCTCGAAGATCGGCCCGAGCGTGGGGTCGGGGATCACGGCCTGGTAGAAGCGCCGGACGAGGACCTCCACGTCCTCGACGTCCTCGAGGTCCCGGGTGGGCGGACCGGCGGGGGCGGGCCTCACGAGGCGGCCGAGCCCTGCGCCCGCTCGTCGAGCGCCAGCGCGGCGGGGAACAGCGCGTGGTTCTCCTTGAGCACGTGGAGGTGCGTGTCGGCCTCCACCGCCTCGAGCCGCTCGTAGAGGGAGCGGTAGGAGGCGCAGCCGTCGGCCGGCACCGCGTAGCCGCCGGTGGTGGCCCGCAGCTGGGCGAGCAGCTCGCCGGCCTGGTCGTGCTCGCGCAGCATCACCCGCACCGGGTTCGACAGCGGCACCGGCAGCGCCGGGGCGTCGCCGGCGGCCAGCGCGGCGATGGCCGGGAACAGGACCTGCTCCTCCTTGGCCAGGTGCGGTTCGAGCTCGGCCCGCAGCGCGGCGACGAGGCGGCGCACCTCGGCCAGCTCGGGGTGGCGCTCGCCGTGCACGGTGGCCACCTTGTCGGCCAGCTGCTCGAGCAGCGGCAGCTCCTCCCACAGGTACCGGTGGTGGGTGACGACGATGTGGGTGGCCAGGTCCTCGGGGGCGAGGCGGGTCCAGGTGGTGTCGCCCTCGACGGCGGTGCCGGCGATGCGCGCCGCCACCGACGCCACGTCCACCCCGGCCTCCGCGCAGGCCGCCTCGAGCGTGCGCTCGCCGTGGCAGCAGAAGTCGAGGCCGTGGGCCTGGAGGACCCGGGCCACGGCGGGGTTGGCGGCCACGAGGTCGCCGAGGGTGGTGGTCCGGGGGTCGGTGGTGGTCATCGGGTGCCTCCCGCTCAGGCGGTGGGGGTGGGCGACGAGGTGGGTGACGAGCTGGGTCGGCGCCGGCCCCGCAGGGTCAGCACCGGTTCGGGCCGGGGGCGGCTGGAGCCGGCGGCGAGGCGGACCCGGCAGCGGGCCCGGCGAGGGTTCTGGGCGACCAGCTCGGTGATCTGGAGGACGTCGGGGTCGACGACGGACTCCACGAGGCCCTCGGCGATGCCGAGGTGCAGCGCGCAGATCGTCTCGCGGTCCTCCACGGCGACCGACTCGAACGGGCAGCGGTGCAGCACCAGCTCCACGCCGCTGCGGGTCTCGACCGGCTCGGGGGCGAAGCCCTGCCGGTCCATGGCCCGGGTGAGCTCGGCCACGACCTCGTCCGGCGAGGCGGCGCGGTCTGCGCTCGGGGCGCCCGCCGCGGCCTCCATCGCCGCCTCCTCGGCCGCCGCTCGGCGCCCGACGGTGCGGGCGTCCTGCCCGGAGCGGACCATGCGGGTCAGCAGGCGGCTCAGCCGCTCGTAGGGCGAGGTGGTGCCCCAGCGACCGGCCACCGACGGCTCCACCGAGTACACGTGGCGGGGCCGCCCGGGGCCGCGGGCGGGAGCCCGCTCCTCGCGGACGAGCCCGGCGGCCACCAGCTTGGCCACGTGCTGGCGGATGGCGTTGTGGTGGTACGGGAACCGCTCGGCCAGCTCGGCGATGCCGAGGGGGGCGGGCGAGTCGGCGATCTGGCGGAAGACGGCGTGGCGGGTGGGGTCCCCGAGGGCTCGGGCCTGGGCCTGGAGGGCCTCGCCCTCGTCGACGATCTGGCGGTGGTGGCCCGGGTCGGTCATCTCGCTCCGCTTTCTCCAGTGGTCAGTGGAAGAATAGCGGAGCGGGCCGCGGCGACCACGGGCCGAAGGTCCCGACGGCGTCGCTGCTGCTGCCGGTGCCGGTGCCTGACGTCGCCGGCCCGGCCAGCAGAAGGGCACGAACCGGGACGTTCCCCCCCGGCCCCTTGACCCGTGGGTCAAGGCGGGTCAAGTGTCCTGCAGACGTGACGAGGGTCACGTAGGTTGCCCAACAACGGCCAACCGGCCCGAACCAGCACCGGGGGGTGTGCATGGCGGTCGTCGACCGAGAGCAGCTGGTCACCAGCGCCCGCTCGTGGGCGCTGCGGTTCGCGCCCGTGGCGGCCATCCTGCTGCTGCAGCTGGTCGTGTTCCCCGTGCCGGCCGGCGTGTGGGTGAAGGGCGCGATCGTCGGCGGGCTCACCGCGCTCGTGGCGCTCGGCATGGCCCTCACCTGGCGCTCGAACGGCGTGGTGTCCTTCGCCCAGGGCGACCTCGGCATGGCGCCGGTCGTCCTCGTCCACCTGCTGATGGTGTCGTGGGGCTGGTCGTGGTGGCTGGCCGTGCCGTCGGGGCTCGTGGTCGCGCTGCTGCTCGGCGCCATCGTCGAGCTGGCCGTGATCCGCCGGTTCCGCAAGGCGCCGCGCCTCCTGCTCACCGTGGCCACGATCGGCCTGGCCCAGGTGCTCGGGGGCATCGCCATCGCCCTGCCCGCCCTGTTCGACGAGATGGTGCTCGCCCCCCGCATCGAGCCGCCGTTCACCTACCGGTTCAACATCGGCGCCACCGTGTTCACCGAGAGCGAGCTGCTGGCGCTGATCGCCGTGCCGGTGGTGGTGGCGCTGCTGGCCCTCGTCCTGCAGCGCAGCGACGTCGGGCTCGCCGCCCGGGCCGCCGCCGACAGCGCCGACAGGGCCAGCCTCCTCGGCATCCCCGTGGGGCGGGTGCAGACCGGGGTGTGGGCGCTGGCCGCCGGCCTCGCGTTCGTGGCCGTCCTGCTGCGGGCCGGCGTGCTCGGCCTGCCGATCGGCAGCGCCCTCAGCCTGGGGGTGCTGCTGCGGGCCCTCACCGCACTGCTCATCGGCCGGCTGACCGACCTGCCGGTCATCGCCGCCACCGCCGTCGCCCTCGGCGTGCTCGAGCTCGGCGTGGCCTTCAACGCCTCCTCCCCCACCGTGCTGGACCCGATCCTCGCCGCCGTCGTGGCCGTCGGGCTGCTGCTGCGGGGCCTGTCGGCCAAGGCCCGGCGGGCCACCCGCCTCGCGGAGGGGGAGGCCACGTCGTGGCGGTCGGCCGACGAGGTGCGGCCGATCCCCCGGGTCATCGCCCGCCTGCCGGTGGTGCGCCTCGTGCGGGTCGGCGGGCTCGCCGTGCTGCTCGCCATCGCGGTGGCCCTCCCCTACGTGCTGTCGGTGGACCGCTCGCTCAAGTCGTCCGCCGTCCTCATCTACGCCCTGCTCGGCCTGTCGGTCGTCGTGGTCACCGGCTGGGCCGGGCAGGTGTCGCTCGGCCAGGTGGCGCTGTTCGCGGTCGGCGCCGCCGTGGGCGCCAAGGCCACGAGCGCCTGGGACCTCGACCTGCTCCTCGCCCTGCTGGTCGGCGGGATCGCCGCCGCGGTGGCTGCCGTGGCCATCGGGCTGCCGGCCCTGCGGCTGCGGGGCCTCGAGCTGGCGGTCATCACGCTCGCCGCGGCCATCGCCGTCACGTCGTGGCTGCTCAACGACCGGTTCTTCGCGTGGGTGCCGAACGGCCGTCGGGTGGAGCGACCCGACCTGCTCGGCCGGATCGACATCTCGTCGGCCACCGCCATCCACCACCTGTCCCTCGCGCTGCTCGTGCTCGGGCTCCTCGCGCTGCGGGGCATCCGCTCGTCGCGCACCGGCCGGGCGCTGCTCGCCACCCGGGACAACGAGCGGGGCGCCCAGGCCTACGGGCTGTCGCCGCTGCGGGTGCGGCTCACCGGCTTCGCCCTCTCCGGCGGCCTCGCCGGGGTGGCCGGGGCGATGTTCGCCCACCACCAGCAGTCGTTCGGCACCCAGCCCTACGAGCCGGGCCAGAACCTGTCGGTGTTCACGATGGTGGTGCTCGGCGGGGTGGGCTCGCCGATGGGCGCGGTGCTCGGCGCCGTGTGGCTGCAGGGCATCCGCTGGTTCCTCCCGGGCGAGTGGCAGCTGCTGGCCACCGGCGCCGGGGTGCTGTTCGTGCTGCTCATCGTCCCCTCCGGCCTCGGCGGGCTCGTGCTGCGCCTCCGGGACCTGTGGCTCGGCCGGGTCGCCACCCGCGCCGGCCTCGACGTCCCCGGCTTCACCGCCCCCGCCACCGAGCTCGCCGACGGCCCCGCCCCCGTCGAGCTCGAGATCCCCGACCTCGCCGCCACCCCCGCCAGCAACGGCGACGGCGACGGCGGCCCACCGGGCGCCGCTGCCCCGTCCTCCTCCGTCGACACCCCGGTGGTGACCCCGTGACCACGACCGAGCCGACCGGAACGACCGAGCCGACCGAGCCGACCCAGGCGACCCAGGGGGCCGAGGCGGTGCCGCGGGGGCGGATCGGCCGGTGGATGCACTCGGTCACCGGCGGCGAGGCCTGGTACCCGCTGGTGGTGCTGTTCGGGCTCAACGCCGTCGACGAGCTCGACCGCACCGCCTTCGGGGTGCTGCTGCCCGAGATCCGCGACGAGTTCGGCCTCGACCTGCAGGGCATCCTCACGCTCGTGGGGCTCGTCGCCCTCGGCGCCCTCCTGCTGCAGGTCCCGATCGCGGCGCTGGCCGACCGCACCAACCGGGTGGCGATGGCCTGGATCGGCGCCGCCGCCTGGGGGGTGTGCAGCCTCCTCACCGGCATGGCCACCACGCTGTGGATGCTCGGCGTGGCCCGGGCCGGCTCCGGCATCGGCAAGGCGGTGGTCGACCCCACCCACGGGTCGCTGCTCGCCGACTGGTACGCGCCCGAGCACCGCTCGAAGGTGTTCTCGTTCCACCGGGCGGCCAACGCCATCGGCCAGTTCGTCGGGCCGGTGTCGGCCGGGTTCCTCGCCTCGTGGTTCTCGTGGCGGGTGCCGTTCTTCCTCTTCGCCGTCCCGACGGCGCTGTTCGTGGTCCTCGCCTGGAAGCTGAAGGACCCGGTGCGGGGCAGCCACGAGCGGCGCGCCGCCGGCGCCGACGAGGCCACGATCGCCACCGCGGAGCAGCCACCGAGCTTCGCCGAGGGCTGGCGGATCGTGTGGCGCATCCCCACGCTGAAGCGGATCTGGTGGTCGCTGCCGTTCCTCGCCGCGTCGCTCATCGGGTTCGCGTCGATGGCCTCGCTCGTCTACGACGAGATCTTCGGGCTCGACGAGCGGGCCCGGGGCATGGCTGCGGCCGCCGCCGAGCCGTGGGCGCTGGCCGGGCTCATCTACGGGGCCCGCATGGCCACCCGCCTCTACGCCAAGGGCCCCGAGCACATCCTCGGGTTCCTGTCCCGGGTGACGATCGTGGTGGCCGCCGCGCTCGTCGTGTTCGCCACCGCCCCCAACATCGGCGTGGCCATCGGCGCCCACTCGGCGATCACCGCGGCGTTCGCCATCATCGCCCCCGGCGTGCTGGCCACCCTGTCGCTCGCCATCCCGCCCCGAGCCCGGTCGATGGGGTTCGCGGTGGCGTCGCTGTGGGTGATCCCGGGCCTCGTGATGCTGCCGATCATCGGCTGGGTGGGCGACCAGCTGTCGCTGCGCTGGGGGATGCTGCTCATGGTGCCGGTGTTCCTCATCGGCGGCGCGGTGATCTCGTCGTCCCGCCAGACGATCAGCGCCGACATCGCCGACGTGTGGAAGGCCACCGCCGCCCGCAGCGAGGTGGTGTACGAGCGGGCCCAGGGCCGGGGTGGCCCGCTGCTGCTCGTGCGGGGCCTGGAGGTGGGCTACGACGGGCTGCAGGTGCTCTTCGGGGTGGACCTCGACGTGAACGAGGGCGAGATCCTCGCTCTCCTCGGCACCAACGGCGCCGGCAAGTCCACGCTGCTGAAGGCGATCACCGGCGTCACCGAAGCCGACAACGGCGCGGTCATCTTCGACGGTCGGGACATCACCCACGCCCCGCCGCACGAGATCGCGGCGATGGACATCTCGCTCATGCCCGGCGGCCACGCCGTGTTCCAGAGCCTCACGGTGGAGGAGAACCTGCGGGCCGCGGCGTGGCTGCAGCGCCGGGGCCGGCGGGACCGGGCCGCCGCCGAGGCGGCCGTGCAGGGCGCGCTGGCCCCGTTCCCGGCCCTCGAGGACCGGCGCGACGAGCCGGCCGGCAACCTCTCCGGCGGCCAGCAGCAGCAGCTCGGCCTGGCCATGGCGCTGCTCACCCGACCGCGGCTGCTGCTCGTGGACGAGCTGTCGCTCGGCCTGGCCCCGCTCATCGTCAGCCAGCTGGTCCCCCTGCTGCGGGAGGCCCGCGACGCGGGGACCACGATCGTGCTCGTCGAGCAGTCGGTGGACATCGCGCTGGCGCTGGCCGACCGGGCCGTGTTCCTCGAGAAGGGCGAGGTCCGCTTCCACGGGCCGGCCGACGAGCTGCGGGGCCGCACCGACCTGCTGCGGGCCGTCTTCCTCTCCGGCGAGACCGCCGCCTCCGCCACCGGTGCCACCGCCGCGGCGGAGACCAGCGCGGCGCCCGAACCGGCAGCGCCGGCGGCGTCGTCGGCACCGGCGGCGTCGTCGGCACCGGTGGCGGACCGGGCCGACGTGCGGCTGCGGACCGACTCGGTCACGGTCGGCTTCGGCGGCAACCTGGCCGTGCGGGACGTGTCGATCGAGATCGGCGCCGGCGAGATCGTCGGGATCATCGGGCCCAACGGGGCCGGCAAGACCACGCTGTTCGACCTGCTCTCCGGCTACCTGCCGCCGGACCGGGGCCGGATCTTCCTGGGCGACCACGACGTCACCGCGGCCGGTCCCGACGAGCGGGCCCGCCGGGGCCTGGGCCGGTCGTTCCAGGACGCCCGCCTCTTCCCCGGCCTCACCGTGGAGGAGGCGATCGCGGTGGCCTGCGAGCGGTGGATCCGCTCCAAGGACCCGCTGTCGGCGGCGCTGCGCCTGCCGTGGGCCTACGACAGCGAGGTGGCGGTGGACCGCCGGGTGGCCGAGCTCATCGAGCTGCTCGGCCTCGGACCGCACCGCTCGAAGCTGGTGCGGGAGCTGTCCACCGGCACCCGCCGGGTAGCCGACCTGGCCTGCCTGCTGGCCCACCGGCCCACGGTGATCCTCCTCGACGAGCCGAGCTCGGGCATCGCCCAGCGCGAGACCGAGGCGCTCGGGCCGCTCCTGCGTCGCATCCGCGACGAGACCGGCGCCAGCCTCGTCGTCGTCGAGCACGACATCCCGCTCGTGCGCAGCGTGGCCGACCGGCTCGTCGCCATGGACCGCGGCGCGGTGATCGCCGACGGGCCGCCGGCGGAGGTGCTGGCCGCCGACGCCGTCGTCACCGCGTACCTCGGCGTGGACCAGACCGCCATCGAGCGCAGCCGCCACGAGCCGACCCCGACCTGACCTGACCCGCACCGACCGACACCTGACCCGAGCACTCCCAGGGGGGACCCATGCAACCGAGCGTCGACACGAACGGATCCGCAGCGCCAGGCGGCGGCGCGATGCGACGGTGGGGGCCGATCGCGGCCATCGTCGTGGTGCTCGCCGTCATCGGTGCGCTCGTCGTCTTCAGCGGCGACGACGACGGCGACGACGTCGCCGAGCAGACCTCCGACGGGGGCGGC
>DATGRC010000286.1:0-14010 GCA_035303865.1 Acidimicrobiales bacterium
GCACCGCCGGCGCCGCCCCCGCCGGAGCCCCCGGCCCCACCGGTGCCGCCCCCGCCGCCGCCTGTTCCGCCGTCGCCGGGCGAGCCCACCCCGCCGCCGCCCGCACCGCCGGCGCCGCCCCCGCCGGAGCCCCCGGCCCCACCGGTGCCGCCCCCGCCGCCGCCTGTTCCGCCGTCGCCGGGCGAGCCCACCCCGCCGCCGCCCGGTGACCCCTCGCCGCCGCCCCCGCCGGCATGAGCAGCACGATCCGCGTCGGCGTGGTCGGTGCCGCCGGCCGCATGGGGCGGACGGTCTGCGAGGCCGTCGTCGCCGATCCCGATCTCGAGCTGGTCGCCGCCATCGACCCGCAGCACGCGGGCCTCGACCTGCGGACGGTGGCCAAGGTCGACAGCGACCTGCGCATCGCGGCCAGCCTCGACGAGCTGCTCGACGCCCGAGCCGACGTGCTGGTCGACTTCACGGTGCTCGAGGTGTCTCGCGGCTCGCTGGAGTTCGCCGCGCAGCACGGCATCCACGCCGTCGTCGGCACCACCGGCTTCACCGACGACGACCTGGAGCGCTTCCGGCAGACCTTCACCCGCAGCAGCTGCTTCATCGCCCCGAACTTCGCCATCGGTGCGGTGCTGATGATGCGCTTCGCCGAGCTGGCTGCCCCGTGGTTCGAGACCGCTGAGGTCATCGAGCTCCACCACGATCGGAAGGTCGACGCCCCGTCCGGCACCGCCATGCTGACCGTCGAGAAGATGGCCGCCGCGTCGGCGGAGTGGGGAGCCGACCCGACCACCAACGAGATCCTCGACGGCGCTCGCGGCGGCCGGGGCCCGGCTGACATCCGGGTCCACTCGGTGCGTCTGCGGGGCATGGTCGCCCACCAGGAGGTGCTCCTCGGCACCACCGGCCAGGCCCTCACGATCCGCCACGACAGCTTCGACCGCACCAGCTTCATGCCCGGCGTCATCCTCGCCGTGAAGCGCGTCCACGAGCGCCCAGGCCTGACCATCGGCCTCGACACCCTGCTCGACCTCTAGCTGTGCTCGGCGGGGAGGTTGTCCCCGCCGAGCACAGCTAGCCCTCGCGAGCCCTGACGGTGCGCCCTCCGCCCGCGCCGCCGCTCGTCGACCCCGGCGCGAGGCAATAGGTCCCACGTCGCCGCTCTCGAGGCAATGCGTCCCACATGTGGGACGCATTGCCTCAGGCCCGTCGCTGCGGGACGCATTGCCTCGCGGTGGCGTGGCCGGCGGTGGGCGTGGGGCTAGACGCGGGTGGTCGGGCTGGTGCCGTGGAGGGCGCTGAGGGCGCGCTTGAGGCCGGCGATGCCGGCCAGGGCCTGGGGGCGGTGCCCGTTGATGAGCTCGCGCTGGCAGGTGCCGTCGCCGTCCCAGGCCCGCAGGCAGCCCTCGGGGTCGACGTTGGCGAGACCGAGGATGGCTCCGGCGCAGCCGATCGAGCTGGCCAGGGTGATGAGCGCCGGGCTGCCGGTGTAGAGCCCGTCGCCGAGCTCGTCGGCCTCCAGGATGAGCCGCTGGGCGTCGCCGGAGGAGTCCTTGAGGCCGGCCACCGGCAGCTCGCTCAGCCCGTCGACCGGCACCCCCGGGGCCGATCGCTTCGGGTAGTGGTAGGCGAGGACGGGGATGTCGACGCTGTCGACGACCCGCTCGTAGTACGGGCGGGGGTCGACCAACCCGGGTGGGGCGAGCACGAGCAGCGCGTCGGCTCCGTCGGCCTCCGCCCGCTTGGAGAGGATCACGGCCTGGCGGGCGGAGGGCGCGCCGGTGCCGGCGAGGACGGGCACCCGTCCGTCGACGGCCGAGGTCACGGCGAGGAGCAGGTCGCTGCGCTCGTCGGCGTCGAGCGTGTCGGCCTCGCCGGTGGTCCCGGCGACGAGCACGGCCGCCATGCCGGCGTCGACGAGGCGGGCCGCGTGGTCGGCGGTGGCCGGGGCGTCGATCTCGCCCTCCTCGTCGAAGAGGGTCACGAGCGCGACCCCCACGCCGCGGAAGGGCGGGTGCCGTTCGATCATCGGCGCGACCCTACCGAGGCTCGGCGTCGGGTCGTGGCTCACCCGGCCTCGGCCCGCGGTGGCCGTCGGCCGGGGTCGGGTTATGGTGCCGGCAGTGCAGGGCCCACCGACGCTGTACGTGCGGCACGCGATGGCCGTCCCGGAGGACGGGACGCACCCCACCACCTGGGTGCTGGACGAGGAGGGACGGGCGAGCGCCCGCGCCATGGCCGAACAGCTCGAGGTGGGGCCCCGCATCGGGGTGGTGGTGGCCAGCACCGAGCCGAAGGCCCTGGCCACCGCGGAGGAGATCGGTGCCGTCTGGGGCGTGGACGTCGTCGGCGACGACCGGCTCCGCGAGGCGAAGCGCCCGTGGGTGGGGCCGGGCTACCGGGCCGTCGTGCACCGCTACCTGCGGGGCGAGCAGCACGACGGCTGGGAGGCCCACGCCGCGGTGGCCAAGCGGGTGGGCGCCGTGGTGGACGAAGCCGTCGAGGTGAGCGGGGAGCGCGTCGCGGTGATCGTGTCCCACGGGCTGACGCTGGCCCTCCACCTCGGGGAGCGCCTCGGCCCCGAGTTCGACCGCGAGTGGTTCTGGAGCAGCCTGGCCTTCCCCGACGCCTGGCTGCTCGACGAGCAGGGCCTGCTCCACCGCTGCATCCGCCCCACCCTCTGAGCCGGCCGGCGAGACGACGCCTCAGCGGGCGTCGTCGACGTCGGGCTCGAGGTCGTCGTCGAGGTGGAGGGCGGCCTCGATCTCGCTCCCGCCGCGGCGCATCTCGAGGAGCGACGTCAGCGCCACCAGCGCCACGGAGAGGATCAGCAGCGGGACCCGGTACTCGGCGAGGAAGCCGAGCACGTCGTCGATCGGCGCCTCGAACGCCTCGCCGAGCCGGCGGATGAGGTAGAGCCGCACGACCGTGCCGGCCAGGTTCGCCAGGAAGAAGCCGAGGACGCTCATGCCCGCCGCACCGGCCATCAGGCAGATCACGTTGTTGGGGGCGACGAAGACGAGCGGGTACGCCGCCTTGCCGAACCAGCGTTCGACCTGGCGCATCGTCGACCCCCAGGTGCGGGTGCGGCGCTCCATCCAGGTGACGGCGGCGTCGCCGTACCAGTAGCCGAGCAGGAAGAAGAGCGGGTCGCTGATCAGCAGCCGGATCGTGGCCACCACGTAGAAGCTCACGGCGTCGAGCTCGTTGGTGACGAGCACGAGGTTGCGGTTGCGGGCGTTCAGCGCGACCAGCGTCAGCGGGTGGGTGGTGGCCAGCGTCGTGGCCAGGGCGTCCCCGATGTTCGACGCGATCACCAGGGCCACGATCGGCGCGATCAGCAGGGCCAGGCGTCGGCGCCCGAGCCGCCGCCGGGGTGGCGCGTCGAGCGGCGGCGGGTGCCGGTGGTCGGTCCCGTCGCCCGGCTCGTCCGGGTCGGGGCTCCACGACAGGTCCTGCGCCACGCCGGGAGTCTGGCAGGTCCTAATCTCCCGTCCACGACGACTGAGGGGGAACGTGCCATGCAGGGCCTCATGCAAGACGTGCCGCTCGTGCTGCCGCACCTGTTCGAGCGGGCCGAGAAGCTCTACTTCGACAAGCAGGTCATCACGGTCACGGGCACCGGGCGGGAGCGGATGACCTACGGCGAGTGGGCCGACCGCACCCGCCGCCTCGGCGGCGTGCTCGACGACCTCGGCATCAGCGCCGACGGCCGCGTGGCCACCTTCGCGTGGAACACGGGCCGGCACCTCGAGCTGTACTTCGCCGCGCCGTGCACCAACCGGGTGCTCCACACCCTCAACATCCGGCTGTTCCCGGACCAGATCACCTACATCGTCAACCACGCCGAGGACGAGGTGATCTTCGTGGACCGGTCGCTCGCAGCCCTGCTGTGGCCGCTGATCCCGACGTTCAAGACCGTGCGCCACATCGTCGTGATGGACGACGGCAAGGGCGACGTCCCCGAGGCTCCCGAGGGCGGCCCGCAGGTCCACGACTACGAGGAGCTGCTGGCCGCCGCCTCACCGGTGGCGTTCCGGGTGGACGACGAGAACCAGGCCGCGGCGATGGCCTATACGAGCGGCACCACCGGCAACCCGAAGGGCGTCGTGTACTCGCACCGCTCGACGTTTCTGCACACGATGGGCGCGATGCTGGCCGGGTCGGTCGGCGTGCAGGAGCCCGACGTGCTCCTGCCGGTCGTGCCGATGTTCCACGCCAACGCCTGGGGCCTGGCCCACGCCGCGGTGGCGTCCGGCGCGAGCATCGTGATGCCCGGCCCCGACCTGTCGCCCCCGTCGCTCGCCGCGCTCATCGAGGAGGAGCGGGTCACGATCGCGGCAGGCGTGCCCACGATCTGGATGGGCGTGCTCCCCGAGCTGAAGGGCCGCGACCTCTCCGCCCTGCGGGCCATCCCCTGCGGCGGCTCGGCCGTGCCCCGGGCCCTGTCCGAGGCGTACCGCGAGCAGACCGGGCTGCCGATCATGCAGGCCTGGGGGATGACCGAGACCAGCCCGATCGCCTCGGTCGGCCGCATCAAGTCCACGCTCGACGCCGTCCTCGACGACGACGGCCGGGCCGACCTGCGCACCACCGTCGGCCAGCCGTCGCTGTGCGTGGAGGCCCGCATCGCCCGGCCCGGCAGCGACGAGGAGCTCCCGTGGGACGGCGAGACCTCGGGCGAGCTCCAGGTGCGGGGCCCGTGGATCGCGTCCAGCTACTACGACGACCCCCGCTCGCCCGAGAGCTTCACCGAGGACGGCTGGCTCAAGACGGGTGACGTCGCCGTGATCGACGAGCACGGCTACATCCGCCTCGTCGATCGCACCAAGGACGTCATCAAGTCCGGCGGCGAGTGGATCTCGTCGGTGGACCTCGAGAACGAGATCATGGGCCACCCGGCGGTGGCCGAGGCCGCCGTGATCGGCGTTCCCCACCCGAAGTGGGCGGAGCGGCCGCTGGCCTGCGTCGTCTTGCGCGAGGGCGAGGAGCTCACCAAGGAGGCGCTCCTCGAGTACCTCGCCGACAAGGTGGCCAAGTGGTGGCTGCCCGACGACGTCGTCTTCATCGACGAGATCCCGAAGACGAGCGTCGGCAAGTTCTCCAAGAAGGACCTCCGGGACCGCTTCGCCGACCACCAGCTGCCCACCGCCTGACCTCCTCGGCGAGGGCCGTCCGGGTTCGTGGCGGCACTCGTGCCGCCTCTAGCGTGCGGGGCATGAGCACCGCCTCTCGAGCGACCCCCGAGCCGGGCACGTCCTCGCCCGGCTCCGCCCACGACCGGGGCGTCGACATCTCCGGGCACGTCCTCGCCCGCATCGGCGTCGAGCTCGACCAGCTGGGCGACGGCTGGCGCTTCCGCCTGCCCGTGCGGCCGGTGCTGCTCGACGGCGACGGCCACGTCAGTTTCGGCGTCCTCGGCGTGTTCCTCGACCTCGCCGCGTCGCAGGCCCCGGCCATGGCCGAGCGGGGGCACTTCGTCCACGCCGACATCACGCTCCACCGCCTGCGGGCCCCGCGGGGTCGGGACCTCGTCGTGTCCGCCGAGGCCACCCGGATGGGCAAGCGCACCGGGATCCTCGAGCTCGAGCTGCACGACGACGAGGGCGTCCACGTGGCCCGCAGCGTGCAGGAGGTCGTGTTCCTCGACAGCGTGCAGATGCCGGCCGCCGTGGGGCTCGCGGCCCGGGCGGCGTTCTTCGCCCAGCTGGTGGGGGAGTGCACGCTCGACCGCCCGCTCCTCGAGGTGGTCCAGGTGACCCGCGACGACGGCCCTGACGGCAGCCCCCGGTGGGTGATCCCGCTGATCGACAGCAACCGCAACGGCTACGGCGGGCTCCACGGCGGCGTCGCCACCGCGCTCGTCGACGCCGCCGCCGCGGGCGCCCTCGCCGACGTGGCCGGCCGACCGGCTCGCACCACCAGCGCCGCCCTCCGGTACCTCGCGCCGAGCACCGTCGGACCGATCGCCGCCCACCCTCAGGTGCTGCACCTCGACGACGCCACCGGCACCGCCGTCGTCGCCGTCCGGGTCCGCGACGCCGAGGGCCGCACCACGATCGTCGCCGACGCCCACGTGGCCGTGGCCCCCGCGTGACCGCTCGCGCCGGCCGGCTTCGGGAACCCCGCACCGCGGCCGTAGCCTCGGCTCCGTGAGCTGGCGCTTCGCCCGGACGACCAAGTGGATCGTCCGCCACGTCCTCGTGGCGGCGCTCGTGTTCGCCATGATCCAGGCCGGCTTCTGGCAGCTGCGCCGCCTCGACGAGAAGCGCGAGGTGGCGGCCCGCGTCGAGGCCCGCGCCGAGGAGCCGCCGGTGCTGCTCACCGACGAGGTGCTGCCCGTCGACGCGGCCGTGGACGGGGAGGAGGTGGACCAGCTCGAGCACCGGCGGGCCTACGCCGTCGGCACCTACCGGCACGAGGACACCGTGGTCGTGGAGAACCGCACCTACAACGGCGCCTCGGGCGGGTGGGTGCTGACCCCGCTCGTCGGCGACGACGGCACCGCGGTCCTCGTGCTGCGGGGGTTCATCGGCTTCGACGCCGATGGGCGGATCGTCGCGCCCGAGCCCCCCGCGGGCGAGGTCTCCGTCGAGGGCTACGTGCAGGAGAGCCAGCGCCGGGGCCGCATCGGCCCCACCGATCCGGAGGGTCGCCAGGAGGTCCTCGCCCGGGCCGACGTGGCCCGCTTCGCCGAGCAGGTCGACTACCCGGTGCGCCCCGCCTACCTGCAGCTGATCTCCAGCGACCCGCCCGAGCCGGCGGCGGCCGAGGGTGCGCCCGAGCTCGTGCCGCTGGACCCGCCCTCCACCGACGAGGGACCGCACCTCTCCTACGCCGTGCAGTGGTTCACGTTCTCCACGATCGGCGTGATCGGCTACGCCGCCCTGCTGCGCAAGGTGGCGATCGACCAGGCCAAGGCCGAGCGGGCAGCCGCCGCCGGAGGGCCCCCGGACTGATGGCCGAGCCCACCCGCGAGCGCATCCTCGAGGCGGCGCTGGCCTGCGTCGCTCGGCTGGGGATGGCTCGCACGACGATGGAGGACATCGCCAAGGAGGCGGCGCGCTCTCGAGCCACGCTGTACCGCACGTTCCCCGGCGGGCGCGAGGAGCTGCTCGACGCGCTGGTCACCTGGGAGGTGGCGCGGTTCTTCGTGCGGCTCAGCGACGCTATCGAGCCGGAGGGCCTCGACCTGGGGGAGGTCCTCGAGCGGGGGCTCATCGCCGCCCGCGACGCCCTCGAGCACCACGAGCTGCTCCAGCGGCTCCTGCGAGAGGAGGCCGACCAGCTCGTCCCGTCGCTGGCCACGGTCATGCCCCTCGTCGTCGCCGCCCTGGCGGACTGGTTCCGGCCCCTCGTCGAAGCGGCCCCGCTGCGGCCCGGCGTCGAGCCGGCCGAGGCGTCCGAGCTCGTCGCCCGCCTCGCGCTCAGCTACCTCGGCACGCCCGGCCGCTGGGACCTGCACGACCCCGAGGCGGTCCACCGCCTCGTGCACCGCCACCTCCTCGCCGCCCTCGTCTGACCGGCGGCGCCCACAGCGGCCGCCCGCCGCAGGGGGCTCGGGGAGCGCGCTGCTGAGACCGCCGTCACGCCCCGGGTTGACGATGAGACACGATCCTTCTTAGTGTCTCATCTCGATGGGGCGCATTGTCACCTCTGAGCGGTTCGTCCCGGTCGAGGCCGTGGCGCTCGAGGAGCGGGTCATCGACGCCGTCCTCGACTGCGTCGCCCGCTGGGGTCTGGCCAAGACCACCGCCGACGACATCGCCCGCGCGGTGGGCGTGTCCCGGGCCACGCTCTACCGGGCCTTCCCCGGCGGCAAGGACGTCATGTTCGACGCCGCCGTCCAGCGCGAGACCCGCCGGTTCTTCGCCATCGTGTCCGACCAGCTCGCCGCGGCGGACGACCTCGAGGCGCTCCTCACCGTCGGCATCACCGCGGCGGCCCGCTTCCTGTCGGACCACGAGGCGCTGCGCTTCCTCCTCGCCCACGAGCCCGAGCGGGTCCTGCCGGCCTTCACCTTCGACCGCCTGTCGCGCACCCTCGAGGTGGCCACCGCGTTCGCCGCCCCCTACCTCGAGCGCTTCGTCGGGGACGCCGAGCGGGCCGCCGACGGCGCCGAGCTCGTCGTGCGGGTCCTCCTGTCCTACGCCCTCAACCCCACGGCGACGATCTCGCTCACCGACGAGGCCGCCGTCGCCCGCCTCGTCCGCACCTACCTCGTGCCCGCGCTCAGCGCCACGGCACCGACCTGACCCTGATCCCCCGGGCCCCGCGCCCGTCAACACCCCAAGGAGAGATGCCATGGCCAGCAACCAGGAGCTGATCGGTCGAGAGGACATCAACGACCTCGAGGCGATCCTCGGCGTCACCAACACCGACGTCCACGAGACGATCCACGCCGTGAAGGACAACGCCGAGGCCATCTTCACCTGGGACTACGAGAAGGGGAAGCGCCCGGCGCTCAACCGCCTCTACGAGAAGGCGAAGACGGCCCAGTGGAACGGCGAGACCGACCTGCCCTGGGAGACCGAGGTCGACCAGGAGGAGGTCGTCGCCAACAACGCCGTCGCCAACGGCACGCTCGGCGGCGACATCGACGTCACCGGCACGCCGATGGAGAAGTGGGACGAGCGGGACTGGCTCCAGTTCGGCGTCGAGAGCCAGAACTGGATGCTCAGCCAGTTCATGCACGGCGAGCAGGGGGCGCTGATCTGCACCGCGAAGATCGTCGAGACGGTGCCGTGGATCGACGCCAAGTACTACGCCGCCACCCAGGTGATGGACGAGGCCCGCCACGTCGAGGTGTTCGCCAAGTACCTCGACGACAAGCTGTCGGGCCACTACCCGATCAACGCCCACCTGCGGCTCCTGCTCGACGACATCGTCGAGGACTCGCGCTGGGACATGACCTACCTGGGCATGCAGATCATGGTGGAGGGCCTGGCCCTCGCCGCCTTCGGGTTCATGCACCAGATGACCACCGAGCCGCTCCTCAAGCAGCTGCTGCGGTACGTGATGAGCGACGAGGCCCGCCACGTGGCCTTCGGCGTGCTGTCGCTGAAGGAGTACTACGGCGAGCTCACCGACGCCGAGATGAAGGAGCGCCAGGAGTTCGCGTTCGAGGCGGCCGTGCGGATGCGGGACCGCTTCCTCCAGCAGGAGGTGTGGGACCGCATGGGCGTCGACCCGAAGGTGGCGGCCAAGCTCGTCCTGCAGGCCCCGCAGCGGCAGGTGTTCCAGAGCATGCTCTTCTCCAAGATCGTGCCGAACTGCAAGAAGCTCGGCCTCCTCGACCGCAACGACGGCTGGCTCCGCCAGAAGTTCACCGAGCTCGGCGTGATCCAGTTCGAGGACTGGGCCGACACCGGCGAGGAGTACGAGATGTTCCAGCTGGCGGAGGGTGAGACCGAGGCCGCTTCGGCGTCCTGACGAGCCAGATCCGAAGCGGTGGGTGGGAGCCTGCGGGCTCCCACCGCCGCGCCCGGGGTCTCGTCGATCCCACGATGCCGGCCCATCCCAGGGGAGCCGCGGCGGGGTCGGGGAGTAGGGTCCACCCACCATGACCGCGCCGTCCGACCCCCGCACCCTCGTGCTGCACGGGCTGCGGCTGAAGGGCGTCGCCGACGCTCCCACCGTGGCCGAGGCGGTCGGCCTCGACGTGGCCGAGGTCGAGGCCGAGCTCGAGGCGCTCGCCGCAGACAGCCTCGTCGTCCAGCGGGAGGGGTCGCTCGCCGGGTTCGCGCTCACCCCCGCGGGCCGGGCCGACCTCGGTCGCCACCTGCGCGAGGAGCTCGACCGCCACGGCGTGCGCGACGCCGTCGTCGACGCCTACGAGCGGTTCGTCGCCCTCAACCGCGAGCTGCTCGACGCCTGCACCGCGTGGCAGCTGCGCGAGGACGAGCCCGGCGGCGAGCCGGTCGTGAACGACCACGCCGACGCCGACTACGACGCCGCCGTGATCGAGCGACTCGTGGCGATCGACGCGCGGGTCCAGCCGATCTGCGCGGACCTCGCCCGCTCCCTCGCCCGCTTCGGCCGCTACGGCCCCCGACTCACCCATGCCCTCGAGCGCCTCCGGTCCGGCGACAAGGACTGGTTCACCAAGCCGATGATCCCCAGCTACCACACGATCTGGTTCGAGCTCCATGAGGACCTCCTCGCCACCCTCGGCATCGACCGCAGCCAGGAGGCCGCGGTCTGATGGCCGGCACCCCTCGCTTCGGGCGGGTCCTCACCGCCATGGTCACGCCGTTCAAGGCGGACGGCTCCTTCGACCCCGACGGCGCCGCCGAGCTGGCCCGGTGGCTCGTCGCCAACGGCAGCGACGGCCTCGTCGTCGCCGGCACCACCGGCGAGGCCCCCACCCTCAAGGTGGACGAGCACATCGAGCTGTGGAAGGTCGTCCGGGAGGCGGTCGACGTGCCGCTCGTGGCCGGCACCGGCAGCAACGACACCAGCCACGCCTGCATGATGACGGCCAAGGCGGCCGAGGTGGGGATGGACGGCGCGCTCGTCGTCACCCCGTACTACAACCGCCCGTCCCAGGCCGGGCTCGACCTCCACTTCCGGGAGGTGGCCCGGGCCGCCGAGCTGCCGATCGTCCTCTACGACATCCCCGGTCGCTCCGGCCGCAAGATCGACACCGACCTGCTCATCCGGCTCGGCAACGAGGTGGAGAACATCGTCGGCCTGAAGGACGCGGCCGGGAACCCCGCGGAGACGGCGAAGGTGGTGGCCCGCACCCCGGCGGACTTCGAGGTCCTGAGCGGCGACGACGCCCTCACCCTGCCGCTCCTCGCCATCGGCGCCGTCGGCGTCATCGGCACCACCACCCACTGGGCCGGGCGACAGATGGGCGAGCTGATCGCCGCGTTCGACGCGGGAGACGTCGCCCGCGCCCGCGAGATCAACCAGTCGCTGCTCGAGTCCTACTGGTACCCGAGCCGCGAGACCGCCCAGTACGCCCTGGCCGTGAAGGTCGCGCTGCGCGTCCTCGGCCAGCCCGCCGGCCCGGTCCGCCCGCCGCTCGGCCCTGAGCCGGCCGAGCTCGAGGGCGAGGCCCGGGCCATGCTCGACCGCCTCGGCCTGCTCGGCTGAGCCCGACCCACCACCAACGGAGCACTGACATGGCTGCCCCCGTCACCATCACGTTCCTCGGCGGCCTCGGCGAGATCGGCCGCAACTGCATGGTCTTCGAGTGCGAGGACCAGCTCCTCCTCCTCGACTGCGGGCTCATGTTCCCCGAACTCGAGCACCTCGGCGTCGACCTGATCCTCCCCGACTTCACCTGGCTGCGCGAGAACGCCGACCGCATCGTCGGCTGCATCGCCACCCACGGCCACGAGGACCACGTCGGCGGCCTCAGCTTCCTGCTGCGGGAGATGTCGTTCCCGATCTACGGGTCGGCGCTCACCCTCGGCCTGGCCCGCAACCGGATCGAGGAGGCGGGCCTGCTCAGCAAGACCGAGCTGATCCCCGTCGAGGACGGCGAGCGCCGCAAGATCGGCCCGTTCGACATCGAGTTCATCCCGGTCACCCACTCGGTGCCCAACGGGTTCGCCACCGCCTGGCACACCCCGCAGGGCGTGATCATGCACACCGGCGACTGGAAGCTCGACCTCACCCCGGTGGACGGGCGCCTCACCGACCTCGCCCGCATCGGCGCCATCGCCGTCGAGTCCGGCGTGCGGCTCCTCCTGGGCGACTCCACCAACGCCGACTCGCACGGCCACTCCCGCAGCGAGCGCAGCGTCGGCGCCGTCCTCTACGACCTCTTCCACGAGCACCGGGGCCGGCGCATCGTCATCGCCTGCTTCGCCAGCCACATCCACCGGGTGCAGCAGATCGCCGACGCCGCGATCTCGTTCGGCCGCAAGGTGGCGACCCTCGGGCTCTCGATGAAGAAGAACGTGCGGCTGGCCCGCGAGATGGGCCTGCTGCACATCCCCGACCACGCCCTCGTCGACATCGACGACGTGCGCGACCTGCCGCCCGGCGAGGTGTGCGTCATCTCGACGGGCAGCCAGGGCGAACCGATGTCGGCGCTCGCCCTCATGGCCCAGCGCAACAACCGGTGGCTCGAGATCGACGCCGACGACACGGTGATCCTCTCGTCGCACCCCATCCCGGGCAACGAGATGAACGTGTCCAAGGTCATCGACGGCCTCGTCCGCCTCGGCGCCGAGGTCGTGCACTCGGGCGTCGCCGACGTGCATGCCTCGGGGCACGCCAAGCAGGAAGAGCTCAAGACCCTGCTCTCGATCACCCAGCCCGACTGGTTCGTGCCCGTGCACGGCGAGTACCGGCACATGGTCGCCCACGCCAAGCTGGCGCGGGGCACGGGCACGGTGGCGGACGACCACGTGCTGGTGTGCACCGACGGCGACCAGCTCGTGCTCGACGACGACGGCCTGCGCGTGGCCGGCCAGGTGCCGGCCGGGTACCTGTACGTCGACGGCATCATCGGGGACGTCGGCCAAGGGGTACTGCGCGACCGCCGCGTGCTCGCCGAGGAGGGCGTCGTGGTCGTCGTGGTGACGGTCGACGTGAAGACGGGCGGCATCCTGGTCGGGCCCGAGGTCATCACTCGTGGGTGGGTCTACGCACCCGAGGCCGAGCCCCTGCTGACCGAGTGCGCCGACGCGGTCCGCCTGGCGGTGAAGGACGCGTTCGGCGAGGGCGCCACCGACATCGAGGCCCTGCAGCGGGTCGTGCGCCGCGCCGCGGGCCGGTTCGTGAACGAGTCCACCCGGCGCCGGCCGATGATCGTGCCGGTGGTCATGGAGGCGTAGCCGGTGGGCGATCGGCCCGCCGGGGCGTAGCGGACCGTGCCCGAGCTGCCCGAGGTCGAGACGATCCGCCGCCAGCTCGAGCCGCTGATCGTCGGTCGGCGGCTCGGGCGCGCCTGGGCGTTCCCCCACCCGAAGTTCACCCCGGCCCTCGACGTCGGTCCGGCCACGGTCGAGCGCGTCCGCCGGCGCGGCAAATACCTGCTCGTCGGGCTCGACGACGACCGCGAGCTGGTGGTGCACCTCGGGATGACGGGCTCGCTGCGGGTCCGGCCGGCGGGCGACACCGGCGACGCCTACGTGCGGGCCTGGTGGGCGCTCGACGGTGGTGGTGACGGTTCCGCACCCGGCGAGGCCCTCGAGTACCGGGACGTGCGGCGCTTCGGCCGGCTGACGGTCGTGGCGGGCGGTCAGTACGCGGGCACGCTCGCCGTCCAGGGCCCCGACGCCCTGGACCGGTCGCTCGACGCCGAGGCCTTCTGGCGCTCACTGCGCGCCAGCCGGCGCGCGGTGAAGACCCAGCTGCTCAGCCAGCGCCCGATCGCCGGCGTCGGCAACATCTACGCCGACGAGGCGCTGTGGCGGGCCCGCATCCACCCGGCCAGCCGGCGTATCACCCGCGCCCAGGCGGCGGCGCTGCTCGACGCCCTGCGGGCGGTGCTGGGCGAGAGCCTGCGCTACGGGGGCACGACGCTCACCGATTACCGGGACGCGGCCGGGCGCGCCGGCCGCAACCAGCAGCGCCTCGACGTGTACGGGCAGGCCGGGCTGCCGTGCCCGCGCTGCGGCACCGAACTGCGCTCCCGCCTGCTGGACGGCCGGACCGCCACTTGGTGCCCGGCCTGCCAACCCCGGTGACTGCCCCGGGTGACCGCGGCGGGTCGCCGCCTTTCGCCGCGGTCAGCCGGGGCGGCGGTGGACCTGGCGGGCGCCGGCCTGGTCGCGGGCCAGCACGACGAGCTGGTCGACGTTGACGTGGCTCGGCCGGGAGGCGACCCAGCGCACGCACTCGGCCACGTCCTCGGCGGTGAGCGGCGTGACGCCCTCGTAGACGGCCGCCGCCCGCTCGGCGTCGCCGCCGAAGCGCACGAGGCTGAACTCCGTCTCGACCATGCCGGGGTCGATCTCGCTGACCCGGACCGGGCGTCCGAGCAGCTCCTGGCGCAGCACCGACATGACGGCCCGCACCGCGAACTTGGCCGCGTTGTAGCCGGCCCCACCGGGGTAG
>DATGRC010000287.1:0-4784 GCA_035303865.1 Acidimicrobiales bacterium
ACCGTGTCCTGGCAGCGCAGCGCGTGCATCGCACCGACGATGGAGGAGGCGATGGCCGAGCTGGCCGACGGGCTGGCCCGGCGCGGCGTGGACTTCGCGTCGATGAGCGACGAGCAGCAGCAGGGCATCCTGTCGATGGTCCACGTGGGGGACCCCGACACGGTGGGCGAGAAGCTGGCCGCCGACCTCGCCCTCGGCGTCGACGGGTTCACGATCAACCAGTCCTTCAACGGGCACATCCCCGGGCGGGTCGAGCTGCTCGGCCAGACGGCCCGCGCCGTGGTCGGCTGAGCGCGACCGCGCCGGGGTCGGCCCCGTCGGCAGCGGACGGGGATAGGTTGCACCCATGGAGCGCAGGATCTTCGGGCTCGAGAACGAGTACGGGGTCACCTGCACGCTCCGCGGCCAGCGCCGCCTCAGCCCCGACGAGGTGGCTCGCTACCTGTTCCGCCGGGTCGTGTCCTGGCGGCGCAGCAGCAACGTCTTCCTGGCCAACGGCGCTCGCCTGTACCTCGACGTCGGCTCCCACCCGGAGTACGCCACCCCCGAGTGCGACAACGTCCTCGACCTCATCACCCACGACAAGGCGGGGGAGCGGATCCTCGAGCAGCTGCTCGTCTCCGCCGAGGCCCGCCTGCGCGAAGAGGGCATCCGGGGCACGGTCTACCTGTTCAAGAACAACACCGATTCGGCCGGCAACAGCTACGGCTGCCACGAGAACTACCTCACGTCGCGGCGCGACGACTTCGGGCACTACGCCGAGGTGCTCATCCCGTTCTTCGTGTCCCGGCAGATCTACGCCGGGGCCGGCAAGGTCCTCCAGACGGCGCGCGGCGCGATGTACTGCATCGCGCAGCGGGCCGAGCACATCTGGGAGGGGGTCAGCTCGGCCACCACCCGCAGCCGCCCGATCATCAACACCCGCGACGAGCCCCACGCCGACGCCGAGCGCTACCGGCGCCTCCACGTCATCGTGGGCGACTCGAGCATGAGCGAGTACACGTCGTTCCTGAAGGTGGGGGCCACCGCGATCCTGCTGCGGATGCTCGAGGACCCGAGCCAGGTGCTGCGGGACCTCACCCTCGAGAACCCGATCCGGGCCATCCGGGAGATCAGCCACGACATCACCTGCCGCCGCAAGGTGCGCCTGGCCAACGGGCGCGAGCTGTCCGCGCTCGACATCCAGTCCGAGTACCTGAACAAGGCGCTCAAGTACGCCGAGACCAAGGGCCTCAGCCCCCAGGAGAAGCAGGCCCTCGACATGTGGGAGCACTGCGTCACCACGATCGAGCGCGACCCCCTCGAGCTGGACCGGGAGGTCGACTGGGTGATCAAGCACAAGCTGATCGAGCAGTACCGGACCAAGCACGACCTGCCGCTCACCCACCCGCGGGTGGCGCTGCTCGACCTGCAGTACCACGACATCAGCCGCGACCGGGGCGTGTTCTACAAGCTGCAGGACGCGGGGCTCGTGGAGCGCACCTGCACCGACGCCGCCATCGACGAGGCGGTCGAGACCCCGCCGCAGACCACCCGGGCCCGCCTGCGGGGCGAGTTCATCCGGCGGGCCAAGGAGCGCAAGCGGGACTACACGGTCGACTGGGTCCACCTGAAGCTGAACGACCAGGCCCAGCGCACGGTGCTGTGCAAGGACCCGTTCAAGGCCCACGACGACCGGGTCGAGAAGCTCATCGCGTCGCTCTGAGGCCAGCGAGGTGCCAGCGTTCCGCCGTGCCGCCGTCACGCGGGTGCTCAGCGAGCGCCCCGGCCTCCAGCGGGTCGAGACCGACGCCGGCCGGGCCTACGTCCTCACCCAGCTGACCGGCCCGGTGGCGGTCGGCGACGACGTGATCGTCAACACCACCGCCGTCGACCTCGGGCTCGGCACCGGCGGCTGGCACGTCGTCCACTGGAACCTGGCCCGCGACGGCTGGGTCGAGCCCGGCCCCGGGCACATCATGAAGCTGCGCTACACCAGCCTCCAGGCCGACACCGGCGCCGCCGAGGAGCACCACCCCGACCTGCCCAGCTCGCTCGACGGCGCCCCGGTGGTGGTGTGCGGGCTGCACAGCCAGGTGCCGGCGGTGGCCGTGTCCGTGCTCGCCGCCCGGCCGGCGGCGCGCCTCGCCTACGTCATGACCGACGGTGCCGCCCTGCCCCTGGCCCTGTCCGACCTCGTGGACGCCATGGTCGACCGGGGGGTCCTGGCGGCCACCATCACCGCCGGGCACGCCTTCGGCGGCGACCTGGAGGCCGTGTCGGTGCCGTCTGCCCTCGCCTTGGCCCGCCACGTCCTCGACGCTGACGTCACGATCGTGGCGATGGGCCCCGGCGTCGTCGGCACCGGCACGCCGCTCGGCACCACCTCGGTGGAGGTGGCGTCCGCCCTCGACGCCGCCGCCGCCCTCGACGGCACGCCGATCGCGGCGCTGCGCATGTCCGGCGCCGACCCCCGTCCGCGGCACCGGGGGGTCAGCCACCACAGCCGGACGGCCCTCGAGCTCGTCCGCAGCTCGGTGCTCGTCGCGGCGCCGGAGCCGGGGCTCGACCTCCCGGCCCGCCACGACGTGCGGGTGGTGCCCCCGCCGGCGGTGGCTGACCTGCTGGCCGACGCCGGCCTCGCCGTCACCACGATGGGGCGCGGCCCCGCCGAGGACCCGCTGTTCTTCCAGGCCGCGGGGGCCGCCGGCGCGCTCGCTGCGTCGCTCCTCCCGCCTCCGGTGGCCGCTGAGTAGGGTCGCTGCGATGTCGGTGGCCAAGCTGGAGCGCCTGCTGAACCTCACCGCGCTGTTGCTCGACACGCCCCGTCCGCTCAGCGCGGAGCAGATCCGCGAGCAGCTCGCCGTCTACGCGGACGACAAGGCCGCGTTCCGCCGCGCCTTCGAGCGGGACAAGGACGAGCTCCGCCAGATGGGCATCCCGATCGTCGTGGAGCCGGTGCCGGGCACCGACCCGCCCGTCGACGGGTACCGGATCCCGCGGGAGGAGTACGCCCTGCGGGACCCGGGCCTCGAGACCGACGAGCTCGCCGCGCTCCACCTCGCCGCCTCCGCGGTGCGGGTGGAGGGCGTGTCGGCCACCGCTGGGCTGCTCAAGCTGGGTGGGCTCGTGGGCGCGCCGGCGAGCGGCCTCGACGTGCACGTCGCCCCGCTCCCGGCCGACGCCAACCTGCCCCGGCTGTTCGCGGCCGTGTCCGCCCGCCGGCCGGTGCGGTTCCGGTACCGGGACGCCGAGCGCACCGTCGACCCGTACCGCCTCGAGTTCCAGCGGGGACGCTGGTACCTCAGCGGGTACGACCACGGGCGCGACGACGAGCGCAGCTTCCGCCTCGACCGCATCCAGGGCGACGTGGAGGTCACCGACCTGCCGCGCTTCGACCCGCCGTCCACCGCGGTGCCGGGCCAGGCCCGCGGCGCGTGGGAGCTCGGGGCCGAGCCGCCCGTGCGGGCCCGGGTGCACATCGACGGCCCCGGCGCCCGGTGGGCGGTGCAGCACCTGGGGCCCGACGCCGTCGTCGCCGAGGACGACGAGGCCGTGGTGGTGGAGCTGCCGGTGACCAACCGGTCGGCGTTCCGCTCGTTCGTCCTGTCCTTCCTCGACCACGCCCAGGTGCTCGACCCGCCCGAGCTGCGGGCCGAGATCGTCGAGTGGCTGGAGGCCCTGGCGTGAGCGCCGAGACGTCCGCCGCCCGGATGCAGCGGCTCCTGGCCATGGTCCCGTGGATCGCGGCGCAGGACGGGCCCACCGTCGAGGAGGTCTGCCAGCGCTTCGGCATCACCCGCGAGCAGCTGGCCAGCGACCTCGAGGTCGTCTGGCTCGTGGGGCTGCCGCCCTACACCCCCGACGCCCTCATCGACGTTGTGCAGGAGGGCGAGCGGGTGTGGATCCACTACGCCGACGTCTTCGCCCGACCCCAGCGCCTTACCCCCGACCAGGCCGTCGCCCTCCTGTCGGCTGGGGCCAGCGTCTTGGCCCTCGGCGGCGCCGAGCCCGACGGCGCCCTCGCCCGCGGCGTCCGCAAGCTCGCCGAGGTGCTCGGCGTGAACGCCGACCAGGTCCTCGACGTCGACTTCGGCGGCTCCGACCCCCAGGTGCTCGACGTGCTCCGCCAGGCCGTGCGCGAGCACCGGCGGGTCCACCTCGACTACTGGTCCTACGGGCGCGACACGCGCACCGAGCGCGACGTCGACCCCTACCTGATCCACGCCGAGGGCGGGGCGCTGTACCTGCTGGCCCACTGCCACCGAGCCGGGGGCGAGCGCCGCTTCCGGGTCGACCGGATCAACCGGGCCGAGCTCCTCGCCAACACCTTCGACCCGCCGGCCGAGCACGGCCCGACCGTCGTGTTCCAGGCCGACGACGACGACCCCCGCGTCACCCTCCGGCTGGCCCCGGAGGCCCGATGGGTCCTCGAGGCGTACCCGGTGGAGGACCACCGCGACCTCCCCGACGGCCGGGTCGAGGTGACGCTCGCCATCGGGGAGGAGCAGTGGCTGGCCCGTCTCCTCGTCAACCTGGGGCCCGCCGCCGAGATCGTCGACGCACCCGACGCCCTGGTCAGCGCCGGACGGCGGGCCGCCCAGCGCGTCCTGGCCCGCTACCGTTGACCGGACCGTGACCGACGCCTTCGACGACCTCGCGAGAACCCAGGGCGTCGACGGCGCCGGCGACCGAGCTGCGGCCGGGGACGACGAGCCTGGGGCCCACCGCGACGTCGACACCGAGCCCGCACCCGGCGGCCGGCACCGCAAGGCCGACGACCCCGCGGACGCCGAGGCCCGCCG
>DATGRC010000288.1:0-6969 GCA_035303865.1 Acidimicrobiales bacterium
GCCGACACGCCGACGGGGCGGCCAGTGGCGCGAGGCCACCGAGCAGGCGCTGATCGAGGCTGCGCTGACGCTCCTTCGCGAACGGGGGATCTTGGCCGGGGTCAACCTCCGCGAGATCGCGGAGGAAGCCCAGGTGACGAGGGGACTCGCCTACCACTACTTCGGATCACGCCAGGAGCTGCTGCGCGCCGCTGCCAAGCGGGAGATCGCCCGCCCGCGGGCGGAGGTGCCGGGGGCGAGCGAGATGGAGTTCGGCGAGTGGCTCGCCACCATGCTCGACCTCAGCTTCGACTACAAGGAGGCCGTCCACCTCATCGTGCTCCTGGTGCTGGACCACGACGAGATGGTCAAGACCCTGACCACCCGTCGTGAGGTGATGGGCCGGATCAACGGCTTCATCGAGGATGACGAGCTCGAGTTCGTCGACGCCGAGGCGATCTACGCAGCCTTCGCGTCGATGTCCTACGGCTTCTCGCTCCTCCACGACCGGTTCGCACGAGAGCTCGGCACGACCTCGGAGGATCTGGAGGAGCGGGTGCTGAAGGCGGCCCGGCTCATGTTCAGCTCGTTCCAGCGGCCTCGCTGACGGACGACCGGGCGGACGGCGGGATCGACGGTCCGGCTAGGCCGACTGGAGGCGGGTGCGGAGGCGGTCGACGGCGGCGCGGAGGCGCTGGTGCTGCTCGGGTTCGAGGGTGGGGGCGACCCGGTCGAGGTCGGCGGTGAGGGCCTCGACGGCGGCGAGCACGTTGGCGGCCCGGGCGGAGGCCACCTGGGCCCGGTGGTCGGCCTCGTCGGCTCGGGCGGAGGCGGCGGCGGCCTTGGCCTCGAGGGCGGCGATGCGCTCGTCTATCTCGTCGAAGGCCGCCTCGAGCTGGTGGCGGAGCACGTCGAGCTGGCGGTTCAGGTCGGCCACCCCGGCGGCGGGGTCGTCGCTCGGCGGGTGCTCGCCGTCGGGGACGGGGACCCGGTCGTGGTCGTGGCGGGGCGGGCGCCGGGGGGCGGTGAGGTCCGCGGTGTGCTCGAGCTGCTCGAGCCGGGCCTGGAGGCGGAAGCCGATGTCGTCGGGCACCGGCGGCGGGGCGTCGGGGACGGGCACGGAGGTTGGTTCGGTCATCGCGGGCCGCTCACCTGCTCGGCGGCACGACGAGATCGGCGGGCCCGGGCGGGCACCGCCGATCTCGCAGGCCTGAGGATGGGATCAGACGCCGGCGGTCTCGCGGGGGGCGTCGGCCTTGCGGCGCTTGCTGGCCAGCAGCACGAGCAGCCCGCCGCCGGCGATGGCGGCGATGGCGATCTGGGTCATCGGCAGCGTGCTGCCCGAACCGGTGCGGGGCAGGTCCCCGGCGCCGGTGCCGGTGCCGTCGCCGGGAGCGACCACGGTGATCTGCTGGGTGAGGGTCAGCGGCTGGCCGTCCATGCCGATGCCGGTGGCCTCGATCGTGTGGGGGCCCGGCGCGATGTTCGACGGGATCGTGGCGACGAGGGTGGCGACGCCGTTGGCGTCAGCGGTGGCGGTGCCGAGCGTGACCGGCTGCGAGTACAGCGTGAAGGTCACGGTGCTGCCGGGCTGGAAGCAGCACGCCTGGATGGTGATCTGCTGGCCGGGCGCGGGCGTGGCGTCGCTGACGGTGATCGCCTCACCCTCCGGCGGCGGGTAGGCGTCCTGCGCCGTCGCGGTTCCCGCCGTGACGAACAGAAGGGCAGCGCTGAGCAGGAGGATCTTCTTGACCATGGTGGTGTGCCTTCCCCAGTTGGGCGTGGAGGTCTCCGCCGACCGGTGTCGACGTTACCCCGCGGGCCCCCGGAGATAAAGGGGGCGACGCCCCGAACCGCCCAAACGGTGAGCGGTCAGCGGGGTTCGGCGCGGATCGTGACGTCGGCGACGAGCGGGAAGCGCCCGGCGATCTCGCCGTCACGCACGGTGACCGGACCGGTGACGTCGAGGACCGGTCGGCCACGCACGGTGACCGCCACCGACGCCTCCTCGGGGGTGACGAGCGGCTGCGGGGCGAGGTCGAGCCGGTAGTCGCCGGCGGCGAGCACCCCGGCCAGCTCCACCACGAGGGTGCGGGTCTGCCCGGGGGCCAGGTCGACGAAGGTGGACAGCGCGGTGCGGTCCAGCTCGTTCTCGGCGCCGAGCAGGAGCGGTTGGCCGTCGAGGGTGGCCGACACCTGGTCCCACGGCGTGTAGAGGGTGAGGAACACCTTGTGCCACCCCTCGGGTGGGGCGTCGTCGCCGAACCAGCGGTCGAGGGCGTTGCCGATCAGGTAGGCGGGGAGGCCCGAGCTGGGCGCGGCGTTGGTGAGCGTGACCGTGGCGGTGGCTGACAGCTCGCCGGTGTCGGGGTCCCAGGTGGCCTCGTAGTCGAGGGACCGCTCGAGGAAGAGGTCGATCTTGCTGCCCGCCGCGTTCGTGTGGGTGACGCCCACGAAGTCGCCCACCACCGCCGGGTAGCGGCCGGAGAGGCCGAGGCGGTCGAGGACCGATGGGGCCCCGTCCGCGAACGCGTAGAGGCGCAGGTGGCCCTCCTCCACGATCGGCCCGAACCGCTCGCCGAGCACGTGCGGGGGCGGCAGGTCCACGGTCTCGAGCCGCTCGAAGGTGATCTCGGCCAGCGTCTCGAGCGCGTCCTTGCGCTCGCCCTGGCCGTCGGTGGCGGGGAACTCGAGGTACTGGTCCCGAAGGAGGTACGCCTCGGCGTTGTCGGCGTCGACGGTGATCCCCACGTCGGGCAGCGTGACGGGCCCGGTGAGCTCGAGCAGGGCGGCCAGGCCGGCCGGGTCGATCGTCATCACCCCGTCCACCGCGGTGCCGCTGGTGCGCTCGTAGAGCTGGGCGGCCACCGACGCGATCGTCGGGAGGTCCGGTGACATCGTGAGGTTCCGGAAGTCGCGGTGGCCGTGGAAGCGGGCGTAGCGGCCGAGGAAGTCGGCCGGGGCGTCGAGCTCTGGGTCGGGTGCGCCGCGGGGCAGGTCGAGCTCGCGGATCGGCCCGAAGCGGGTCATCTCGTAGGTGCCGTCGGTGATCGTGACCTCGGCGTAGTTGGAGGTGAACCCGGTGGTGGCCCGGGCCTCGGTGGGGGAGGCAAAGAGCACGAGGTAGGTGGCGGGCTCCTGGGCGCCGAGGAGCTGGGGCGCCACCCGCACCCCGTCGAGGGCCAGCTCGGCGGAGGGGATGGCGTCGGCCAGTTCGGCGGCCACGTCGTCGATGCGGTCTCGCAGCGGGTCGAGCAGCCAGCGGTCGCCCACGGCGATGAGGCGGTCCTGGGCGGTGCGCAGCGCGCCGAGCGCCTGCTCGAGCGGGGCCTCCACGGCGGCGACCGCGGCGAGGTCGACCCGCCCGCCGGTGGCCTGCAGCTCGTCGAGGCGGGCCGAGTCGGCGGTGTCGATCGCCACCGCGGCGAGGGCGTCGACCTCCGACACCACGGCGTGCAGGGCCCGGGCGTTCTGGCTCACCCCGGGCACCACCCACGCGGGACGGGCCCACGGCGCGCCGAGCACCGACTCGCCCTGGCCGAGCGAGCGGCGGGCGGCGCTGAGGTGGGCCACGGCCTGCTCGGTGTCGCCGGCGCGGGCGGCCCGCAGGCCCCGCTCCACGAGGTCGGCGCCGCGCTCCACGTCGCCGCGGGCCATCGCCACGGCCAGGAGCCCGGCCCCGGCCCCCACCACGGCGACGGCGCCGACGCCGCCGAGCACCCAGCCGGCCCGCTGGCGGAAGCGGGCGCTGCCGTGGCGGTGGGCGGACCACACGAGCCACCCGAACCCGAGCACCGGCACGACGATCGGCGTGGCGCCGGCCTGGAACGGCGCGCCCACGGCGCAGGCCCAGCCGAGGCCGCCGGCGCAGGCGTCGAGCACCGACCGCCGCCGTCCGAGCCGGCTGACGAGCGCCGCGCCCAGCCCGGCCAGGCCGAGGAGCGCCGGCACCACCTCGGGCTGCAGGGCGGCGGCCAGCCCGCCGGCCACGTACACCGCCATCGTCCGGGCCCGGACGGCGCACGCCGCGATCCCGGTCCCGGCCAGCCCGAGGAGCACCGGGTCGAGCACCTCGATGCTGGTGGGCCGGGCCCCGCCGAGCGCGGCGAGGCCCCCGAGGGCGACGTACACGGCGGGGAGCCACGGGCTGCGACGGGTGCGCGAACGACCCCGGGATCGGCTGGCCACGGCCCTCGTCTAGCAGAGGACGAACCGGGCGAAGCGCTCCCTCCGGTCGGGTCCAGCGCCCCGGCAGCGTCGTAGCGCCGCCCGGTGAGCGGGGGTAGGAAGGGCAGCGATGTGCGACTACTGCGGCTGCCGCACCCGGCACCTCATCGCCGACCTCGGTGAGGAGCACGCCCGCATCAGCGCCATGATCGCCTCGATCCGAGCGGCGCTGGACCGGGGTGAGCCGAGCGACGAGCTGCGCGACGCGCTGGAGGCCGTGCTGGCCCCCCACTCCGAGCTCGAGGAGACGGGCCTCTACGTGGAGCTGGCCGCCATCGGCCTGGACACCGAGCGCCTCGCCACCGAGCACCACCACGTGGACCAAGCCCTCGCCGGCCACGACCCGGACCAGGTCCGCCACGCCCTCGACGTGCTCGCCACCCACATCCACATCGAGGAGTTCGACTTGTTCCCCGCCGCCCACCAGCTCCTCGACGACGAGGCGTGGGACCGCCTCGACGAGCACCACCACGCCTGGCAGCACCGGCACGGCCGAGCACACCACCACCCGGGCTGAGCCGGGCCCTCGGGCCCGGCTCCTGCTCACAACCGAGGGGTCAGCCCGCGTAGGTGGGCGGCGCGGTGACGGCCTGGGCCCGCGGCGCGGCTGGCTCGGGCGCCTCTGTGGCCGGGGTGGTGGGCGGGGGTGCCTCGTCGTCGACGATGGTGGCGGTGCCGGCGGCCGTGGTGATGGTGGGCACGGGATCGCCGGTGGGGTTGGTGAGCTGCAGGGTGAAGGTCTCGTCGCCTTCGAAGAGGCCGTCGTCGAGGATCGGCACCGTCACCTCGAGGCCCGCTCAGCGGCGACTGCCCGGAGCGAGATCAGCCCGCCGCGGGAGGCAGGAGACCACTGCCCGTCCGTTCGCTGCCACGCGGGGCGCTGGTTACCGTCCCCGGGATGCAGATCTTCGTGAAGATGATCGACGGCCCGACGATCACCCTCGAGGTGGAGTCCTCGGACTCGATCCAGCAGGTCAAGCAGAAGATCCAGGACGAGACCGGGATCGATCCGGCCGACCAGAGCCTGATCTTCGCGGGCAAGCCGCTGGAGGACGGCCGGACCCTGGCGGACTACAACATCCAGAAGGAGTCGACGCTGCACCTGGTTGTCCGCCAGGCACAGGAGCCGACCACCTCGACCACCTCGACCACGGCGCCACCGGCCACGACCGCGCCGAGCACCACGGTCCCCGTGACGGCCACCACCGAGCCGGCGCCGACGGAGGTCGAGGCCATCGCTGTCGCACCGGCCCCAACGCAGACCCTGCCCTACACCGGCGCGGATGGCACGGTGCTGCTCACCGCTCTTGGACTCGGCCTGGTGGCCGCCGGCACCGCCCTCCGGCGTGCTGTGCGCCGCACGCCCCGCTGAACCACCGGGAGGACGCCCAGCACCGGGCACCCGCCACCGGCCCGCGGAAGGTCAGTTCCAACCGACCTGGCGGTAGTCGAGGCGTTCTCCGTAGGGCATGCGGTAGGCGGTGGGCTCGTCGAGGCGCAGCGGCTCGGGCGAGCCCGGGGCTATTGGTTCGATCCGCCTCCCCCACTCGTCCCTGAACACGACGGTGCCAGCCTCGGGGTCGCCTTCGAGGGAGAGCTCCCCGAGGTGCAGCGCCCGATGGTGCCGGGGACACAAGGCGATGAGGTTGCGGGGGATCGTGGTGCCCCCGTTCTCCCAGAACACGATGTGGTGGATGTGCAGGGCGACGCGCTGGCCGCACAGCGGGTGGGCGCAGCCCTGGTCTCGGCGCTCGATCGCCCGACGCAGCGCCCGGCTGACGGTTCGTGCCGTGGGGTTGATCCCCACGAGCCGACCGTCGCGGTACTGCATGACCTGCACCTCGGCATCGCAGGACAGGTAGCGGGCCAGCACGCTGGGGATGGTGGCGCCGAGGTGCAGCTGGCCGGGGCCGAGCTCACCGTGGCGGTCGACGTCGTGGTGCAGGACCACCTTGGTGCGATCGCTGCGGGGCTGGCGGCGGCACAGCGAGGGATCCAGGGCGTCGATGCCCTCGTCGGTCAAGCGCACGAACCCGCACGCCGGGGTGACCTCGTGAACCTGGGAGCGGGTGACCTCGGCGCTGTCGTCCAGGCCGTTCCGGCGGCGGTACTCGGCTTCCCGGGCCTGCTGGAGGCCCACCTTGAGCCGGGCCGCCTCATCGGGCGGAAGCGTGAAGCTCCCCACTCCTGTGCCATCGGCCCGCACGTGGAACAGGAAGCTGCGCTCCCGGGTGGCGGGCTTGGCCTTGTTCGCGGTGATGACCGGGAACACGCGCAGCACCCGATCGAGCTGGGCGATCAGCAACCCCGGCGCCAGCTCGGCGATGTTCGCGTCTCGTTCGGCAGGCACCCGACGGGCGATGCGAACCATGGCGTCCTCCGTGAGGCGCCCCTCCCGGAACAGCGCCCAGCAGCGCGGCAGCTCGTGCATGCGCTCGGCCACCCGCACCAGGTTCCGGGCTCGGTCCCTGCCCATGCAGGCGTGCCAGCGCACCCAGTGCTCCACCGACATGATCCCGGCGCCCTGCCATCCCTCGGTGTCAATCAGCTCCCGGATGGTGGTGACCAGCTCCACCAGCGCCAGGTTCATCGTGCCCACCACCGAGACCGTCCGGTCAGCACAGCGGGCCCAAGCCTCTCGCCGCACCTCCGGATCGATCTCCATGTGTCCGACCCTACGAAGGGGGTGTGACACCGGTCTCAGAGGAGCAGATGGCGCCGACGGGGTTGAGACGACGGTGACGGTGGTGGGCTGTTCGGGGT
>DATGRC010000289.1:0-5295 GCA_035303865.1 Acidimicrobiales bacterium
GGCCTTGCGCAGCCCGGCGGCGGCGAGCACCGACAGGCCGAGGAAGGCGAGGCAGGTCAGGTACATCGTGTGGGCGTCGGCCAGGTCGAACCGCTCGAAGAGCAGGGGCCGGCCCACGTCGGTGGGGATGAGGTCGGGGAAGTTGTTGAAGTTCAGGACGTAGGTGTCGAGGGCCACCGCCAGGGCGAGCGTGGTCACGGCGAGGAACAGGCCGCGGATGCGCAGCGCCGGCAGGCCCACCACGAGCGAGATGAGCGCGCCGGCGGCGCCCGCCGCGATCAGCACGAGGAACAGGTCGACGTTCCAGCGCTCGATGAGGTTGCCGGCCACGAGGGCCCCGATGCCGACGATGGCGAACTGGCCGAGGCTGATGTGGCCGCCCCAGCCGGTGAGGATGACGAGCGCCACCGCGGCCATCCCCCACACGATCGCCACGGCGGCGAGGTACTGGTTCGACGCGGTCCAGGTGCCGGGCACGAAGATCATCGCGGCGGCGACGAGGGCGAGCAGGCCCCGGCGGGTCCACGCCACCTCCGGCAGGTTGCGCAGCTCGAGCGGGGTGGGCTTGAGCACGCCGAGCGACGACCACGTGGAGCCGGCGCTCTCCTGGGCGCGGGACAGCTTGCCGGACTGCAGCAGCAGCGCCGTCAGGATTACGACGAGGAAGGCGACGTACTGCACGGTGGGGGTGCCCGGCGTGTTCCAGCCGATGACGGCCTCCATGATCCCGAGCCCGATGCCGGCGAAGAAGGCGATCGGCAGGGACTCCATGCGGGCCACCACCGCGGCGGCGAGGGCGGGGAGCAGGAGGAGCGGTCCGGCCGACGCCAGGCCCGGGGTGACGCCCTGGAAGGGGGCCTTGAGCACGAAGGTGAGGGCCGCGAGGCCGCCGGCCACCATCCACACGACCGTGGTGAGCCGGCGGATCGGGATGCCGAGCAGCAGCGCCCGGTCCTCGTTCTCGGCGGCCGCCCGCACCGCGATGCCCACGTCGGTGCGCAGCAGGAACCAGGCGAGGCCGGCCAGCACCGGCGGCACCACCATCATGATGAGGATCTCGTCGCCGAAGAGCGTCTTCACCCCGAGGTCGAGCTGGAGTCCGAGGGGGATCTCGAAGCCGCCGGTGAGCGACACGAACCCGAGGCCCCGCATGGCGATGCCCGCCTCGATGACGCTCAGGATCTGGGCGATGCCGATGCTGGCCACCGTGAGGATCAGCCGCGAGGTGTTGCGGAACCGCCGCACTACGAGCTCCACGACGGCCCCGGTGATCACACCGATCGCCACGCCGATCGGCAGGGCGGCGAAGAACGGCACGCCCTTCTCGAGGTGGAGGCCGATGGCGGTGACCCCGGCCAGGCTCCCCATCGACGCGTAGGCGAAGTTGATGAACCGGCTCGTCTTGTAGATGAGGATGAGCCCCATCGCCAGCAGGGCCGTGACGGTGCCGACGATCGTGCCGGCCACGACGATGCCGAACGGGGCCTTGTCGTCGAGGAACGGCCCGAGCCCCGGCGCCCGGTAGGCGACGAAGACGGCGGCGCTGCCCCCCAGGACGGCCAGCGCCCCCCGAGCGGAGCGGGACAGCCCGTCCCAGCGGTCGCGCAGCGTCGGGGCGGCGGCGGTGGCGGTCATCAGCCGAGCCCCACCTGGGTCGGCCGGCTCGGCGGGCCCGCGGGGATCTGGCCCTTCTGGTAGCGGGCGCCGTCGTTGGCGCCGATGTACGCCCCCCGCTGGCCGTTGTAGGCGGAGATGGCGTTGGGGTCCCAGTAGATCTCGCGGACGTCGTTGGCCGCCGTGCGGTCACCGGGGCCGTACTTCCAGAGCCCGAAGGGTCCCGACCGGGCCGGGTAGGCGAACATGCCGGCCTCGAAGGTCTGCGGGGTCAGGTTCGGGCCGGCCATGTGGATGCCGATGGCCAGCTGGTACATCTGGTAGTAGATCAGGTCCACCGTGAAGGCCGGCTCGTCGTCGCGGACCGACTTGTAGGCGGCGTAGGCGATCGTCTGCGTGGGGGGCACGAACCCGTCGAGGGGGCTCACGCCGAAGGCGTGGCTCGCGAACTCCGGCTTCCAGAGCTGTCCGACGATGTCGCTGTCGGTGAGCGCGGTGCCGACGATGATGAACTCCGGGTAGTACTTCTCCCGGTTGGCCACGCCGGAGAGGAACACCGGCAGGATCGCGTCGCAGCCGCAGAGGATCGTGGTGATGCCGCGGTCCTTGAAGTCGGCGATGATCCGGGTGGCCTGGTCCGACATCGTGCCCAGGTCGAGCACGTAGGCCCGCCGGTAGCCGGGCTCCTTGCCCTGGGCTCGCAGCTCCTGCTCAGCGTTGTCGACCGACTCCTGGTACCAGGAGTTCTCCGGGGCGAGGACCCCGAACTTGCGGGGCTTGCCCTTCAGGTTCCCGCCGGCGTGGTCGGCGGTGCCGCCGTAGAGCTTCTTGGCCGCGTACTCGGCGGCGAACTCCGACACGATCGAGCCGTCGGTGGCGATGCTCCACGCGTAGGGGGCGTGGTCCTCGTGCCACTTGCGGGACAGGTACGGGGTGCCGAAGGCGATGACGCCCCGGTCGGCCAGCGCGCCGGCGTAGGGCTCGCTGGTGGCGGACAGGTCGGCGAAGGCGCCGATCTCCTCGGCCACCTTGATGGCGTCGGCCACCGCCGCCTCGCGGCCCTTGCCGAGCAGCTCGTTCGTGTTCGAGCCCTTGCCCTGGTACGGGACGATCTCGATCTTGCGGCCGTAGAACTGGAACCGCTCGTTGAAGTAGTCGGCCAGCGCCTCCACCGTCCGGACGACGGCCTCGGGCGAGTCCGACAGCGACGCGCCGGCCAGCTGGGCCAGGGTCTGCTGGAAGCCCTTCTCGTTGAGCACCCGGAAGGCGATCTTGATCGTGTCGCCGGTGACGCCCTTGGCGGTGGCGCCGCCGTTGTCGCCGGAGAAGGCGATGCACGGCGGCGAGTACGGATCGCCCGGCACCTGCTCCTCGCGGTCGGGGCAGCCGCCGGCGGCCCCGGGCGGGACGACCTCGCCGCCGCCACCGGCGCCACCGTCCCCGCCGTCGCCGCCCCCGCCGCCGGTATCCTCGACCCCCTCGGGCGTGGTGACGATGGTCTCCGGGCCCTCCTCGAGCGCGTCGCTGTCGCTCGCCGACCCGGTGGCGACGCCGGGCCGCAGCCCACCCTCGCTGGTGGCGAGCTGGGTCTCGTCCTGCACCTTCGACGGCACGAGGACCGACATGAGCAGCAGCATCCCGGCCAGCACGGCGAGCGGGCCGTAGCCGCGCAGGAGCCGCTGGCTGACGGCGAAGCTGCCCCGGGGCGGCGGGTTGACGGGCGCGGGCATTCAGGCCTCCAGGGGGATCTCTCGCAGGGCGCGGCGCATCTTGCGGCGGTCGCCCTCAGCGGTCAGGAGCAGCGCGGCGAGCCCGCCGCCGGCCACGAGGGCCATCACCCCGCCCCGCTCGCCGGTGACCCGGGCGATCGGGGACTCGGCCACGTCCTCGACGGGCGTGGGGGCGGCCACCTCCTCGTCGCCGCCCGACGGGGCCGGGGCCGGCGCGGGAGCGGGGGAGGGGGCGCTGGCGAAGCTGCCGCCGGCGCCGCCGGTGCTGGGTGGCGCCGGCGTGGGCGGGGCCGGCGCGGCGGGGGCGAGCTCGGGCGGCGGCGGGAGCTGCGGGAACTCGAAGGCGTTGAGCTCGCTCGTGGTGGCCTGCACGCCGCCGAGCTCGAGGCCGAGCGAGCCGGCGCCGCTCACCGAGCCGAGCACGAGGTCGACGACGGTGATGTAGGTGGAGTTGCCGCAGTCGATCTCGAGGAGGAGGTCCGTGAGGTCCTCGCGGACCGGCTGGATCAGCTCGAAGATCGGCTGGGTGAGCGAGTCCCGCAGGTCGTTGGGGACGATCGCGATCTTCAGCGGGTCGACGAAGACGATGCCCTCCTCGAAGCGCACCTCGGGGGCGGTGATCTCCACGCCGAGCACGCTGAGGAGCTGGTTGACGACCTCGAGCTGGTCGAGCAGGTCGTGGGGGACCGGGATGCGCTGGCCGCCGATCTCGAGGCCGTCGATGCGGAAGAAGCCCTCGGCCACCTCCTCGGCACCGGAGCGGTGCACGGCCTGCCAGGTGAGGCCCGTCAGCTTGATCGCGCCGCCGGCGATCACGATCTCGCCGATCTCGGTGCGGGCCAGGGCCTCACGCACCCCGTCGGCCACGAGCCCGGAGTGGGTGATCGTGCGGCCGCCCCCGATGTAGACGGTGCTTCGGTCACCGAGCGGCGCGATCTCGGTGATCGCCTCGGCGAAGGGGTCAGGGGTGGCCCGGGCCGACTTGGTGATGACCTCGGCCTCCTTCTCCGTCTTCCCCTGGGCGGCGCCCTCGTCGGCCGAGGTGACCACGAGCGGCTGGGGCTGCGACGACTCCGGGAGGGTGGGGGCCCCGCCGTCGCAGCCCTCGCCGGCGAGGGTGACGCCGATGACGCCGAGGTTGATCGCCCGCGACTGGCCGGTGGCGCCCGTGTTCTGGTGCCCGGCGACCGACTCGCCGGCGGTGATGCCGAAGCTCAGGTTCCCGGCGACCGGGTTGACCTTGTAGCCGAGGGCGATGGCGCTGCCGGTGCCGGCGTTGAACGACGACGCCTGGGCGGGGGCGCCGGGGGCGGCGGCACCGGGGTCGGTGGCGAGGAACGTGAGCAGCGTGACCGCCCCGACGGCGACGGCGGTCCGCCTCGTCCGGCGGAAGCTTGGCTGTGCGTCCTCGCGCATTCGATCCCCCTGGTGCGATGGACTGGGCGTTCGGGCAGTTTGCGGTGTTACTGCCGGTACGAGCAGTTCGGACGATAGGCGAGGGAGTGGCGCCGGTCACGTCTCCCTCCACGGGAGAGGTTCGACGGGAGCACCGGGAATCCCCTCCCGCTAAGGCAGCGAGCACGGCCGTCGACCGTCGGGGCGGCCGCTCGAGGGGTCGGGGCCGGGGTGCGCCCGGCCGGTTGGGCGGCGCCCGCGGGCGCTGCTATCCTCGGCGCTCCACGCGGACGTGGCTCAGTTGGTAGAGCATCACCTTGCCAAGGTGAGGGTCGCGGGTTCGAGTCCCGTCGTCCGCTCCAAGCACCGCAGGTCCGGGCTCCCCAGAGCGGGAGCCCGCTGCGCGCCGGGGGTCGGCCGGGGGTGTGACCGACGTCGTGGCTTGCCGCCGGCGAGGTCGGGTAGGCGCGGGGGACCCCTCCGCGCCGCGCGGCGCGACCGAGCGAGGGCGACACGACAAGGAGCCCACGATGGGTGCGTTCGAAGAGCTGAAGGG
>DATGRC010000290.1:0-7090 GCA_035303865.1 Acidimicrobiales bacterium
TACCTGGAGGACGAGCTGCAGGCGGCCGGGGTTCCGTTCCGCACCGAGTCGTCGTCGCTCGTGTACGCCACCCGCGCCGTGCGGGACCTGCTCATGGTCCTGCGAGCGGCCGACGACCCCACCGACCACCTCGCCGTCGTCTCGGCGCTGCGCACCCCGCTGCTGGCCTGCGGGGACGACGACCTCCTCCGCTACCGCGTCGAGCACGGCGCCCGCTGGTCCTACAACACCCCCGAGCCGCCCGACCCCGATGCCGGCCCGGTGCAGGCAGGGCTGGCCTACCTGCGCGAGCTGCACGAGGCCCGCCACTGGTCGTCGCCGGCCGAGCTGCTCGACCGCATCGCCCGGGACCGACGGGCCCTCGAGCTCGGCTTCGCCGAGGGTCGCCCCCGTGACCTGTGGCGGCGCCTGCGCTTCGTCATCGACCAGGCCCGGGCGTGGAGCGAGGCCACCGGCGGCACCCTGCGGGCCTACCTCGGCTGGGTGCGCCAGCAGACCACCGAGGGCGCTCGGGTCACCGAGGCGGTGCTGCCCGAGACCGACGACGACGCCGTGCGGATCATGACGATCCACGCCGCCAAGGGCCTCGAGTTCCCGATCACGATCGTGTCGGGCATGTCCACCGGCGCGCAGGGGAACCGCAGCTCGGTCGACGTGTACTTCCCCCACGACGGCGGCCCGGTCGGGTACCGGCTGGGCCGGGAGGTCGTCACCAAGGAGTGGGAGGAGGGCAAGCCGATCGACGAGCAGATGGGCTACGACGAGCGGGTCCGCCTCCTCTACGTGGCCGCCACCCGCGCCAAGGACCACCTCGTCCTCTCCCTCCACCGCAGGGAGCGGGCCAGCGAGCCCAAGCCGAGCAACCGCACGAACGCGGAGATCCTCGTGGCCGGCATGGGCGGCGCGCTCGAGCACCTGCGGGACCTGAGCGGCCGGGCCGACCCGCTGCCCACCGACCCGCAGCACGTGCCCGAGCCGCCCGAGCCGTTCGCCGAGTGGGCGGCGGCGCGCGCCGCCGCCCTCGAGCGGGCGGCCCGACCGGGGGCGGTGGCCGCCACCGCCCTCACCGACGAGGGCCACCCCGACACGGGCGCGGAGCCCGACCTCCCGGCGATCGCCGACGCCACGGCGCCGGAGGCGGACGCGGGGGCGGTCACCGCCACGCAGCCCACGCTCTTCGACGCGCCGGCCGCACCGCCCCCCGGGCCCGGCGCACCGCACGCCGCGGCGGCCGAGGCCGGGGGCGGCGCGCCGGCGAGCGGCGACGAGCCGGACCCGGGCCTGCAGAAGCGACCCCGGGACCTCGACCTGCCGCCGTGGCTCAAGGGCCGCTACGGCACGGCCGTGGGCCGGGCCGTCCACGGCGTGCTCCAGACGATCGACCTGGCCACCGGCGAGGGCCTCGACGCCGCCGTGGCCGCCCAGTGCCAGGCCGAGGCGGTGCCGGAGCGGGCCGACGAGGTCCGGGCGCTCGTGGAGGAGGCGCTCGGCGCGCCGGTGGTGCGGGCCGCGGCCGGCGCCCCGCACTGGCGGGAGGTGTACGCCTGCGCCCCGGTCGCCGACCGGCTCCTGGAGGGCTACGTCGACCTGCTCTACCGCGGCCCGAGCGGCCTCGTCGTGGTCGACCACAAGACGAGCGCCAGCGCGGACGCCGCCGCACTGGACCGCCGGGTGGCCGGCTACCGCCTGCAGGGCGCGGCGTACGCCCTGACCGTGGCCGCCACCACCGGCGAACCGGTGGAGCGGGTGGTGTTCCTCTTCCTCACCCCGCAGGGCGCGATCGAGCGGGACCTGCCCGACCTGGCCGCCGCGGTGGCCGAGGTGGAGCGCCTCGTGCGGGCCGGCGAGGAGCTCGTCGTCGGCTGATCGCCCCGCAACCGGCTGCTCGTCTCGACCCGGCCACAGGTAGCGTCATCGCCGTGACGATCGCCGCCACCCCCGAGACCCCCGTCGCCCGGCGGCTGCTCACCCTCGCCTCGGGGCTCGTGCTGGTGGCCGTCGGCGTGGCCCTCATGATCCGGGCGGAGATCGGGGTGGCGCCCTACGACGTGCTCACCACCGGCGTGGCCGAGGCCACCGGGCTCGAGATCGGCCTGGCCGCCATGCTCCTGCCGCTCGTGTTCACGCTCGGCGGCTGGGCGCTCGGCCGGCGCCCCGGCCCCGGCACCGTCCTGGCCGTCCTGCTCGTCGGCCCGATCCTCGGGGCGGTGCTGCGCCTCGTGCCCGAGTCCGACCTGATGGCGGTGCGGCTCCCGCTGTTCGCGGTGGGCTTCCTCGCCATCGCCGCCGGCATCACCGCCGTGATCGTGGCCGAGCTGGGCCCCGGGCCGGCCGAGATCGTCATGCTGGCCATCCACGACCGCGGCTACCCGCTGGCCGCCACCCGCACCGGCATCGAGGTGTCCTGCGTGGCGGTGGGGTGGGCGCTCGGCGGCCAGATCGGTGCCGGCACCGTGGTCGTGGCGCTGCTCATCGGCCCCGTCCTGAAGCACCTGCTCGTCCTCGCCGGGTACCCGGCCACCCCGCCGCCGGCGGCCCGGGGCACCGAGCCCGGCGAGCAGCCGCCCACCGGCCTCGGCGAGGTGGTCGACTGCGCCGCCCCCGGCGCGTGATCCTGTCCCCGTGAGCCGGGTGGCGGCCGTGCTGGCCGATGTGGTGGGCGCGCTCCCGGGAGGGGGCGAGGCCCGGGCGGGCCAGGTGGAGATGGCCGAGGCGGTGGCTTCCACGATCGCCGGCACCGCCCCCACCCCGCACCTGGCTGTGCAGGCCGGGACGGGCACCGGCAAGACCCTCGCCTACCTCGTGCCCGCCGTGCTCGCCGGCAAGAAGACCGTCGTCGCCACCGCCACCAAGGCCCTGCAGGACCAGCTGGCCGGCAAGGACCTGCCGTTCCTGCAGGAGCGGATGCCGGAGCACTTCGAGTGGGCAGTCCTCAAGGGCCGGGCCAACTACCTGTGCCTCCAGCGCCTGGCCGAGCTGACCGCCAGGGCGCCGGGCGGCGAGCAGCTCGCCCTCGACGGGGTGGCCGAGCGGGCCCCGGCCGAGGAGCTGCTGGCGCTGGCCCGCTGGGCGGCCACCACCGCCACCGGGGACCGGGCCGAGCTCGACGTCGAGCCGTCGCCGCAGGCGTGGGCGGCGGTCAGCGTCACCGCCCGCGAGTGCCCCGGCGCCAACCGGTGCCCGAGCGGCGACGTGTGCTTCGCCGAGGGCGCCCGGCTGCGGGCCGCCGAGGCCGACGTGGTCGTCGTCAACCTCCACCTCTACGGCCTGGACCTGGCCGCCGGCGGGGTGATCCTCCCCGACCACGAGGTGGTGATCGTCGACGAGGCCCACCAGCTGGAGGAGATCGTGTCGGCCACCGCCGGCGTGGACCTCACCGGCGGGCGGTTCACCGATCTGGCCCGCCGCACCCGTGGCGTCATCGAGGACGACCAGCTGGCCGCCGGCGTCGAGGACGCCGGCCAGATGCTCACCGAGGCGCTGCGCCCCCGCCGCGACGAGCGCCTCCGCCGCCTGCCCGACGACGTGGCCGGCGTGCTGGCCGTGGCCCGAGGCCGCGTCGAGCAGGTGCTCGCCGCGGCGCGCAAGGTCCCGGCCGACGCCCCGGAGGAGAGCCGCTCCCGGGCGCTGCGGGTGCAGCAGGCCGCGTCCGCGCTGCTGGAGGACCTCCAGGCCGTCGAGCTCGTGTCGCGCGACGAGGTGATGTGGGTGGAGGGCACCGACGCCAACCCGGTGCTGCGGGTGGCGCCGGTGGACGTGTCCGAGGTGCTGCGCGACGGGCTGTGGGCCAAGCGCACCGGGGTGCTCACGAGCGCCACGCTGCCCGCCCACCTCCCCGAGCGGCTCGGCTTGCGCCGCGACGAGGTGACCGAGCTCGACGTCGGCAGCCCCTTCGACTACGAGGCCCACGCCGTCCTCTACTGCGCCGCCCACCTCCCCGACCCCCGCAGCCCCGCCTACCTCGACGCCATGGTCGACGAGCTGGCCGGGCTCATCGCGGCCGCCGGGGGCCGCACGCTCGGCCTGTTCACCTCGTTCCGGGTGCTCGACGCGGCCGCCGAGGCGGTGGCCGAGCGGGTCGACGTCGAGGTGCTCACCCAGCGCTCGCTGCCCAAGGCCCGGCTGCTCGAGCGCTTCGCCGCCGAGGAGGAGACCTGCCTGTTCGCCACCATGGGCTTCTGGCAGGGCGTCGACGTCCCCGGTCGGGCCCTCAGCCTGGTGGCCATCGACCGCATCCCCTTCGGCCGGCCCGACGAGCCGCTCCTGCAGGCCCGCCGCGAGCGCGCCGGCGCCGCCGCCTTCAGCCTGATCGACCTCCCCCGGGCCACCACGCTCCTCGCGCAGGGCGCCGGTCGGCTGATCCGGGCGGCCACGGACCGTGGCGTCGTGGCCGTCCTGGACCCGAGGCTGGCCACCGCCCGCTACCGCTGGGAGGTCGTGAACGCGCTCCCGCCGATGCGGCGCACGAAGGACCCCGCCGAGGTGCGGCGGGTCCTCGAGGCGATCCGCGACGGGCACTGACGGTGGTCGGCTCGGGACGGGGCGTCGACTAGGTTCGCCTCGGACGGGCGTCGGGCTCCCCCGATCCGGCGCGAGGACAGAGGAGAGAGATGGCTCTGATGCGGAAGGCGGCCGCGCTGGCCGCGGTGGCGGTGCTCGGCCTCGGCCTGGCGGCCTGCGGCGACGACGACGACAGCAGCGCGCTCGATGACCGGGACGCGGCGACCACCGAGGACACCGAGGACACCGGCGCAGGCGACGACACGGACGACCGCGACGACGGCGACGACGGCTCCACCGGGGGCCTGAGCGGCAACGACGTCGACCTCGGTGAGCTGCAGGACGTCCTCGGCGGGGAGTGCATGGCCTTCGCCCAGGCGATGATGGTGGTCGGCGCCCCGATGGCGAGCATGTTCGGCGGCGGCGACATGGAGGCCGAGATCGAGCAGGCCGGCGAGTACTTCGCCGAGGTGGCCAAGAACGTGCCGGCGGAGCTCAAGGAGGACTTCGACGTCCTCGCCGAGGCGTTCGAGGCGTTCGCGAAGGGCCTGGCCGACGCCGGGATCGACTTCGAGGACCCCGCCACCTTCACCAACCCGGACGCCATGGCGAAGCTCGAGCCGGCCATGAAGGCCCTGGAGTCGCCCCGCTTCGAGGCGGCCGGCGAGAACATCGAGCGCTGGCTCGACGAGAACTGCTCGTCGGAGGAGTAGCCCGCTCGCTCAGTAGCCGAAGCGCTCCATCGCCTTGGGTCGACGCTGCCAGTCCTTGTCGACCTTGACGATGAGCTCGAGGTAGGCACCGTCGGGCAGCTGCTGGCGCACGGCGGTGCCTACCTCCTTCAGCACCTGGCCCCCGCGGCCGATCACGATGCCCTTCTGACTGGGCCGCTCCACGACGATCTCGCAGCGGATGAGCGGCCAGTCCCACTCCACCACCCGGGTGGCGATCGAGTGGGGCAGCTCCTCGCGGGTGCGGCGCAGCAGCTGCTCGCGGACGAGCTCAGCCACCATGAACGCCTCGGGGACGTCGGTGACCATGTTGTCGGGGAAGTACTGCGGGCCCTCGGGCAGCCGCTCCACGAGGTGCTCGACGAGCGCGCCGACGCCGTCGCCGGTGCGGGCCGACACCGGGAAGTAGGCCTCGAGGTCGAGCTCGGCCGCCTTGGCCAGCTGCTCGATCACCTGGGCCTTCGAGGCCCGGTCGACCTTGTTCACGACGCACACCGCGTCCTTCGGCACGAGGTTCGCCACCCACTGGTCGCCCCGACCGAAGGGCTGGGTGGCGTCGATCACGAAGCACACGACGTCGACGTCGTCGATCGTGGCCTCGGCGGTGGTGTTGAGCCGCGACCCGAGCGCGGTGCGGGGCTTGTGGATGCCGGGCGTGTCGACGAACACGATCTGGGCGTCGGGCCGGGTGAGGACCCCCATGATCCGGGTGCGGGTGGTCTGCGGCTTGTCGGAGGTGATCGCCACCTTCGTGCCGAGGATGCGGTTGAGCAGCGTGGACTTGCCCACGTTGGGGCGGCCCACGAACGTGACGAACCCGGACCTCACCGGCTGGCCTCCCCGGCGTCGACCGGCGCGGGTTCGGTGTCGGGGTCGTAGGCGGCGAGGCGGTGCAGGCGGATGCGCCCGATGCGCCGGCCCTGGACCCGCTGGGCGGTGAGCCGCCACCCGTCGACCTCCACGGACTCGCCCTCGGCCGGCACCCGCCCGAGCCGGGACAGCATCAGCCCGCCGATCGTGTCCCAGTCCCCCTCGGGCAGCTGCGCCTCGATGAGGTCGTTCACCTCGTCGAGGGGCATCTTGGCGTTGACCCGCACGTCGCCGCCGGGCAGCGGCTCGATCATCGGGTCCTCGACGTCGAACTCGTCGACGATCTCGCCGAGCAGCTCCTCGATGATGTCCTCGAGCGTGATCAGCCCGGCGGTGCCGCCGTACTCGTCGACGGCGATCGCCATGTGGAACCGCTCCTCCTGCATCTCCCGCAGCAGCTCGGACACGCCCTTGGTCTCGGGCACGAAGTGGGCGGGGCGGGCCAGCTCGGACACGGGCACGTCGCCCTTGCCGTCGCGCTCGGCCCGCATCAGGTCCTTGGCGTGCACGATGCCGACGATGTCGTCGATGCCGGTGCCGACGGCGGGGATCCGGCTGAACCCGTTCATGATCACGACCTCCATGGCGTCGGCGGCCCGGAAGTCCCCGGGGAAGGTCACCATGTCGGTGCGGGGCACCATGACCTCGCGCACCACCGTGTCGCCCAGCTCGATGACCGACTCGATGAGCTGGCGCTCCTCGGCCTCGATGACGGCCTCCTCGACGGCCTGGTCGGCCACGGCCAGGAGCTCGGCCTCGGAGGTGAACGGGCCGGCCTTCAGGCCCTTGCCCGGCAGGATGACGTTGGTCAGCCCGATGAGGGCGCGGGAGATGATCCGCAGCGGGGGCAGGCTGGCCAGGGCCTTGATGGGTCGGGCGGCGGCCAGCGCGGCCCGGTCGGTGTGCTGGATGGCCCAGGTCTTCGGGGCGACCTCGGCGACCACGAAGAAGAGGGTGACGTTGAGCACCGTCGCGCCGAGCACCCCCCA
>DATGRC010000291.1:0-4725 GCA_035303865.1 Acidimicrobiales bacterium
CGTGGCGGATGATGCCGCCGTGCTCCTGGTCGACGCCGGGCAGGAAGCCGGGCACGTCCACGAAGGTCACCAGCGGGATGTTGAAGGCGTCGCAGGTGCGGACGAAGCGGGCCGCCTTCTCCGAGGAGTTCACGTCGAGCACCCCGGCGAGGACCATCGGCTGGTTGCCGACCACGCCCACCGGCTTGCCGTCGAGGCGGGCGAAGCCGCAGGTGATCGAGCCGGCCCAGTGCGGGAAGTACTCGACGTAGTCGCCGTCGTCGACGACGGCCTCGATGACGGCCTTCATGTCGTAGGGGATGTTCGGGCTGGCCGGCATGAGGTCCCGCAGCTCGGGCGTCTCGCGCATCGGGTCGTCGACGGCGGCGACCGCCGGCGGCTCCTCCAGGTTGTTGGAGGGCAGGAAGCTGAGCAGGTAGCGCACCTCGTCGAGCACGGCCTTCTCGTCCTCGCCGACGAAGGTGGCGACGCCGGACTTCGAGGCGTGGGCCATCGCGCCGCCGAGCTCTTCGAGGGTGACCTCCTCGCCGGTCACCGTCTTCACCACGTCGGGCCCGGTGATGAACATGTGCGACTTCTCCTTCACCATGAAGATGAAGTCGGTCATCGCCGGGGAGTAGACGGCCCCGCCGGCGCAGGGCCCGAGGATCACGCTGATCTGCGGGATGACGCCGGACGCCGAGACGTTCCGGTAGAAGATGCCGCCGTAGCTGGCGAGGCTGACCGGGCCCTCCTGGATGCGGGCGCCGGCCCCGTCGTTGAGGCCGATGAGCGGGGCGCCGACCTTGGTGGCCAGGTCCATCACCTTGTGGATCTTCTCGGCGAACACCTCGCCGAGGGCGCCGCCGAACACGGTGAAGTCCTGGCTGAAGACGAACACCTTGCGGCCGTCGATCGTGCCCCAGCCGGTGATCACGCCGTCGGTGTAGGGCCGCTCGGCCAGCCCGCTGTCGTGCGCCCGGTGCCGGGCCAGCATGTCGAGCTCGTGGAACGAGCCCGGGTCGAGGAGGTACTCGATCCGCTCCCGAGCCAGCATCTTGCCCTTGGCGTGCTGGCGCTCGACCGCCCGCTCCGAACCAGCGTGGAGGGCCTGTTCCTTGCGCTTGGCCAGCTCGGCCAGACGCTCGCTCATCGGGTGCTCGCTCACACCGGCCACGGTACCTGCGCCCGCCCGAACGCTCCCAACGCACGTGACAAGATCTGTGCGGGTCTGCGTGCGCCATCCGCACGGGATCCCGCACAGATCTCGTCGAGGGGGACACAGATGCACGAGCTCGTGATCCGCGGGGGGACCGTCGTCGACGGCACCGGGGCGCCGGCGGTCACCGCCGACGTCGCCGTGCGCGACGGCCGCATCACCGAGGTGGGTCGCGTCGACGGGCCCGCCGAGCGCGAGCTCGACGCCGACGGCCTCGTCGTCGCCCCCGGCTGGGTCGACATCCACACCCACTACGACGGCCAGGTCACCTGGGACCCCGAGCTCACCCCGTCGTCCTGGCACGGCGTCACCACGGTCGTCATGGGCAACTGCGGGGTGGGCTTCGCCCCGGTGCGCCCCGGGTCCGAGGCGTTCCTCATCGAGGTGATGGAGGGCGTGGAGGACATCCCCGGCACCGCGCTGCACGAGGGCATCGACTGGGCCTGGGAGTCCTTCCCCGAGTACCTCGACGCCCTCGAGGCCACGCCCCGCACGATCGACGTGGCCGCCCAGGTGCCCCACGCCGCGCTGCGGGCGTACGTGATGGGGGAGCGGGCCCACGAGCGCGACGCCGACCCCGAGGAGATCGCGCTGATGTCGAAGCTGGCCGAGGAGGCCCTCGACGCCGGCGCCTGCGGGGTCAGCACCAGCCGCACGATCCTGCACTCCTCCAAGCACGGGCTCGTCCCCGGCACCGACGCCCCGCCCGAGGAGCTGCTGGCGCTCGGCGACGCCATCGGCCGGGCCGGCCACGGCGTCTTCCAGCTCGTGTCCGACCACCAGGGCGGCGCCGCCGACCGGGCGTGGCTCGTCGAGCTCGTCGAGCGCACCGGCGCCACCGCCACCTACGCGCTCGCTCAGGCCCCCTACGCGCCCCAGGCGTACCGGGAGGCCCTGGCCGCCGCCCTCGAGGACCGGGAGGCCGGCCGGCGGATCGTCCCGCAGGTGGCGTGCAGGCCCACCGGCATGCTCTTCGGCCTGCAGTCGTCCCTGCACCCGTTCTTCACGCACCCCACCTACCGGCAGCTGGCCGACCTGCCGCTCGCCGAGCGCGTCGCCCGCCTGCGCCAGCCCGAGGTGCGGGCCGCGCTCGTCGCCGAGGAGCCCCACACCCGCAACCCGATCGCGCGGGGCCTCATGCAGCGCTGGGGGCAGATCTTCCCGCTCGGCGACCCGCCCGACTACGAGCCGCCGGCCTCGGCCAGCGTCGAGGCGGTCGCCGCCCGCGAGGGCCGCTCGCCGCAGGAGGTCGTCCTCGACTGGCTCCTCGAGCAGGACGGCAAGGCGTTCCTCTTCGCCCCGCTCGCCTCCTACGTGGACCACGACCACGAGGCGATCCGGGAGATGATGGTCCACCCCGCCACCACGCTCGGCCTCTCCGACGGCGGCGCCCACTGCGGGCTCATCTGCGACGTGAGCATGCCCACCTACCTGCTCACCCACTGGGTGAAGGGCCGCACCCGGGGCGAGCGCATCGGGCTGGAGCAGGCGATCAGCCTCCAGACGTCGCGCACCGCCGCCACCTACGGCTTCACCGACCGCGGCGTGATCGCGCCCGGTATGCGAGCCGACCTCAACCTGATCGACCTCGACGCCATGGCCCTCCACGCCCCGGAGATGGTCTTCGACCTGCCCGCCGGCGGCCGGCGCCTGATCCAGCGGGCCGACGGCTACGTCGCCACCCTCGTCGCCGGCCGGGTCACCCACGAGCACGGCGAGCCCACCGGCGAGCGCCCCGGCCGCCTCGTCCGCTTCTGACACGACGTCCCTGAGCGATCCGCCGCCGCGGCGGCCGGAGGTCGCGCACCGACGTCGTCCCGTCAGGTCCGGGGGAGGTCCCGCCAGGGGATGCCGCGGTAGGGGTCGGGGTCGCGGGGGAGGCCGAGGACCCGCTCGGCGAGGATGTTGCGCTGGATGTCCTCAGTGCCGCCGCCGATGCGGCTCGACCACTGGAAGAGGAACACGTCCTGCCAGAAGCCCCCGTCGGGCGCGTCGTCGTGCCACAGCGTGCCGGCCGCGCCGAGCACGGCCATGAGCACCTCGCCCACGTGGGCCACCTGGTGGCTGTTCACGAGCTTGAGCACCGCGCCCTCCGGTCCGGGCGGGCGGCCCTGCGCCACCGCGGTCCGCACCCGGAAGAGCAGCCACCGCTGGATCGACTCGCGGGTGTGGAGGCGGGCCAGCTCCTGACGGACGACCGGGTCCTCCGAGCAGCCGAGCCGCTCGGCCAGCTCCGCGACGTCGCGCCAGCCGGTCTGCCCGCCCTCGCCGATGGCCGTGCGCTCCGCGGTGAGCGTCGTCATCGCCACCCGCCAGCCGTCGGTGTCCCCGCCCACCACCCGGTCGGCGGGGACCCGCACCCCGTCGAGGAACACCTCGTTGAAGTGGATCGCCCCGTCGATCTGGCGCAGCGGCCGCACCGTCACGCCCGGCGCCCGCATGTCGACGAGGAAGTAGCCGATGCCCCGGTGCTTCGGTGCGTCGGGGTCGGTCCGGGCCAGGCACATCCCCCAGTCGGCGAGGTGGGCCGACGACGTCCACACCTTCTGGCCGGTCAGCACCCAGTCGTCTCCGTCGCGCACCGCTCGGGTCGACAGCGACGCCAGGTCGCTCCCGGCGCCGGGCTCGCTGAAGAGCTGGCACCACACCTCGTCGCCCCGCAGCATCGGCCCGAGGAAGCGGGCCTGCTGCTCCGGCGTGCCGTGGGCCATGAGCGTCGGGCCGGCCATGTCGATGCCGATCATGAAGAACCGGGCCGACACGTCGAAGCGGGCCTCCTCCTCGGCGAACACGCCCGCCTCGATGGCCGACAGGCCGCGACCGCCGTGCTCCACCGGCCAGTGGACGGCCGCCCAGCCGGCCTCGTACTTCGTGCGCTGCCAGGCCCGGGCGGCCTCGAGCTGGGCGAGGTCGTCCTCGTCGCTCTTGGCCCGGAAGCGGCGCCAGCGCCCGTCGCCCTCGCCCCGGGGTCGGGCCACGGTGCGCAGCCAGGCCCGGGCCTCGGCCCGGATCGCCGCCTCTGCCTCGGTGTCGTCGACGTCCACGCTGCCCCTCTCCTGGAGTAGAACACGTTCTAGTTCCTCGGTCGGGTCCTCTGCGCAGCGGGGGCTGGAACCGCCGAGCCGGCAGCGGGCGAGGTCCCGTAGGGTCGACACGTGCGCCTGCCCCTCAGCCCGCCCGTCAAGCCGATGCTCGCCAAGGCGGTCCACTCGGTGCCCCGGGACGTCGGCCTCGGCTACGAGCCGAAGTGGGACGGCTTCCGCTGCATCGTCTTCCGCGACGGCGACGAGCTCGAGCTCGGCTCCCGCAACGACCGCCCGCTCACCCGGTACTTCCCCGAGCTGGTCGAGCACCTGGTGGCGGCCCTGCCTGAGCGCTGCGTCGTGGACGGCGAGATCGTGGTGGTCACCGACGACGGGCTCGACTTCGACGCCCTCCAGCAGCGCCTGCACCCGGCCGCGTCCCGGGTGGCGAAGCTGGCCGCCGAGACGCCGGCCAGCTTCGTCGCCTTCGACCTCCTCGCCCTC
>DATGRC010000292.1:0-5940 GCA_035303865.1 Acidimicrobiales bacterium
GACCCCGAGGCCCGGGCCGAGGCCGCGCAGCGGCTGCTCGGCGCCGTGCTGGACCAGATCATGCTCAGCGGGGTGTTCCACGCCGACCTGCATCCGGGCAACGTGGTGATCGACGAGCAGGGCCGGCTCGGCCTGCTCGACTTCGGATCGGTGGGACGGCTGGACGATCACTCCCGGGACGCGATCGGACTGCTGCTGCTCGCCGTGGACCGGAACAACAGCGTCGCGGCCACCGACGCGCTGATGGAGATCCTGGAACGGCCCGAGGCCCCGCTGAACGAGAAGGCGATGGAGCGCGAGGTCGGCCAGCTGATCGTCCGCTACCGGTCCGGGACGACCACCACCGGCGGCATGTTCGGCCACATCTTCGGCCTGGTCCGCCGGCACGGCTTCGCCGTTCCGGGCCAGGTCGCGGCCGCCTTTCGCGCCCTCGCCGCCCTGGAGGGCACCTGCCGACTGATCGATCCGAACCTGGACCTGGTCCAGGTCGCCCGCAACCACGGCGGCGAGATCTTCGCGGCTGCGGCCGATCCGGACGCGCTGCGCCGCCAGTTCGACTCCGAGCTGCTGCATCTGATGCCGCTGCTGCGCCGGCTGCCCCGACGGGTGAACAAGATCACCGAGGACCTGGAGCAGGGCCGGCTCAGCGTCAACCTGCGGCTGCTCAGCGACCCCGGCGACCGCGCCTTCCTGCTCGGCCTGGCCCACCAGGTGATCGTCGCCGTCCTGGCCTCGGCGGCCACCCTGGCCGCGATCATCATGATCACGGCGACGGGCGGGCCGAACCTGCCGGCCTCGAACATCCAGGTCTTCCCGCTGATCGGCGCCTGCCTGCTCTTCGTCGGTTTCGTACTGGCCCTGCGCGCCCTGGTGCTGATCTTCCGCCGCGAGTAGCACCCCGCGCCCGAGCCCGCCCCACCGGGTCAGACCGGGGGGATGCCGTGCCGACGGGTGGAGAAGTGCCGGTCCCTGGTCGCCGCCGCCGCGAACCGTGCGATCACCTCGCGGCGCACCTCCGCGGGCCGGACGATCTGGTCGATCACCAGCTCACCGGCCAGTCGCAGGATGTCGATGTCCACCTCGTACTCGGCACGGAGCCCGGCCACGTACGCCTCCCGCTCGGCCTCGTCCTCGATCGCGGCGATCTTGTTCGCGTAGACCGCGTTGACCGCGGCCTCCGGGCCCATCACCGCGACCTTCGCCGTCGGCAGGGCGAGACAGGCGTCCGGGCCGAAGCCCGGCCCGGCCATCGCGTAGAGGCCGGCCCCGTAGGCCTTGCGGACGATCAGCGACACCGTCGGCACGGTGGCCTCGGCGACCGCCGTGATCATTTTCGCGCCGTGCCGGATGATCCCCTGCCGCTCCACCGCGCTGCCGATCATGAACCCGGGCACGTCCGCCAGGTAGAGCAGCGGCAGGTTGAACGCGTCGCAGAGCCAGATGAACCGGGCCGCCTTGTCCGCCGAGTCGACGAACAGCACACCGCCCTTCACCGCCGGCTGGTTCGCCACGATGCCGATCGGCCGGCCCTCCAGCAGCGCGAACCCGGTCACCAGCTCGGCCGCGAACAACGGCTTGACCTCGAAGAACGAGTCCGCGTCGACGATCGCATCGATCACGTCCCTGATGTCGTACCCGGTGTGCTCGTCGGCCGGCACCAGATCGTCGGTGAACGGATGCGCCGGGTCGGCCGCGTCGTAGCCCGGCGGATCGGAGCGCCAGTTCGACGGCAAGTAGGAGAAGTACGCCTTCGCCTGCTCGATCGCGTCGGCGTCGTCCTCCGCGAGCTGGTCGCCGCAGCCGGACACCTCGGCGTGCATCCGGGCCCCGCCCATCTCGGCCAGGCTGACCTTCTCGCCGACCACCATCTCCGCCATCCGTGGCGAGCCGAGGTACATCGAGGCGTTCTTCTCCACCATGATCACGACGTCGCAGAAGGCCGGGATGTAGGCGCCGCCGGCCGCGCTCGGCCCGAACAGGCAGCAGATCTGGGGCACCTTCCCCGACAGCCGGACCTGGTTGTAGAAGATCCGCCCGGCACCCCGGCGGCCTGGGAACAGCTCCACCTGGTCGGTGATGCGGGCCCCGGCCGAGTCGACGAGCCAGAACACCGGCAGCGAGTGCCTGAGCGCGTGCTCGGTGAGGCGGACGATCTTCTCGACGGTGCGGGCACCCCAGGACCCGGCCTTCACGGTCGGGTCGTTGGCCACCACGCACACCGGGCGGCCGTCGACGCGGCCCACGCCGGTGACCACGCCGTCGGCGGGCAGGTCCTCGGCCATCGTGTTGGCGAGGAGGGCGTCCTCCACGAAGCTGCCCTCGTCGAGGAGCAGGGCGAGGCGGTCGCGGACGAAGCGCTTCCCCTGCCGCTCGAGCTTGGCCGCCTCCTTGTGGAGGTTGCCGGCCCGAGCCCGCTCGAGGCGGGCGTGGAGCTCGGGGTCGCTCACGGCGACCGGCGGATGGCCAGGATGGCCACGTCGTCGGTCATGGGCTCGGTGGCGAACTCACGGGCCGCCTCGAGCAGCGACTTGCACAGCACGTCCGGGGTGACCCCCGGGTCGCGCCGCAGCAGGTTCGCCACCCGCTCCTCGCCGAAGAGCTGGTCGCCGCTGCGGGCCTCGGCCAGGCCGTCCGTGTAGAGCAGCAGCAGGTCGCCGGGGTCGAGCGGGATCTCGCGGCTCGTGTAGGTGCCCTCCGGGTCGAGCATGAGCAGCGGCCCGGTCGCGCGGATGCCGCGCACCTCCCGCTCGTGCCAGAGCCACGCCGGCGGGTGCCCGGCCGAGGCCACCCGCAGCGTGGCCGCCTCCGTGTCGAACACCACGATGCACAGCGAGATGAACTCCTCCTCCCGCCCGAGGGAGGACATCTGCCGGTTCAGCTCCTCGAGGGCCTGAGCCGGGTCGCGGAACTGCCGGAGGAACACCCGCAGCAGGTACTTGGCCTGGAACGCGGTGATCGACGGCTCGATCCCGTGGCCGGTGACGTCGCCGATGACCGCCGCCACCCGGGTGGGGGCCACGGGGAACACGTCGTAGAAGTCGCCGGCCATCATCCCGGTGCCGGCCTGGTAGACGCGGCCCAGCTCGAAGCCGGGGATGACGGGCAGCTCCTCGGGGGCCAGGCGAGCCGCCCAGCGCCGCGGGGCCAGCTCCTCCTGCGAGAGCACCTCCTCGGCGCGGCGCTCGATAAGCGCCCGGTCCTCGGCCAGGCGGGCTTCGCGCCGGAAGTCTCGCCCGTAGAGGAGGGAGAGGCCGACGGGGATGAGCACGAGGGCGAAGAAGTAGTTGGCCTCCTCGATGTCCCAGACCGCGCCGACCGCGGCGGCCACCGCGATCACGGCGTAGAGCGTGACGGTGTGGAGCTCCTTGCGGTAGGCCGACCGGGCGAGCACGGTCGCCTCGGCCTCCGGGCCCAGCTCGTCCTCGACGCGGTCCCACACCCGCAGGAACCGGCGTGCCGAGCGGCCCCAGACGAAGGCGGCGATGAGGGCGGCGATCGCCACCAGGGCCAAGATCGTCTCGTCCATGACCGGATCGACGTTACTGGGCGGCCCGGGGGGCGCAAGGGTCGGAGCGGACGCTCAGCCCCCGGGCACCGGCGTGCGCTCCCCCGTCCACGCGGCCACGTCGACGCCGAGGCGCTTCATCCCGGCGACCACGGCTCGGGGGTCGAGGGTGGCCGGCGGCCAGTCCGGGTCCCACATCCGGGCGTCGGCGGTGGCCTTCACGAACGCCGTCGCCTGCTCGATCGTGAGGAGCACCCCGCGGCGGCTGACGATCCGCTCGTAGCGGTCGGCGTGGGCGGCGTCGAGCACGAAGTTCATCGAGTCGCACTGGTGGACGATGTCGTCGTTGTTCCAATCCCACGGCGACGTGCTGATGTGCACCCGCACGCCGTCGGGGCCGTCCACCTGGCCGTCGCGGGCCCGCAGCTCGATCGGGGCCAGGCAGCAGGCGCAGTAGCTGCGCAGCTCGAGCTCCTCGCCGGCAAACGGCGGCATCCGGGAGATGGCCACCGACTCGAGGGCGCAGCCGGCGTAGGAGTGGAACGCGCCGCCCCGCCACACCTCCACCTGGCTCGGGTAGCTGGAGAACGGCTGGAACTTGAGGACGTTGCAGTTCTGGCTGTCCTGGTCGACGACGCAGACGATCCCGAGCTGGAGCTCCTTGTAGGCCTGAACGATCTGGCGCCGGTCGAGCCCGGTGCCCTCGTGCGCGGCGCGCAGGTTGGGCCCCCGGCCGGTGGCGCACCAGTGCTCGTAGACGAAGGCCCGCAGGGCCTTGGCCTCCGGGGAGAACTCGAACGGCGGGACGTTCTGCGGCATGGCCGCAGGCTAGGCCATCGACCTGACGGACCGTCAGATCTCGGCCGGGCGCTACCGTCGGCGCGATGCCGGAGCTCGACGTCGACCTCGCCCGCCGCCTGACGCCCGGCTGCACCGAGGTCCTCCACCTCAACCACGCCGGCGCGTCGCTGCTGCCCCAGCCGGTGCTCGACGCCGTCACCGGCCACCTCGAGCGCGAGGCCCGCATGGGGGGCTACGAGGCGGCCGACGCCGCCGCCGTCGCCCGGGAGGCGGTGTACGACAGCGTGGCCCGCCTGCTCGGCTGCGGGCGGGACGAGGTGGCGCTCACCGACTCCGCCACGCGGGCGTGGACGACGCTCGTGGCCTCGCTCCCGCTCCGGCCCGGCGAGCGGATCATCACCACCCGCGCCGAGTACGGCTCCAACGCCATCGGCCTGCTGCAGCTGCAGCGGCGGGCGGGCTGCGAGATCGTGGTCGTCGACGACGACGAGGACGGCCAGGTGGACCTCGACGCCCTGGCCGTGGCGCTCGACCACCCCCACGTGGGGTTCGTGTCGCTCACCCACGTCCCCACCCAGAGCGGGCTCGTGAACCCGGCGGCCGAGGTGGGGCGCCTGTGCCGGGAGGCGGAGGCGCTGTTCGTGCTCGACGCCTGCCAGTCCGCGGGCCATCTCCCCCTCGACGTGGAGGAGCTGGGCTGCCACATCCTCACCGGCACCGGCCGCAAGTTCCTGCGGGGGCCCCGTGGCACCGGCTTCGCGTTCGTCCACCGGGGGATCGTCGAGCACCTCGAGCCACCGCTGCTCGACGTCCTCGCGGCCACCTGGGTGGCACCGGACCGCTACGAGGTCCGGCCGGATGCCCGCCGGTTCGAGCAGTGGGAGCACGACGTGGCCGCCCGCCTCGGCCTCGGCGCGGCCGTCGACCACGCCCTGTCGTGGGGGCTCGAGGCCATCGCCGAGCGCACCGCCGCGCTGGCCGCCGGCCTGCGCGGGCGGCTGGCCGAGGTCCCGGGCGTCACCGTGCGGGATCGGGGGGCCCGCCTGGGGGCGATCACCACGTTCACGGTGGAGGGGATGGAGCCGACCGACGTGGTGGCCCGACTGCGGGCCCAGGGCACGAACGTGTCGGCCTCAGCGGCCACCAGCAGCCAGCTCGACCTCGGCCACCGCGGCCTGGCCGCCGTGGTTCGGGCCAGCGTCCACTACGTCACCACCGAGGAGGAGCTGGACCGCTTCGTCGGCCAGGTGGCTGCCCTGGTCCGGGCGTGAGCCGACCGGGCGGTCAGCGCTTGCGGACCCGCATCTTGATCGGGGTGGCGCCCAGGTCGAACGACTCCCGCAGCCGCCGCTCGAGGTAGCGCAGGTAGGGCGCGGGGATCTCCCGGTTGGCGAAGAGCGTGAACGTGGGCGGGTCGGTGGCGGCCTGGGTGGCGTAGAGCACCTTCACGCCGTGGGGGCCGGGCTGGGCCTGCTGAGCGGCCCGGATGACCTCGTTCACCCGCCGGGTGGGGACTCGGCGGTGGTAGTCCTCGAGGCTCACCGACAGCGCCGGGAGCAGCTTGTGCACGCCCTTGCCGGTGAGCGCGCTGATCTTCAGCACCGGGGCGTCGCCGATGAAGTGGAGCCGGTCCC
>DATGRC010000293.1:0-2441 GCA_035303865.1 Acidimicrobiales bacterium
CCAGGCGGCCAGCGCCACGAGCCGCTCGGCGGGGGAGGCGTCGGCGGGCACGGCGGGGCGCTCAGCGGCGAGCCGGTCCGGGTACCGGCGCTCCTCGATCACCGCCCGCAGCAGGTCCGCCTTGGAGGGGAAGTAGTGGTAGATCGTCGCCACGTTCACCCCGGCGGCCGCCGCCACCTGGCGCATCGACACGGCCGCGGAGCCCTGGGCGCTCATCAGGGCGAGGGCGCCGTCCACGATCCGCGTCCGCGAGCCGGCGTCGGCGCCGGGCGCGCCGTCCCCTGCCGGGGCGGCGGACGACGAGGCGCTCACGCGGGCGCCGGGGTGAAGGTGGCGGGCAGGTGCGACAGCGAGAGCACGAGCGACGACCGCCCGCGCTCGGGGCGGGCGCCGTCGGCGACGCGGATGTCGGCCAGGCGGGCGAAGAGCTCCTGGAACACCACCCGGATCTCGGCCCGGGCCAGGTTGGCGCCCATGCAGTAGTGGGTGCCGATCCCGAACCCGAGGTGGGGGTTCGGGTCGCGGTCGACGCGGAACTCGTCGGGGGCGTCGAACACGTCCTCGTCGCGGTTGGCCGACTGGTAGAGCATGAACACCCGCTCCCCGGCCTTGAGGTCCACCCCCTGGTAGGTGTGGTCCTCGGTGACGGTGCGGGAGAACGACAGCACCGGCGAGACGTACCGCACGATCTCCTCGACCGCCGTGTCCCACAGGGACGGGTCCTCGAGCACCTGCTGCTTCTGCTCGGGGAACTCGGAGAAGGCGATGAGCCCGCCCGTGAGGGCGTTGCGGGTGGTCTCGTTGCCGGCCACGACGATGAGCACGAGGAACATGATCAGCTCGTCGTCGGTGAGCGACGCGCCGGACGTGTCGACGTCGGGGTCCTGGCCGTCGCGGCGCAGCAGCCCCTCGTCGTAGGCCCGGGTGAGGACGCTGATGATGTCCTCGCCGGGGTCGGCCGCGGCGCGCCGCTGCGCGATGAGCTCGAGGCACATCTCCGCGTACTCCCCGAACGCGGTGGCCGCCTCCTGCATGACCGGGTCGTCGGGGTCGTCGGCGGCCGAGTCGCCGGCCATCATCGCGTCGCTCCAGCGATAAAGGCGGTCCCGCTGGCTCGGGTCGAGGCCCATCATCTCGGCGATCACGATGAGCGGCACGTGGATGGCGAGGTCCTCCACGAAGTCGATCTCGCCCCGGTGGGCGATCTCGTCGACGATCTGGCGGGACAGGTCCCGGATGTGGTCGGTGAGGGCCCGCACCTTGGCCGGGGTGAACCCCCGGCTCACGATCCGCCGCTGCCGGGTGTGCTCGGGGTCGTCCATCGAGATGATCGACATCGGCACCGTCACCTTGGGCCGCACCCCCTGGGCGGCCGAGTACCGCTCCGGGTGGCGGGAGATGTGGGAGACGTCCTCGTGGCGGGAGATCACCCACAGCTCGTTCTTGGCGTCCCAGTGGATGGGGGAGTGCCGGCGGAGCCACCGGTACGCCTCCCACGGGTCGTCGTAGAAGGCCGGGTCGAGGACGTCGATCTCGCAGGGCGGTGCAGGCGTCGCGCGCATGCGAGCAGTGTCCATCAAACGCTCGTTTGGCGCAAGGGCCGGCGAGATGTCACCACCGTTGCGGTCATGACGATTAGGTTTCGATCGGGCGATCACCACTGGAGGGAGCACGAGACATGACGCAAACGGTTCGACGGCGACGCCTTCGCTCGGGTGCAGCGCTGCTGGCGGTGACCCTGATGGCCCTGGTCACCGCCGGGTGCATCATGAACGCGGAGGCCCGGAACCTCTACGACCGCACCAACGCCCTGCGGGCCCGTCACGGCCTGCCGGCGCTCGCCGAGAACCACCTCCTCACCACGAAGGCCCAGCGCTGGGCCGAGCACCTGGCCAGCACCGGGCGCCTGTCCCACTCCAAGCTGTCGGACGGGCTGGAGGACCTGCGCTGGCGGGCCCTCGGCGAGAACGTGGCCGTGCACAGCCCCACCGCCGACACCCTGAAGACGATCCACGACCGCCTGGCCGCTTCGCCCGAGCACCGGGCCAACATGCTCGACCGGCGCTTCACCCACCTCGGCGTGGGCGTGGCCACGAGCCCCGACGGCCGGGTGTGGGTGGTCCAGGTCTTCGCCGCCGTCTAGCGAGCGGGCCGCCCGGGGGAACCCGGGCGGCCTAGCCTGGCCCCATGGGCTGGGACCTGGACGACGACTACGAGGGCAGTCCCCGGCAGCGAGCGCGCCAGCGCCGCCTGGCCGTGGTGGCGGTGATCGTGGCGCTCGGCATGATCCTGCCGGTGGTCGCTGGCGCCGTCAGCGGCCTCGCCGGCTGACGGCCGGCGGGGGCTCGCGGACTGCGGGCCGGCGGCGGCCCTCCTGCTAGGGTGACCCCTCCCCGGTGGCGTGGCCGAGTGGCTTAGGCAAGGGCCTGCAAAGCCCTGTA
>DATGRC010000294.1:0-2844 GCA_035303865.1 Acidimicrobiales bacterium
GCAGCGCCGCTACCTCCCCCAGATCCTGGACGGCACCTCGGCGTGGAGCATAGGGATGTCCGAGCCCGACGCCGGCTCGGACGTGGCCTCGATCCGCACCCGGGCCGAGCGCGACGGCGACCACTTCGTGGTGAACGGGCAGAAGATCTGGAACTCCGGCGCTGCGGAGGCCGACCTCATCTACCTCGTCTGCCGGACCGACCCCGACGCCCGACCCCACGAGGGGCTCTCCGAGCTGATCGTGGACATGCACTCGCCGGGCATCACCGTCGTGCCGATCAAGGACATGACCGGCAGCGAGCACTTCTGCGAGGTCTGGTTCGAAGACGTCGAGGTCCCGGCCGAGAACCTCGTCGGCGAGCTGAACGGCAGCTTCCGCCAGATCATGCGGCAGATGGAGCACGAGCGGGGCGGGCCCGACCGGCTGCTGTCGAACCGCAAGCTGTACGAGGACTGCTTGGCCGTGGCCGACACCTCGGACCCGCTGGTGCGCCAGGAGGTCGCAGCCATCGAGACCGGCTACCGGATCGGCCGGCTGCTCGTGCTGCGGGAGATCCTCGGGCAGGCCCCCAAGCAGTTCTCGGCGGCCACGAAGACCTACTGCACCGAGCTCGAGCAGCGGATCGCCCAGTTCTGCGCCGCCACCCTCGGCCCGCACGCCGTGCTCGCCGAGCCGGGCCTGTCGCTGCGGGTCAGCACGAACGTCAGCTACGCGCCGGCCTACACGATCATGGGCGGCACCACGCAGATCCTGCGCAACATCCTCGGCGAGCGGGTCCTCGGGCTCCCCCGCTGACCGGGGTTCGAGGGGCTACTCGTCGCCGACGCGGCGCAGCGGCGGCAGCGGGGCCGTCTCGAGCGGCGCCACGTCGACCGCCACGTCGGTGAACGTGGCCCGGTCCCGGCCCACGATGACCGGGTTGGCCCGCACCGCCGCCACCTCGGGCACCGCCTCCACGAGCGCGCTGAGCCGCACGATCGCGCCCTGGAGCGCGGACCGCCCGGCGACGTCGAGGAACGGGGCGATGCGGCTCTGCCCGACGAGCCGCTGGGCGTCGAGGTCGGTCACCGGCAGCACCCGCAGGTCCACGGCGGTGTCGAGCGCGGCCGAGGCGCCGCCGGGGCCGAGGGCCAGCACCGGTCCTACCTCGGGGTGGTCGGTGACGGCGAGGGCGGCGTCGACGCCGTCGGGCACCATCGGCTGCACGACGGCGGGCAGGGCGTCCTCCCCGAGGCTGGCGCACATGCGGTCCCACGCCGAGCGCAGGGCCCCCTCGTCGACGAGGTCGAGGGCGAAGCCGTGGGCCACGGTCTTGGCCATCGGGCTGCGCCGCACCGCCTTGAGCACCACCGGGTAGCCGATCGCCTCGGCCGCCGCGATCGCCTCCTCGAGCGACGTCACGGGGCGGGTGGCGGCCCGGTGGAGGCCGATCGCGTCGAGGAGGTCGTCGACCTCCGCGGAGGTGAGGGACCGCTCGGGCCGCTCGAGGGCGCGGTGGACGAGGTCGCGGGCCCGGGTGACGACGTCGTCGGCCAGCTCGAGCGGCTCGCCCTCGGGCTCGGCCCGCCAGGCCGCGTACTCGGCGGCGCGGCCCATGGCTCGCGCCGCGGCGTCGATGGCGTCGTACACGGGCACCCGGCCCGGCGCCCGGTTCTCGTCGATGGCCAGGTCGGGCCCGTAGAAGCACGCCGCCACCGGCACCTCGGGGTTGGCCCGCTGGGCGGCGTCGAGGGCCTCGCGCACCTCGGCCGGGGAGCCGCCGAGCGACGGGGCGTAGAGCACGAGCACGGCGTCCACGCCCGGGTGGGCGGCGAGGCGGGCGGTGGCGTCGGTGAACGCCTCGGCGGTGGCGGTGAGGCCGAGGTCCCACGGGTTCTGGAGGCCCTCGTCGTCCGACACGTCGGCCAGATCCAGCTCCGCCCAGCGCGCCGCGTCGGCGGCGATGCCGAGGGACCCGCCGGCGTTGCCCACGATCGCCACCCGGCGCCCCCGGGGCAGCGGCTGGTTCACGAGCAGGCGGGTGGCCTCGAGCAGCGCCCGCAGGGTGGGCACCTGGATGACCCCGGTCTGGCGGAGCAGCGCCTGGCCGGTCTGGTCGAAGGAGATGCCGGACTTCACGGCCACCACCGGCTTGCGGCGGCTCACCCGGCGGGCCACCCGGCTGAAGTGGCGAGCGTTGCCGAACGACTCGATGTACAGGGCGACGACGTCGGTCTGGTCGTCGGTCTCCCAGTAGCGGAGCATGTCGTTGCCGGACACATCGGCCCGGTTGCCGAGGGCGACGAACGAGGAGATCCCGATGCCGAGGTGGGCGGCCTGGGCGATGATGGCGGCGCCCACCATCCCCGACTCCGACAGCAGCGACACCCGCCCGAGCCGCCGCGGCACCTTGGCGAACGTGGCGTTCAGCTGGACGGCCGGGTCGTTGTTCAAGATCCCCAGGCAGTTGGGGCCCACGAGGCGGATGCCCCACGCCCGGGCGGCCCGGAGCACCTCCGCCTCCCGGGCGGCGCCCTCGGGGCCGGACTCGGCGAAGCCCGACGACAGGACGACGACGCCGTAGACCCGCTTGCGGCCGCACTCCTCCACCACCGACGCCACCGAGGCGGCGGGCACGACCACGACGGCGAGGTCCACCTCGTCGGGGATGTCGAGGATGCTCGGCACCGTGGGGGTGGTGCTCACGTGGTCGACGTTCGGGTTGACCGGCCACACCGGTCCCTGGAACCGGCCCCGCTGCAGGTTGGTGAACAGCTCGTGGCCGATCGTGCCCGGCCGGTGGCTGGCGCCGATGACCGCCACCGAGCGGGGCGACAGCAGGCGGCGCACCGCCTCCGCCGCGG
>DATGRC010000295.1:0-7560 GCA_035303865.1 Acidimicrobiales bacterium
GACCTCCCCACCTACACCCCCAAGGAGGCTCCGGTCCCCGAGGGTGAGGTGGTGCTCGAGCGCGCGTCCACGCCCCAAGACCTCGGCCCCAAGCTCAACCGCACCGCGGCCGACGTGGTCCGGTTCCTCATGCAGCTCGGCGAGATGGTCACCGCCACCCAGTCGCTCACCGACGAGCAGATCGAGCTGTTCGCCGAGGAGATCGGCGCCACCATCCGCCTCGTCGACCCCGGCGAGGAGCAGGAGGTCGAGCTCCAGAAGGTGCTCGGCGTCGAGGAGCTGCTGGAGGTCGACGAGGAGCGGGCCGAGCCCCGGCCCCCGATCATCACGGTCATGGGCCACGTCGACCACGGCAAGACGAAGCTGCTCGACACGATCCGCGACGCCAACGTGGTCGCCGGCGAGGCCGGTGGCATCACCCAGGCGATCGGCGCCTACCAGGCCGAGCACGACGGCAAGAAGGTCACCTTCATCGACACCCCGGGCCACGCCGCGTTCACCGCGATGCGGGCCCGAGGCGCCGAGGCCACCGACATCGTGGTCCTGGTGGTCGCCGCCGACGACGGCGTCATGCCCCAGACGATCGAGGCCATCGACCACGCCAAGGCCGCCGGGGTGCCGATCGTCGTGGCCATCAACAAGATGGACAAGGAGACGGCCCAGCCCGACCGGGTGAAGCAGCAGCTCTCCGAGCACGGCCTCATCCCGCAGGACTGGGGCGGCGACACCGAGATGATCCCGGTGTCGGCGCTCACCGGCGACGGCGTCGACGACCTGCTCGAGACGATCCTCCTCGTGGCCGAGGTCGAGGACCTGAAGGCCGAGCCCGAGGGCCGGGCCGCCGGCGTCGTCATCGAGTCGCACCTCGACATCGGTCGTGGTCCCGTGGCCAACGTGCTCGTGCAGCGCGGCACCCTCCGGGTCGGTGACCCGCTCGTCGCCGGGCCCGCCTGGGGCCGCGTCCGAGCGCTCATCAACGACCACGGCGAGCAGGTCAAGGAGGCCGGCCCGTCCACCCCGGTGCAGGTCCTCGGCCTGAACGACGTGGCCGGCGCCGGCGACACCTTCGTGGTCGCGCCCGACGAGAAGGCCGCCAAGTCCGTCGCCGAGAAGCGCGAGCACTGGCAGCGGGTGGCCAACCTCGGCCGGGAGGCCGCGGCCCCCAGCGGCGCCAAGCTCGAGGACATCTTCGAGCAGATCCAGCGGGGCGACGTGGCCACGCTCAACCTGCTCATCAAGGCCGACACCACCGGCTCGCTCGAAGCCCTCACGGAGAGCCTCCGCAAGCTCGAGCGCGACGACGTGAAGCTGGCCTTCGTGCACCGGGCCGTCGGTGGCATCACCCAGCAGGACATCCAGCTGGCCGCCACCTCCGGGGCCACGATCATCGGCTTCAACGTCCGACCGGACCGCAAGGCCCGCGAGCTCGCCGCCGAGGAGGGCGTCGAGATCCGGACCTACGAGATCATCTACAAGGCGCTCGAGGACATCGAGAGCGCGATGGTCGGCATGCTCGAGCCCGAGTTCGAGGAGGTCGTCACCGGCGAGGCCGAGGTGCGGGAGATCTTCTCCGTGCCCAAGGTCGGCAAGGTGGCCGGCTGCTACGTGCTCAACGGGACGATCACCCGGAACTCCAAGGTCCGCTTCCTGCGCGACGGGACGATCATCTGGAAGGGCACGATCGCCTCGCTGCGCCGCTTCAAGGACGACGTCCGCGAGGTGCAGGCCGGCTACGAGTGCGGCATCGGCCTCAGCGACTTCCAGGACCTCAAGCAGGGCGACATCATCGAGACCTTCGAGGAGCGCGAGATCCCGCGCACCTAGGGGCCTCTTCCCCAGGAGGCTGACATGCCCAAGCGCCCCCGCCGCCACGCGACCGCGCGCGACTTCCCCCGCACGGCTCGCCTGAACCGCCTCTACCAGGAGATCCTGGCCGAGTCGATCGAGCACATCGACGACGAGCGCCTGGAGCTCGTCACGGTGATGTCTGTGGTCGTCGACGGCGACCTGAAGCGGGCCACCGTGTACGTCGACTCGCCCGGCGGCGAGGACGACGACGTCATCGTCCTGGCGGCGCTCGAGGAGCACCGGTTCCGGCTGCAGGGGGCCATCGGCCGCCAGGCCCGGGTGAAGCACACCCCCGAGCTGGTCTTCCGACCCGACGACGTCAACCGGAGCGCAGCGCGGGTGGAGGAGGTCCTGCGCTCCCTCCACGACGACGAGCGGTGAGCCGGCGCGCACGAGGCGGCCACGGACCCGACGGGCTGGCCGTCGTCGACAAGGAGGCCGGGTGGACGAGCCACGACGTGGTGGCCAAGGCCCGCGGGCTGCTCGGCACCCGCAAGGTCGGCCACTCCGGCACGCTCGACCCCGACGCCACCGGGGTGCTGCTCCTCGGCGTGGGCCGGGTCACCCGGCTGCTGCGCTTCCTCGGCCTGCCGTCCAAGACCTACACCGGGGTGATCGTGCTCGGCACCGCCACCACCACCCTCGACGCCTCCGGCGAGGTCACGGGCACGTGGGACATGGCCGACGTCACGGTCGAGCAGGTGCGGGACGCAGCCGCCGCCCTGACCGGTGCCATCCTGCAGGTGCCGCCCATGGTGTCCGCCGTGTCGGTCGGTGGTCGCCGCCTCCACGAGCTGGCCCGCGAAGGTATCGAGGTGGAGCGGGAGGCTCGCCCCGTGACCGTGCACCGCTTCGAGGTGGGGGAGCCGATCGAGCCGGGGTGCTTCCCGATCGAGGTCGAGTGCTCGTCGGGCACCTACGTCCGCTCGCTGGCCGCCGACGTCGGCACCGCAGTCGGGGGCGGCGCCCACCTGCGGGACCTGCGGCGGACCGCCATCGGCTCGTTCACCCTCGCCGACGCCGTCCCGCTCGAGGCGCTCACCCCCGAGCACCTCCTCACCCCCACCGAAGCCATGCGGGACCTGGCCCGGGTCGACGTCGACGAGGGGCTCGCCGCGGCCGTCGCCCACGGCAAGGTCCTGCCCCGCGACCGCCTCCCGGTGGTCGGCGCCGGGCCCTGGGCGGTCGTCGGCCCCGACGGCTCGCTGCTCGCGGTCTACGAGGCCCACCGGGGCGACACCGCCAAGCCGGCCGTCGTCCTCGCCGCCCGCTGAGCGACCCCGCCCGCGCCGACTCGGAGCGCCGGCCCCCGGGCCCGTAGTGTCGGGAGGCGTGGAGGTGCTGCGAGACGTCGACGCCTGTGAGCCGGGCGCGGGCAGCGTCGTCACCATCGGCGCCTACGACGGCGTGCACCTCGGGCACCAGGCCGTCATCGCCGAGGTCCGCAAGCGCGGCGAGGCGGCCGGGCTGTCCAGCGTCGTCGTCACCTTCGACCGCCACCCCGCCTCGGTGGTGCGGCCCGAGTCGGCGCCCCGGCTCCTCACCGACCTCGAGCAGAAGCTCGAGCTGCTGGCCGCCACCGGCATCGACCGGTGCCTGGTCATCCCCTTCGACGAGCGCCGCTCCCAGGAGCCGGCCGAGGACTTCGTGCGCGAGGTGCTCGTGGAGGCGCTCGGTGCCCGGGTGGTGATCGTGGGGGAGGACTTCCACTTCGGGCACCAGCGGCAGGGCAACGTGGCGATGCTCACCCGCATGGGCGCCGAGCTGGGCTTCGAGGTGGCCGGCCTGCCCCTCGTCGACGAGACCGGCAGCCCGGTGTCACCGGGGGAGAAGGCCTCGTCCACGGCGATCCGCCACGCCCTCGTGGAGGGTGACCTGCTCCGGGCCGAGCGCATGTTGGGCCGGCACCACGAGGTGCGCGGGCGGGTGGTCGGCGATGGGCCCCCGGACATCGCCGGGTACCCCACCGCCAACGTGTCGATCCCCGGCGACATCCTCCTGCCCGCCGACGGCACCTACGCCGGGTGGTTCCAGCGCGACGGCGGCGACAGCCACCCCGCCGTGCTCTGCATCGGCCGCCGGACCGCCTTCTACGAGGAGACGCACGCCAACCTGCTCGAGGCCCACCTCCTCGGCTTCGATGGCGACCTCCACGACGAGCGGGCGCGGGTGCGCTTCGTCCGGCGCCTCGCCGGCGGGCCCGGCCCCGACGGCGACCCCGATCCGGAGGCCATGGCGGCCGCCGTCGAGGCAGCCCGCCAGGCCCTCGGCTGAGGCTCGACCACGCCGCCATCGCGCCGGTTCCTGCCGGGATCGACCAGACTGGGAACGTGCTCGAAGAAGGGTGGGAGCCCATCGCGGTCCGCACCGGAGCGGACGAGGCCGACGAGGAGCCCGACAACGTCCGGCACCTTGCCGTGGCCACCGATCCGGTCATCGGGCCCGGCCCCACCGTCGACGAGGAGGCCGAGGCCGCCCTGCCGCGCCTCGCCCGCCACACGATCACCCTCGCCGACGGCCACCAGGTCGGCGTCGCCGTCTGCGGCCAGGGCGTGCCGCTCGTGGTGGTCCACGGCTTCTCCGCGGAGGGGATCCTCTACGCCCAGACCCTGTCGCGGCTCGTCGACCTCGGGTTCCGGGTCATCGCCGTGGACACCGCCGGGCACGGCGGCACGCTCGGCCTGCCCACCGACGCGCAGACGATGGAGTCGTACGCGGCCCTGCTCGGCCGGGTGCTCGACCACCTCGGCGTGCCCAAGGCGGTGCTGGCCGGGCACTCGATGGGGGGACGGCTCGTCACCGAGCTGGCCGCCCGCCAGCCCCACCGGGCCATCGCCGTGATCCTCCTGGACGCGATCGTCGGCGACACCTGGGACCGGATGGTCAACGTGTTCCGGGTGCTGCCCGGCCTCCTCGTGGGGATGGGCGCCACCCTCGCCCTCGACACGGCCACCACGGTCCCGCTGTTCCGGGACCCCCGCCAGGCGCTCAAGCTGGGTCGGCTCCTGGCCCCCACCGTGGCCGGCCACGTCCGCCGCCCCTGGCGCCTCCTCGGCCCCGCCGCGTCGATCCTGCGGAGCCGGGGCACGAAGTGGATGCTCGAGCGGCTGAAGCACGAGCGGATCCCGGTGTTCGCGATCCACGGCGACTGGGACGTCCCGGTGCCGATCAAGACGGCCAAGGACGCGGCCCGCCGGGCCCGGGGCGACCTCGTCGTCGTCGAGCGGGGCACCCACTCGTGGCTCCTCAAGGACCCGGAGACGCTGCCCGCCGTGATGCACGCGCTCATGAAGGGCCGCCTCGGCACGGCGGTCCTGAAGGCTCGCCTCGAGGTCGGTCTCGACGTCGACGCCACCCGCGAGGACATCGACGCCGCCATGTACCCGCCGGGCGCGCTCGTCCTCGAGCTCACGCCCCGCCAGAAGGTGGTGGACGTGGAGCACCTCCACCGTCCGCCGCGGTACCGGTGGCGGGTGCTCCCCGCGCGGTAGGCACCGGCTCGGCGGGGTTCGCTGGTCTCCGCGGCGCTGTGGTAGCGGTGAGGCGGTGCCCGCCGCCGTGATCGACCCCGCCCGCCGCCGGGCCATCGTCCGAGACGGGGTCTCGATCGGGCTCGTCACCGGCGCCTACGGCATCTCCTTCGGGGCGGTGGCGGTGGCCGCCGGCCTGTCGGTGGCCCAGGCCTGCGCGCTCAGCCTCCTCATGTTCACCGGCGGGTCCCAGTTCGCCATGGTCGGCACGATCGCCGGCGGCGGTCAGCCGTTCGCGGCGGTCACCACGGCGGTGCTGCTCGGGGTCCGCAACGCCTTCTACGGCCTGCAGCTGGCCAGCCGGCTGGGGCTGCGGGGCGTGCGCCGCCTCGTGGGCGCCCAGCTCGTGATCGACGAGAGCGCGGCGATGGGCGCCACCCCCGACGACCCGGCCGAGGGTCGCCTCGGGTTCTGGGTCACGGGCGGCTCGGTGTTCGCCCTCTGGAACCTCGCCACCGCCGCCGGCGCCGTCGGCGCGTCGGCGCTCGAGGACCCCGGGGTCCTCGGTCTCGACGTGGCCGGTCCTGCCGCCTTCGTCGCCCTCCTCGGTCCCCGCCTGCGGGCTCGGCGCCCGTGGGCGGTGGCGCTGAGCTCCGCCGCCGTGGCCGTGGCGGTGGCGCCGCTCGTCCCCGCCGGGGTGCCGGTGCTCGTGGCGGCCGGCGTGGCCGTCGCCGCCGGCCTCGTCCGCCCCGGGGCGCCCGGCGTGGGCGACGAGGTGATCGGCGCGGCGGCCGTCGAGCACGGACCGCCGCCCACCGACGACGGGTCCGGGCCCGACGCCGGGGAGGGGCGGCCCTGATGTGGCCCGCGGTGCTCGTCGCCTCGGCCGGCTGCTACCTGCTCAAGGTGGCCGGCCTGTCCGTCCCCGAGCGATGGCTGGCCGATCGCCGCGTCCAGCGGGTGGCCGGGCTGCTCCCCGTGGCGCTGCTCGCCGCGCTCATCGGGCTGCAGACGATCACGTCGGGGCGAGCGGTCGTCGTCGACGCCCGCCTGGCCGGTGTGGCCGTCGCCGTGGTCGCGCAGTGGCGGCGGGCGCCGTTCCTCGTCGTGGTCGTGGCCGCCTGCGCCACCACCGCCGTGCTCCGGGCGCTCTGGGGCTGACCGGGCGAGCCGGGCGTCAGTAGGCGAGGAGGTCGCGCGCCGCGGCCTCGATGTCCTCGACCTGCGGGAGGATCGCCCGCTCGAGCACCGGGGCGTACCCCACGTGCGTGTCGAGGGCCCCGACCCGGCGGACCGGGGCGTCGAGGTCCTCGAAGCAGTGCTCGGCGATCCACGCCCCGAGCTCGGCGCCGAACCCGCAGGTGAGCACGTCCTCGTGGACGACGAGGACCCGGCTCGTGCGGGCCACCGACTCGGCCACGAGGTCCTGGTCCCACGGCGCCAGCGTGCGCAGGTCGATCACCTCGATCGATCCCGCCCCGTCCGCCGCCAGCCGCTCGGCCGCCTCGAGGCTCTTCTGCACGGTGGCGCCCCAGGTGACGATCGTGGCGTCGGTGCCCGGCCGGCGGACGTCGCCGTGGCCGAAGGGGAGGACCCAGTCCGGCTCGGGGAACGGGTCGCGGGTGTAGGGCTGGCGCAGCAGGTGCTTGTGCTCGAGGAACAGCACGGGGTCCTCGCACTCGAACGCGTAGCGCAGGAGCCCGGCCGCGTCGCGGGCGCGAGACGGCATCGCCACCAAGAGGCCCGGGACGTGGGTGAAGTAGGACTCGCCGCTCTGGCTGTGCCAGATCGCCCCGCCGGTGAGGTACCCGCCGATCGGGACCCGGATGACCATGGGGCAGCTGAACGCACCGTTCGAGCGCCAGCGGATCGTGGCCGCCTCGCTCTTGATCTGGTGCATCGCCGGCCAGATGTAGTCGAAGAACTGGATCTCGGGTGCCGGCCGCAGCCCGCGCAGCGCCTGGCCCACGCCCCGGCCGATGATGTTGGCCTCGGCTAGCGGGGTGTTGAAGCAGCGGGCGGCGCCGAAGCGGCGCTGGAGCCCGTGCGTGGTGCCGAACACGCCGCCCTTGCCCTCGACGTCGGCGAGGAGCGCCTCGCGCGCGTCGGCCACGTCCTCGCCGAACACCCGGATGCGCTCGTCCCGCTCCATGACCTCGTGGAGGGTGCGCTTGATCGCCTCGCCGAAGGCGACGACCTCCCCCTCGCCCGACGGCTCGTCCGGGACCGGGCGCTCGGGCAG
>DATGRC010000296.1:0-7093 GCA_035303865.1 Acidimicrobiales bacterium
ATCGCCGCGCCCACCGTCGGGGTGGTCACCCGGGTGGCGGCCGTGCACACCGAGGTGTTCGGGACGATCGAGGACGTGGCCCGCGCCAAGGCCGAGCTGGTGCGGGACCTGCCCGCCTCCGGGGTGGCCGTCCTCAACGCCGACGACGAGCGGGTGGCCGCCATGGCCGAGGTCACCGCGGCCCGGGTGGTCACCTTCGGCGAGCGGGGGGACGTGCGCGCCGAGGACGTGGCCCTCGACGGCGAGCTGCGGGCCGCCTTCCGGCTCCGCAGCCCCTGGGGCGACGTCGACGTCGAGCTCGGCTCCCGGGGACGGCACCAGGTCGACAACGCGCTCGCCGCCGCCGCGGCCGCGCTGGCCAGCGGCTCGTCGCTCGACCACGTCGCCGCCGGGCTGGCCGAGGCCGCGCTGTCGCCGTGGCGCATGGAGCTGGCCACGGCGCCCAGCGGGGCGCTCGTCCTCAACGACGCCTACAACGCCAACCCCACGTCGGTGGCCGCCGCGCTCGAGTCGCTCGTGGCCCTCCCCGCCGAGCGGTTCACCGCCGTGCTCGGCGTCATGGCCGAGCTCGGACCCACCAGCGACGACGAGCACGCCGCCATCGGCGCCCTCGCCGAGCGCCTCGGCGTGCGCCTGATCGCCGTCGACGCACCGGCCTACGGGGGCGAGCAGGTGGGCTCGGTCGACGAGGCGCGGGCCGCCCTCGGCCCGCTCGGGCCCGGTGACGCGGTGCTCGTGAAGGGCAGCCGGGTGGCCGGCCTGGAGCGCCTGGCCGAGCTGCTGCTCGAGGGGTAGCCGTCAGTCGATCGCGGCGACCGGCCCGGCCGGGTCGGCGAGGGGCTCCGGAGCCCGCAGGTCGGCGTACCAGGCGAGCACCACGGCCACGCCGGCCCCGGCGAGCACGACCGCGGTGATGCTCGTCGCCTCGATGATCGGGCCGGCGATCAGGTTCCCGATCGGGACCGTCCCGCCGAACCCCATCATCCACAGGGCCATCACCCGCCCACGGTTCGAGTCGTCGAGGCGCTGCTGCAGGACCGTCGACAGCGAGGTGATGACGGCGAAGTAGGCCAGGCCGACGAGGAACACCACGCCGTAGGCGGGGAGCGGGGTGCGCAGCACCGCGAAGACGGCCAGGAACGCGGCGAACGCGACGAGGCCGCTGCGCACCACCCGCTCGAGGGGGCGGCCGGCGAGCACCGTCCCGATCGACAGGGCGCCCACGAGCGCGCCCGTGCCGAACGCCGCGTACAGGAACCCGTACTCGGTACTGCGGGCCTCGATGCCGAGGTTCAGGTCGGCGAGCGTGGGGAGCTGGCCGATGAACGGCAGCGACAGCAGCGAGTAGAGGAACACCACGACGAGGCAGCGCCCCACCACCCGGTCGGCCCGCGCCACCTGCAGCCCGCCGAGCAGCCGGCGCACGCCCCGCAGCCCGCTCGTGTCGGGCACCGGTGGGGGCAGGCGCACGCTGAGCAGGGTGCCGATCACCACCAGGTACGACGCGGCGTTGATCACGAACACGACGTCGGCGCCCCAGCGGGCGAAGATGGCCGACCCGATCGCCGGGCCCACCACCCGGGAGCCGTTCATCTGCGCCGAGTTGAGCGAGATGGCCCCGGCCAGGTTCTCCCGGCCGACGAGCTGGGGGAGCAGGGCCCCGTAGGTGGGGCCGAACACCGCCTGGCCAACCCCGATGAGGAAGACGATGCCCACGAGCGCCACCTTCGAGGGGTCCTCGGCCCGGGCCACCCAGGCCAGCCCGAGCGACAGCAGGCCCTGGGTGGCGGCGACGGTGACGAGCAGGCGGCGCCGGTCCACGGCGTCGGCGAGCAGGCCCCCGACCATCGAGAACAGGAGCAGCGGGCCGAGCTGGGCGAACAGCAGCACGCCGACGAAGGTGGGGGAGCGGGTGAGGTCGTAGGCCAGCGCGCCGAGCACGACGTTCTGCATCCACGTGCCGATGTTCGACAGGAAGGCGCCGACGAACACCCGCCGGAACAGCGGGATGCTGAGCGCCGCCATGGCCGTGCCGGTCCGGATCGGTCGGTCGCCCTCCTCCATCGCGTCGACCACCACCTCGGCGGCGCCGGCGGGCAGGTCGGGACCGTGGGTGCTGCCTGTGTCGTCGTCGCTCGTCCCGTGCATCGCCGGCTGAGCATCCCACCCGTGCCCGTCGGCGAGCGAGCTCGCGGCCGGCTCAGGTCACGCCGTTGTCGATCCAGGTCTCGATCGCCTCGGCGATGAGCTGCACGGCGATGGCCGCCACGAGCAGGCCCATGATGCGGCTGAGCAGCTCGATGCCGTTGTCGCGCAGGAGCCGGGCCACCACCGTGGCGTAGCGCATCGAGAGGTAGATCACGACGAGCACGGCCAGGAGCGCGGCGACGACCGAGAGGCTGCCGCCCAGGTCCTCGGCCTGGCGGGTGTAGAGCATTGTGGCGGCGATCGCACCGGGGCCGGCCAGCAGCGGCGTGCCGAGCGGGACGAGCGCGATGTTCGTGTCGCCAGAGGCCAGCGAGGACGTGCCGTCCTCGCCCGTGGGGTGCAGCAGCTCCAGCGCGATCACGAGGAGCAGCAGGCCGCCGGCCACCTGCAGCGACTCGAGGGAGATGCCGAGCAGGTGCAGGACCTGGTCGCCGCCCAGCGCGAAGCCGAGGATCACGATCCCGGCCACCACCGACGACAGCAGCGCGGCGCGCCGCCGGTCGGCCACGTCCTGGCCCTTGGTCAGGGCGAGGAAGATCGGGATGTTCCCGATCGGGTCCATGATCACCAGCACGGTGACGAACGCCGTGGCGAACAGCGTCGGGTCGAAGGTGATGTCGGGCATCGAGACGTCCAGGCGACGACGGCGGGGGAGGAGGCGGCAGGGCCGAGGGCCCGCTCGGCGTCGCGTCGGCGGCTGGCCCCGTGCGAGGATACCGACGGCGCCGCTGTGCGCCTCGGGGCGGACGGCGCGGCGTGCCGGACGGTCGGGGCGCGGGCCCGGAAGGGCGCGTGGGCTCGAAGACGGCGCGCCAGCGCGGAGAACGCGGAGAACACGACGGTCTGGGGGAGTAGGTTCCCGCCATGGACTTCCGTCGCACGACGGTCGCCCAGCTGGCGGATGACGTCGCGAGCCGTCGGATCGCCGCTCGGGAGCTGGTGGAGGCCGCCCTGGCGCGCATCGAGGAGGTTGACCCCTCCGTGAACGCCTTCATCGCCCTCGATCCCGAGGGGGCATTGGCCGAGGCCGCCCAGATCGACGAGCGGGTCGCCGCCGGCGAGGAGGTCGGGCCGCTCACGGGCATCCCGATCGGGGTCAAGGACCTGGAGGACGCGGCCGGGCTCCCCACCACCCACGGGTCCGCCGTCTACGGCGACGCACCGCCGGCCACCCGGGACTCGGTCCTCGTCGAGCGGCTCCGGGCCGCCGGGTGCGTGGTGGTCGGCAAGACCAACACCCCGGAGCTGGGGCACAAGGCGGACACCACGAACGCCCTGTTCGGCTCCACCCGCAACCCGTGGGACCTGAGCCGCAGCGCCGGGGGCTCGAGCGGCGGGTCGGCGGCCGCCGTCGCCGCCGGCATGGTGCCGCTGTGCACCGGCTCCGACGGCGGTGGGTCGATCCGCATCCCCTCCGCCGTGTGCGGCCTCAGCGGGTTCAAGCCCTCGCTCGGCCGGGTGCCCATGGGCGGCCCCACGCCCCCCACCTGGGGCGGCCTCTCTACGAAGGGCCCGATGGCCCGCCGCGTGCGGGACATCACCCTGGCCCTCGACGCCGTCGTCGGACCCGACCCGACCGACCTGCGCTCCCTGCCGATGCCCGAGGCGAGCTGGACCCGCTCCCTCGAGGACCTGCACCTGCCACGCCGGGTCGGGTGGTCGCCCACCCTCGGCTACGCCCGGGTCGACCGGGAGATCGCTGAGGTCTGCGCCCGGGCCGTCGACCGGCTGGCCGATGCCGGGACCGAGGTCGTGGAGATCCCCACCGTGTTCGACGAGGACCCCGTGTCGAGCTGGATCCGCATCGCCATGGTCGGTGGCGAGCGGTCGCTCGGCCACCTGCGGGGCACGCCGGCGTGGGACCTCGTCGACCCCCTGCACGCCCGCCTCATCGACGCCTTCGGGCGCGACGTCACCGGTGCGGAGCTGGTGGCCGCCGAAGACGCCTGCCACCAGCTCAACCTGCGCCTCGTCGAGCTGTTCCACGACGTTCCGCTGCTCCTCACGCCCACCGTGGCCGGCCAGACCGGGCCCGCCGGCGACAACGGCACGGTGGACGGGGAGCCGACCCCGGGCTGGGTGAGCCTCACGTACCCCTTCAACATGACCTGCTCGCCCGCGGGGACCGTCTGCGCCGGGTTCACCGGCGACGGGATGCCCGTCGGGCTCCAGGTGGTGGGTCCGCAGCACGCGGACGTCGCCGTGCTGCGGCTGCTCGCCGCGCTGGAGGACCTCTTCGGGTTCGACCCGATCCCGCCGCTGTGACCTCGGCCGATCCGCCGCGGGAGCTGCCCGTCGCCCTCCTGGACCGGGCCTTCGACGAGGTCCAGATCGGGCTGGCCCTGCTCTCGCTCACCGCCCACGTGCTGCGGGTGAACCCCGCCGGTGCGGCCCTGCTCGGCCGCAAGCCCGACGAGCTCGTCGGCCAGGAGCTGGGCGGGCTCGTGCACCCCGACGACCTGCGCGAGGCGCTCGGCGAGGTGCGGCGCCTCGAAGCTGCCGGCAGCGCCGGGCCGATCGTCGTCCGCCTCCGCTGCGCCGGCGGCCACTGGCGCTGGATCCGAGCCCACGCCACGCTCCTGCCGGCGACCGACCCCGTGGGGTTCGTGGTGTTCGAGGACGTCACCGACGAGCTGGCCGTGGCCGACGCGCTGCGCGAGGCCGAGGAGCGCAGCGCCCGCCGCTACGCCCAGCAGCTCGACGTGGTCGCCATCGGGCGCCTCGCCCTCTCCGGCGTGTCGCCGCAGGCCGTCGCGCAGCGGGCCACCGAGGTGGTGCTCGAGCGCCTCGGCGCGCACCACGTCGCGGTGCTCACCGACGACGGCCACGAGGCCGGCCTCCTGCAGATGGCCGGCGCGGGGTCGTTCGCCGCCATGACCGGCGTGTACCGGCGGCCCCGCGACGAGCCGTGGCGGGAGGTGGTCCGTCGCGGCGAGGCGCTCTTCGTGCACGACCTCCTGCACGGCGAGGTCCCCCTCACCGACGAGGAGCGAGCGGCCGTCGTCGGAGCGGAGCTGCGGTCGGTGGTCCTGTGCCCGATCCTGCCGTCCAAGGCGGCGCCGGGCGCGCTCGTCGCCACGAGCAGCGAGGTCGGGGCCTTCACCCGCGACGACGCCGGCTTCCTCGAGTCCGTCGCCCACGTCGTCGCCGCCAGCCTCGACACCGCGCTCGCCCTCAGCGAGCTGCGGCACCAGGCGCTGCACGACGCCCTCACGGGGCTGGCGAACCGGTCGCTGGTCCTCGAGCACCTCGAGCTGTCGCTCCAGCGGGCGAAGCGCCACGGGCACGACCTCGCCCTCGTCATGTGCGACGTCGACCGCTTCAAGACGATCAACGACGGCTACGGCCACCCCGCCGGCGACGAGGTCCTGCGGGTCGTCGGGCGTCGCATCGCCAGGCACCTGCGCCCCGGCGACCTCCTCGGCCGGTTCGGCGGCGACGAGCTCGTGGTCGTCCTCACCGAGCTCGAGGACCCGGAGCAGGCCGAGGCCGTGGCTCGACGGCTGGTGGACGCCGTGCGAGCACCGATCGCCGTGGGCGACGAGGTGATCCGCACCTCGATCAGCGTCGGCGTGGCCGCCGCGTCCGGCCGGGACGGGTGCAGCTCCGCAGAGCTGCTCCACCGGGCCGACGCCGCGCTGTACGAGGCCAAGGCGGCCGGGCGCGATCGCGTCGTCGTGGCCGACTGAGCCCGGCTGGCGGCCCCACCACCTGGGTCTGGTAGCGTGACCGCTCCGTCCTCGGGCGCGTAGCTCAGCTGGTTAGAGCGCTGCCTTCACACGGCAGAGGCCAGGGGTTCGAGTCCCTTCGCGCCCACCACATAAGCCCAGGTCAGCGGCCCTCTCCGGGGCCGCTGCCTCGCGTTCGGGGTCAGTGCGCGTCGAGGATGTCGACGACGAACACGAGCGTGGCGCCCGGCGGGATCGGGCCCTGGCCGGTGTCGCCGTAGGCCTGCTCCGGCGGGACCACGAGCAGGACCTGCGAGCCGATCGCCTGGCCGACGAGTCCCTCGTCCCAGCCGTCGATGACCGCGTCGACGCCGATCGCGAACGTGGCCGGCGTGCCCCGGTCCCACGACGAGTCGAACTGCTGGGCCGTGTCCCACAGGACGCCCGTGTAGTGCACGGTGATCTGCTGGCCCGCCTCGACCTCCGGCCCCTCGCCCTGGATGAGGACCTGGGCCACGAGCTCGCTCGGCGGGTCGCCCTCGGGGACGGCGATGCGGGGCGCGCCGACCTCGTCGAGCTCGACGGTGGGCAGCCCCTCGACCGGCTCCACCGGGGTGCCCTCGGCCCGGGCCAGCGGGGTCCGCACGTCGTGGACCTCGAGGTAGAGCAGCAGCGTGTCGTCCTCGCGGACGCCGGTCTCCTCGTCGTCGCCCTGGCCGGCGAACGCATCGCCCGGCGCGATCGCCACGAGCGAGCGCTCACCCGCCTGCGCGCCGGTGAGCGCGATCCGCACGCCCGGCAGCAGCGCCTCGTCGACGGTGACCGTGGCCGGCTCGAGCCCGTAGGACGTGCTGACCTCCGAGCCGTCGCGGCCGTTGACGAAGACGAAGTGGAAGATGACGGCCGAGCCGTCGGCGGCCGCGTCGCCGTCTCCCGCCTCGAGCACCCGCTTGACGGTCTCGGTGACCGCGAACGGCTGGTCGAACTCGAAGGTGGGGGGTTCGCCATCGGAGCCGAGGACCACCTCGACGGCGTCGAGGTCACCGCTGCCGCCGCCGCTGTCGTCGTCGCCGCAGGCGGCGGACGACACGACCACGAGGGCGAGGAGGGCGACGAGCAGGGATCGGGTGCGCATGGGGTGTCTCCGGGGATCAGCCGAGGGTCTGGGCGCCGACGCCGCGGCCGACGTAGACCTCGGTGGTGGCGAGGGAGGGGAC
>DATGRC010000297.1:0-2036 GCA_035303865.1 Acidimicrobiales bacterium
ACCGATGCCCCCGACGACGAGGTCGCCGCCCTGTTGCGGTCCGCCGACCAGCGCTACACGAGCGGCCGCAAGCGGATCGTGGCGGCGCTGCGCGACGGCGACGGGCCGATGACGATCCCGCAGATCCTCGACGCCGATCGCTCGCTGGCGCAGTCGAGCGTGTACCGGAACCTGGTCGTGCTCGAGGAGGTGGGCGCCGTCACCCGCATCGTGACCCGCGACGACTTCGCCCGCTACGAGCTGGCCGAGGACCTCACCGAGCACCACCACCACCTGATCTGCGGGCGGTGCGGCGACGTGAGCGACTTCACCGTCCCCGCCACCCTCGAGAAGGACCTGGCGGCCGCGCTGGCCCGGGTGGCCCGACAGGCCCGGTTCACCGTCGCCGACCACCGGCTCGACCTCCTGGGCACCTGCGCCCGCTGCACGGACTGAGGCCATGACCGGACGCCCGGCTCGCCACCTGCGCCTCCTCCCGCTCGTGGGGCTGCTGGCCGGGTGCGGGCAGCGGGGCGCCGAGCCGCCGATCGACACCGGCGGCAAGGTGGTGGTCGGCGTGGCGGTCACCCTCCTCGCCGCGGTCGCCGGCGCGCTCCTCACCTGGCCGGTCTGGACCCGCCCGCCGCGGCGCTGGGCCGCGTCGGCCGTGCTCGCCCTCCAGGCCGGCGGCGCGGCCGTGGCCACGGTGGTGCTCGGCGCCATGGCGGTGCGCAGCTACCGCTTGCACGACCGGCCCGACGAGGAGGCGGCCGACGCCGTCACCGGCGGGCTGATCCGCCTCACGACGATCGACGGCGACACCGAGCTGTTCGCCCTGCTGTTCCTCTTCGTGGTCCTCGTCGGCCTGCTCGTCGTCACGGCCACCGCGGTGACGGCCCGCCTGGCGGCGGCATCAGACGCCGTCAGCCGCTGGGTGACCACGGCCATCCTCGGCGTCGAGCTCCTCGGGGCCGGCACCCTGCTCGCCCTCGGCTGGCGGGCCCTCGACGAGCCGGTGCTCGTCCGCTGGTCCCTCGTCGCCCTGCCCTTCCTCGTCGCCGCCTTCGTCACGGCCTGGCCCGACGACCCCGTCGAGGCCGAGCCCGAGGCCCGCTAGGGCTCGCGGGGCGCGAAGTCCTCCCACGAGGGCCCGTCGCCCTCGCCCTCACCCTCAGCCGCCGGCTCGGGCGCGCGATCGGGAACCGCCTCGGGGTCCGGCGCGGACGACCCGGCCGCACCGCGGGTGATCACCCAGGCGGCCAGCGCCGTCGTGATGGGGACCGCGGTGATGAGGCCGATGCTGCCCACCAGGGTGCGGACGATCTCGCTGGCCACCAGCTCGCCGTTGGCCACCTCGGCGAGGGACCGGCCGCCCTGGGTGTAGACGAGGAGGAGGGGCAGCGACGCGCCGGCGTAGGCGAGCACGAGCGTGTTGACCGTCGACGCGATGTGGTCGCGGCCGATGGCCACGCCGGCCTGGTAGAGGCGGCGGGCGGAGTAGCCGGGGTTGGCCCGGTGGATCTGCCAGACGGCGGAGACCTGGGTGACGGTGACGTCGTCGAGCACGCCGAGGCTGCCGATGATGATCCCGGCCAGCACGAGGCCCCGGATGTCGACGTTGCTGCTCGCCACCTGGAGGTAGACGGCGTCCTCGGTGGCGAAGCCGGTGAACTCGGCCCAGGTGGTGAAGAGGGCGGCCAGCCCGGCCGTGACCGCCAGCGCGACGAGGATGCCGAGGAGGGCGACCGTCGTGCGCTCCGACACGCCGTGGGTGAGGTACAGGGCGGTGAGCGCGATGACCGAGGCCGCGGTCAGGGCGACCGGCGTGGCGCTGTTGCCGTCGAGCAGCGACGGGAAGAGGAACGTCACGACGACCACGCCGGTGACCACGAGCCCGAGCAGCGCCCGCAGCCCCTGCCAGCGGCCCAGCAGCAGCACGGCGACCACGAACGCGGCACCGAGGGCGAGCAGCGGCACGTCCCGCTGGAAGTCGTCGAAGTAGTAGCGGGCCGGGAAGTCGAGGTCCGCCTGGTAGCCCACGACGATCCGGTCGCCCT
>DATGRC010000298.1:0-20747 GCA_035303865.1 Acidimicrobiales bacterium
CGCCTCCTCGTCCAGCCGTGCTGTGCCGAAGGTCACGGGACCCGGGGGTTGACGGCGGGCCCCGCGGAGGTTCACTGTGTCGTTGCATCGATTCGATACATCACTCCGATGTAGCGATCGCCACCCCCGCGCATGATCGACCTCGCCATCCTCGGCCTGCTCACCGAGCAGGAGCTCCACGGCTACGAGCTGAAGAAGCGGCTCGGCGAGCTGCTGACGAGCCGCGCCTCGATCTCGTTCGGCTCGCTCTACCCGGCGCTCAACCGGCTGGAGAAGCAAGGCTGCGTGAAGGCGGTCGAGCAGCGGACCACGCCGCCGGCGGTCGCCCCGATGTCGGGCTCGCTGGCCGGCGAGTTGGCCGCCTTCAAGGCCCGGGTGCGCGGCTCGGGCCTCGTGAAGGGCACCGGGCGCAGCCGCAAGGTCTACGGCATCACCGACCTCGGCCGCACCCGCCTCCACGAGCTGCTCACGAGCCCGGACGTGACCGACGACCGCGAGTTCGCCCTGCGGGTGGCCTTCGCCCGACACCTCTCCCCTGCCGAGCGCCTCGAGCTGTTCGAGCGCCGCCGCACCGAGCTCCTCGACCGCCGCGACGACCTGCGGCGCCGCCGGGAGCGCAAGACCGACACCTACCTCGGCGCCCTGCGCGAGCGCGACGCCGACCACCTCGTCCACGACCTCGCCTGGCTCGATCGCCTGATCAAGGCCGAGCGCACCCTGCTCCAGTCCCAGGAGGAACCAACCCGATGACCAAGATCCGCCTCGCCATCGCTGGCATGGGCAACTGCGCCAGCAGCCTCGTCCAGGGGCTCACCTACTACTGCGACGCCGACCCGAACGACCGGGTCCCGGGCCTGATGCACGTCGTGCTCGGCGGCTACCACGTCCGCGACATCGAGCTCGTGGCCGCGTTCGACGTCGACGCCACCAAGGTGGGCCTCGACGCCTCCAAGGCGCTGTTCGCCGACATCAACAACACGATCAAGTTCGCCGACATCCCCCACCTCGGCGTCGAGGTGATGCGGGGCCCCACCCTCGACGGCTTCGGCGAGTACTACCGCGAGGTGGCCGAGGAGAGCCCGGCCGAGCCGGTCGACGTGGCCCAGGTGCTGCGCGACACGAAGGCCGACGTGCTCGTCTCCTACCTGCCGGTCGGCTCCGAGGAGGCCCAGCGCTACTACGCGCAGGCCTGCATCGACGCCGGCGTGGCCTTCGTGAACGCCATCCCGGTGTTCATCGCCTCCGACCCCGAGTGGGCCGAGAAGTTCCGGGCCGCCGGCGTGCCGGTGGTCGGCGACGACATCAAGAGCCAGGTGGGCGCCACGATCGTCCACCGCACGCTCGCCCGCCTGTTCGAGGACCGTGGCACCACGATCGACCACACGTACCAGCTGAACTTCGGCGGGAACATGGACTTCATGAACATGCTCGAGCGCAAGCGCCTGAAGTCCAAGAAGATCAGCAAGACGCAGTCCGTCACGAGCCAGATCGACCAGGGCATCAGCGACCGCGACGTGCACATCGGCCCGTCGGACCACGTCCCGTGGCTCGACGACCGCAAGTGGGCGCTCATCCGCCTCGAGGGCCGCAACTTCGGCGACGTGCCGCTCACGGTCGAGCTCAAGCTCGAGGTGCACGACTCGCCGAACTCGGCCGGCGTGATCATCGACGCCGTCCGCTGCGCCAAGATCGGCCTCGACCGGGGCATGGGCGGCCCGCTCGAGGGCCCCAGCGCCTACTTCATGAAGAGCCCCGGCGTGCAGTACCGCGACGAGGAGGCCCGTGAGCTCGTCGAGGCCTACGCCCGCCTGGACGAGAACCTGAAGTAGCACGCCACCGCGCCCGCGACCTGCGGCGGCCGCCCTCCGGGGCGGCCGCCGCCGCGCTCGGGCGCAGGGCCGAACGCGGGCCGGATCAGCAGAGCGTGGCCGTGACGGCCGCGTGGTCGCTGATGTCGGTGACCTGGATGCCGGCCTCGACCACCCGCGCCCCCGACACGAGGACGTGGTCGATGCGCTGGGTCATCCGCTCGGTGCGCGTGTCGAAGGTGGCGGGACCGGTGACCAGGTGGAACCCGGCCGCGGCCGACCACGGCAGGATCTCGCCGGGCGACAGGTTCAGGTCCCCGACCAGCACGCGAGGCTGCGGGTGGCGGGTCAGCTCCCGCAGGCAGGCCCGAAGCTGCGGCACGGACCGGCGCGGGCGGGTGGACAGGTGCGTGGCCCCGATCGTCCAGCGGCGATCGTCCAGGTCGACCTCCGCGACGAGCAGGACCCGGGGCTCGCCGGCGCCGTCGAGGGGCACCTGCCGGTGGCGGACCACGTCGCCCCGCACCACGATGAGGGCGTGGCCGTAGGTGCCCGTCCCGTGGCGCACGGTCGGCACGAACAGGAGGCGACCGCCCACCGCGTCGGCCGCCCGCGCCGCTTGGTCGACGCCGCCGCTGCGTCGCACCCCCCGGTCGACCTCCTGCAGGGCGATCACGTCCGCGTCGAACCGGCGGAGGTGCTCGAGCATGCGATCGGCGTCCGGCCGGCCGTCCGGGTTCGGTCGGGCGGTCTGGACGTTCCAGGTCACCACGCGCACCGCAGCAGGGTGCCAGGTCCGAACGTCCCGGTGCGACCCGGCCGAACCGGTCAGACTGTGACCCATGTCGCGCTTCACGCTGGCGGCGCCAGCCGGCCTCGAGCTGCCCGCCGACGTCGTCACCTACGGGTTCGACATCCCCCGCGAGGACTCGCTCCGGCTCCTCGGCCACGTCGAGGGCAAGCGGATCCTCGACCTCGGCTGCGGGGCGGGGAGCAACGCCATCGCCCTCGCCCGAGCCGGCGCGAAGGTGATCGGCGTCGACCCGTCGGCGGACCAGATCGCCGCCGCCCGCACGGCGGCCGAGCAGGCCGAGGTGCGCCTCGAGCTGCACCACTCCCCGCTCGCCGAGCTGGCCTTCATCCGGGCCGACACGATCGACGCGGTGGTGTCGGCCTACGGGCTGGCCACGGTGGAGGACATCGACCGGGTGTTCCGCCAGGTCGATCGGGTGCTCAAGCCCGAGTGCCACTTCGTGCTGTCCCTCCCCCACCCGGCCTGGGCGCTCGTGGACCCCGACGACCCGGAGCGGCGCGTGCGGCGCAGCTACTGGGAGCCAGCGCCGATCGCGGCGTCGGGCCCCGACCAGCCGGCCGACGTGCCCCGCACGATCGGCGGGCTCGTCCAGAGCCTCACCCGGGCCAACTTCCGGGTCGACAACGTCCTGGAGCCCCAGCCCGCCGACGGCGGTCCCCGCAGCCCCGGCTGGTCCGAGACGATGCGGTTCCTGCCCGCCACCCTGATCCTGCGGGCCCGCAAGCAGGGCCTCTGACCGACGCCGTGCTGCCCGGGGTGCTGGCCGCCAGCGCCGCCGCAGCGCGCTCGTGGGGCATCGTCGGCGTCGCCGTGGGCGTCGCCGCCGCCCTCGCCGCGTGGGTCGTGGACCGCCGGCGGCGCACCTACACCGACGTCGCCACCACGCCGGCGGCCGCCACCTCCGCCGGCCACGTCGAGCTGAAGGGCCGGGCCTGGGCCGAGCGCCCGCTGTCCGCTCGGCGCACCGAGACCCCCAGCGTGTGGTGGGACTACGAGCTGGAGGAGGAGCGGGTCCACACCCGTACGGTCACCTCCACCGACAGCCAGGGTCGCACCACCACCCGCACCGAGACCTACAAGCAGTGGCACACGATCGTCACGGACGAGGACAAGCTCGCCGAGATCGAGGTGGTCGACGACACCGGCGCGGTGACGGTCCGGCTGGGGTCGGCCCGGGTGGTGCCCCGCCAGACGTTCCGGGAGACGTTCCGCGACGACGGCCGCCTCGGCGAGCGGGGCCTCCTGGCCAAGCTGTTCGACAACCGCACCGGCCGCTACCGGGAGACGGAGCGGGCCGTCGCCGTGGGCGACCGCCTCTTCGTCGTGGGCGAGGCGGTGCTCGACGAGCGGGCGGGGGTGCCGGTGGTGGGAGGCCGGCCACTGGTGTCGACCCGCAGCGAGGAGTCCCACAGCGGTCGCCTCGGTGCCGCGGTGGCGGCCCTCGTGGTCGTGGCGGCGGTGGCCCTCGGCATGGGCCTGTCGAACGTCGTCTCGCCCGGCGACCCCACGGGCACCTCCGTCGCCGTCGGCGTGGGCGTCCCCGCCCTCCTGCTCCTGGTGGCGTGGACCGTCACCACCTACAACCGCCTGCGGCTCATGGCCCAGAGCATCGAGCGGGCCTGGAGCCTCATCGACGTCCAGCTGCAGCGCCGCCACGACCTCGTCCCCGCCCTCGCCCGGGTGGTGGCCGCCCACGCCGAGCACGAGCGGGAGCTGCTCGCCGGCCTCACCGAGGCCCGCTGGCAACCCGGCGGCCACAGCGCCGCCGAGCTCGAGGCCGAGGCAGCCGAGCAGACGGCCGTGCTGCGCCAGCTCGTCGCCCGGGCCGAGGCCCACCCCGAGCTGACGGCGGACGCGTCGTTCCAGCGGCTCCAGCGCACCCTCGCCGACGCCGAGAGCCGGATCGCCGGGAGCCGCGCGTTCTACAACGACACGCTCCTGCTGCTGCGGAACCAGGCGCAGCGCTTCCCCGGGCTGCTCGTGGCCCGCTTCCTCGACCTCGGGCGCCGGGAGCTGCTCCGCGCCGACGGCTTCGAGCGGACCGTCCCGCCGATCGAGCGGCGGTTCTGACCTACCGGGCGCCGGAGCTCGACGCCTGCCGCTCGGCCCACCACGCGTCGAGGCGGCGGAAGGCCTCCTCCTCGCCGAGGGGGCCTTCCTCGAGACGGGCCTCGAGCAGCATCTCGAGGGCCTGGCCGACCTCCGGCCCGGGACCGATGCCGAGGTGATCCATCACCTGCCGGCCGTCGAGGTCGGGCCGGATCGACTTCAGCTCCTCCTGGGCCTGCAGCTCGGCGATGCGGCGCTCGAGGGCGTCCATGCGGTCGGCGAGCTGCTTCGCCTTGCGAGCGTTGCGGGTGGTGCAGTCGCACCGGGTGAGCTCGTTCAGCTCCTCGAGCAGGTCGCCGGCGTCGCGCACGTAGCGGCGCACCGCGGCGTCGGTCCACACGTCGTCGCGGTAGCCGTGAAACCGCAGGTGGAGGTAGACGAGCTTCGAGATGGCCTCGACCTGGTCGTTGGGGAACCGCAGGGCCCGGAGGCGCTCCCGGGCCATGCGAGCGCCCACCACCTCGTGGTGGTGGAACGACACGCCCTTCGGGCCGATCGAGCGGGTCTTCGGCTTGCTGATGTCGTGGAGCAGGGCCGCCATCCGCACGATCAGGTTGGGCCGGGTCTTGCGGACGACGGCGATCGTGTGGGCGAGGACGTCCTTGTGGCGGTGGATCGGGTCCTGCTCGAGTCGCATGGCCGGCAGCTCGGGCAGGACGATGTCGGCGATGCCGGTGTCGACGAGGAACCACAGGCCGGCGGTGGGGTCCTCCACCACCATCAGCTTGCAGAGCTCGTCGCGGATCCGCTCGGCGGACACGATCTCGAGCCGACCCACGTAGCGGCGCACCGCAGCCAGGAGCTCGGGGTCGGGCTGGAGCCCGTAGCCGGCGATGAAGCGGGCCGCCCGCAGCATGCGCAGCGGGTCGTCGGTGAAGGACTCCTCGGGCGACAGCGGGGTGCGCAGCACGCCGGCCGCGAGGTCGGCGACGCCCCCGAAGGGGTCGATGAGCTCGGGCTCCTCCCCCGCCGCGCCGGTGACCCGCAGCGCCATGGCGTTGACGGTGAAGTCGCGGCGGCTGAGGTCGGCTTCGACGTCGGAGGCGAAGGAGACCTCGGGCTTGCGGGAGTCGGCCGAGTAGGCCTCGGCCCGGTGGGTGGTCACCTCGAAGGTGGTGTCGCCCTTCTTCAGGCCGATCGTGCCGAAGCGGGCGCCCTGGTCCCAGATGGCGTCGGCCCAGCCCTTGGCCACCGCCACCGTCTCCTCCGGGCGGGCGTCGGTGGTGAGGTCGATGTCCCCGGAGAGCGGGCGGCCCAGCACGAGGTCGCGGACGATCCCGCCCACCAGGTAGACGCGGTGGCCCGCCTCCTCGAAGCGGGCGGCCAGGGGGCGGACCTCGGCGAGGACGGGGGCGAGGCGCTCGGGGATCACCGCTCCGAGGGTAGGGCGAACGCGACGGCGCTCCCGAACCGAGCCTGGTCCGGGAGCGCCGAGCCGGTCAGGTGCGGATCAGCCGAGGCTGGCCCGCCGGCGCAGGGCGACGAGGGCCAGCCCCCCGAGCGCGGCCAGCGCGGCGGCGCCGGTGGCCACGTCGGAGCCGGTGGAGGGCAGCTGGCCGCCGCCGTCACCGCCGCCGCCGGCGGGGCCGCTCACCTCCTGGCGGGTGGGGTCGTAGCTGTCCGGGTTGTCCGGGTCCCCGTCGGTGTGGCAGTCCGGGTCGGCGGCGTCGATCAGCCCGTCGCCGTCGTTGTCGAGCGCGTCGGCGCAGCCACCGCCGGTCTCGTCGCGGCCGGGGTCGTAGCTGTCCGGGTTGTCCGGGTCCCCGTCGGTGTGGCAGTCCGGGTCGTCGATGTCGACCAGGCCGTCGCCGTCGTTGTCGATCCCGTCCGAGCAGCCGGGTCCGTCGCCGCCGCCGTCGGGGCCCTCGTCGTCGTCGTCGGGGTCGTAGCTGTCGGGGTTGTCCGGGTCCCCGTCGGTGTGGCACTCAGGGTCGTCGATGTCGATCAGCCCGTCGCCGTCGTTGTCGATCCCGTCCGAGCACTCGGGGAGGTCGCCGCCGTCACCGGCGTCGCCGCAGGCCACCCCCGACACCTCGGCGTGGCCGATGCGCACCTCCGCCAGGGGGTCGTCGAGCAGGCCCAGCAGGGTGATCACGAGCGCGTCGACGGTGGCGCCCGTCTCGGTGACGGTGACGACGTTGACGTCCACGTCGGCCACCGGAGCCAGCGGCTCGAGGGCGTCGACGATCGTGCCGATCAGCTCGTTGAGCGGGCCGCTCAGCGGATCCTCCCCGGCGATCTGGAGGTCGACGACCTCGGAGGTCGCCGAGTACTGGACGGTGCCGGCGGTGCACACGGCCACCGCCTCGGCCCGGATCACCCCGGCGTCGAGGATCGCGCCGTCGAGCGCGTCCAGCACCTCCAGGCCCTCGACGAGGCTCACCGCCCTGGCGTTGTAGGGCCCGGCGACGTCGTGCTGGGCGGCGGGGTCGTTGATCTCCGAGTCGAGGTCGGACGCCTCGTGCACCGACGCCCACACCGAGCCGGTGCCGTTGATGGCGAGAGGACCGGCATCGAGGGGCACCAGCGTCTGGTCAGCGTCGCCGAAGGGCGGGGCGCTCACCGCCACCGACGGGGTGGGCTCCACGATCGGCGTGCCGGCCAGCCCGGCCTCGAGGACGAAGGCCGAGGCCGACCCACCCTCGACGGGATCGGCGCTGGCCCCGGGGGCGAGACCGACGACGGTCAGCGCGAGGGCGCCGGCCAGCAGCGCCCAGGCTCGGGTGGTTCGCATCTGCGTTCTCTCCTCGGTGGTGCCCCAGCGCACGCCGCCCGCAAGCCACGCAAGGACGAGATGTCCAGAACGTCGCGATCGTACCGTTCTGCCCGGCGCGCGCAACGATCCGCAGCCGGTCAGGGCGCGGTGGTGAGGCCGGCCTGGCCGAGCGCGATGCGCAGGTCCTCGGCGTGGGCCGACGCGGCGAGGGCGTCGCGCACGCTGACGCGACCGTCGAGGACGAGGTCGTACAGGCCCTGGTCGAGGGTCTGCATGCCGTGGTACTGCCCGTCGCGCAGCACCTGCTCGAGGGCGTCGAGGGGCCCGCCCTGGGCGATGCAGTCGACCACCTTCGTGGTGCCCACGAGCACCTCGGCGACCGCGATCCGCCCCGTGCCGTCGGCCCGCTCGAGGAGGCGCTGGCTGATGATGCCCCGCAGGACGCCGACGAGGGCCTGCCGGGCGGCGGGCTGCTCGGCCGGGGGGAACAGCTCCAGCAGGCGGACCACGGTGTCGACGGCGCCCGCGGCCCGCATCGTGGTGATCACGAGGTGCCCCACCTCGGCGGCGGTGAGCACGGCGCGCGCCGTCTCCACGTCGACCACCTCGCCGACGAAGAGCACGTCGGCGTCCGCCCGCAGACCGCCTCGCACCGCCTGCGCGTAGCTGTCGGCGTCCAGCCCCACCTCCCGCTGGGTGACCATCGCCTGCTGGTCGGCGTGGAGCACCTCGATCGGGTCCTCGACGGTGAGGATGTGGCAGGCCCGAGTGCGGTTGATGCGGTCGAGGACGGCGGCGACCGTGGTGGTCTTGCCCGCGCCGGGCGGCCCGGAGACGACGAGCAGGCCGCGGGGCTCGTCGGCGAGGCGCTCGACCTGCGGGGGCAGGCCCAGCTGCGCGAGCTCGGGGATCTCCGGCGGCACCCGCCGCACGGCGATGGCCAGCGACCCCCGCTGGCGGTGGACGGCGACGCGGAACCGGCCGAGCCCGGGCACGCTCAGCCCCGAGCTGGTCTGCCCGCCCCGCTCGAGCTCGGCCCAGCGGACGTCGTCGAGCACCTCACGGGCCAGCGCCTCCACGTCGGCCGCCGTGAGCGGGTCGCCGTCGCCGGGCTGCAGCACCCCGCCGACGCGCAGGCGGGGCGGCGACCCCGGCTTCAGGTGCAGGTCCGACGCGCCCTGGTGGCCCAGGTGGGCGAGGAGGGGCTCGAGGCGGCTCACGTGGGGGTCCCCTGCTCGTCGAGGATGCGCTGCTGCACGAGCGCCGCCGCGGTGACCGCGTCGCGCCCGGGCCCGTTGCTGGTGGGCGGCTCGGGGACGTGCCGCTCCCCGGCCAGCGCGGCGACGAACGCCGCCGCCCCTCGGGCGAGGGCGTCGAGGTCGTAGCCGCCCTCGAGGAAGGCGATGCGCCGACCGGCGGGCACGAGCTCGAGGAGGTCGAGCGCGAGGTCGGCGAAGTCGCCGGCCGAGAGGCCGAGGTCGGTGAGCGGGTCGGCCCGGTGGGCGTCGAAGCCGGCCGAGACGAGCAGCCACGTGGGGCGGAAGCGCGCCGCGAACGGCGCGATCACCTCCTCCACCCCGGCCCGGTACACGTCGCCGGTGGCCCCCGGCGGCAGCGGGATGTTCACGGTCGCCCCCTGCGCCTCGGGGCCGCCCACCTCGAGGATGCCGCCGGTGCCCGGGTACAGCGAGTGCTGGTGGAACGACACGTAGGCCACGCGGGGGTCGTCCCAGAACACGTCCTGGGTGCCGTTGCCGTGGTGGGCGTCGACGTCGACGATCAGGACCCGCTCGCCCCGCTCGGCCAGCGCGGCGGCGGCCACGGACACGTTGTTGAAGAGGCAGAAGCCCATGGCCGAGATCGGGGTGGCGTGGTGGCCGGGCGGTCGCACCGCGCAGAACGCGGCCTCGGCCTCGCCGGCGTCGAGCGCCTCGATGGCGGTGAGGCCGGCGCCGGCGGCGAGGAGCGCGGCGTCGTAGGAGGCGGCGCTGGTGGCGGTGTCCCCGTCGAGCCAGCCCCCGCCGGTGGCCGCGGTGGTGGCCACCCGGTCGATGTGGGCGCCGGCGTGGACCCGCTGGACGTCGGCGCGCGACGCAGCTCGGGGCCAGCGGCGGTCCAGGGCCTCGTCGAGGCCGGCGGCGGCCACGCCGTCGAGGACGGCCTGCAGCCGCGCCGGGCGCTCCGGGTGCCCGCGACCAGGGTCGTGGTCGAGGTACCGGTCGTGGGTCAGGAAGAGGACGGGCACGCCCCGTGGAGGCTACTCCCGGGCCCGGCCCGACCCCCGGTCGGCACCGCCGGCGCGGCGGCCGCGCGAGGGTGCGGGAACTACCGTGGCGACGGCATGAGCGTGCACCGCCACCCGGGCCGGGACGAGGGCCGGTTGCGGGCCACGTCGTGGCGGGGCGACCCCACCGTGGCCCAGGTGGTCGTGCGCGCCCGCGTGACCGACGCCGAGGTGCGCCAGGTCCTCGACGAGCTGCGGGCCCGGGGCTGCCGCTCGGTGGTCACCGCGGCGCTCGCCCCGCCCGAGCAGCAGCCGTTCCTCGCCGCCGGGTTCGAGGAGCACGAGCGCCTCCACCTCCTGCGCCGAGACGTGTCCCCCGTGCCGGGGCGCCCGTCCGAGGTGACCCTGCGGCGGGCTCGGGCCGCGGACCGCCCGGCCGTCCTCGCCGTCGACCACCTCGCCTTCCCGCCGTTCTGGCGGTTCGACGAGACCGCCCTCGAGGACGCGCTCGACGCCACCCCGTCGGTGCGGTTCCGCGTCGCGCTCGACCCGGAGGCGGCCACGGTGGCGGGCTACGCCGTCACCGGGCGAGCCGGCAGCCGGGGGTACCTGCAGCGCCTCGCCGTGCACCCGGAGCGCCAGCGTCGGGGCCTCGGCACCGCCCTCGTGGCCGACGGCCTCCGGTGGCTGCGCCGCTGGGGCGCTCGGGAGGTCCTCGTCAACACCCAGGAGGCCAACGCCGGCGCGCTGGCCCTCTACGAGGCGCTGGGGTTCGAGCGCCAACCCCACGGCCTGGCGGTGCTGCGCCGCACCCTCGCGGTGGGCACCCCGTGACCGCCCGGACGCCGAGGTGGTGGCGGGGCGTCGCCGCCCTGCTCGTGGCCGCCGCGGCGCTGCTCGGGCTGACCCCCACCGCCGTCACCCAGGAGGACGGCGGCAAGGGCTCGCCCCCGGTGCTGCTGCACCAGCGCACCTTCGTGGCCACCGGCGACGCCTTCGAGCTGGGGATCGACCCGGCGTCGGTGCCCGCCGACGGCAGCGTCGAGGTGGTGATCCGCGGGCGGGTGCTGTCGCGCTCCGAGCTCGAGCTCACCACCACCGGCGCCGGGCTGCGCTCCGCCGTGTACCAGGTGGCTCGCGCCGCGGCCGAGCTGCCCCGCGGCGATGACGGCAGCCTCGTGGTGGCCATCTCCTTCGACCCCGACGAGCCCGGCGGCCTCAACCTGCGCAGCGCCGGCGTGTACCCGGTGGAGGTGCGCGCTCGCGACGCCGAGGGCGACGTCGTCGGGACGGTCGTGACCCACCTCGTGCGGGAGCCGGACGAGGCCGACGAGTCGCCGCCGCTGGCCGTGGCGCTCCTGGCCCGCACCCTGGAGGAGCCGTCGCTGCGGCCCGACGGCGAGCGGGCCGTCGACGAGGTGGCGCTGGCGCGGACCGCGGCGTGGCTCACCCCGCTCGCCGCCGGGGAGGTCCCGGTGGCCCTCGCCGTCTCCCCCGACGCGCTGCTCGGCGTGGCCGAGCGGGCCGCCGCCGGCGGTGAGCAGGCCGCTGTGGTGCTCGAGCAGCTGCGGGCCATCGCCGCCACCGGCGACGTGCTGGCCGGCCCCTTCGCCTCGACCTCCCCGGACGCCCTCGTCGACGCCGGCCTCGACGGCGAGCTCAGCCGCCACCTCGATGCCGCCCGGCGGGTGGCCGTGGAGGTGCTCGGCCGCCAGCCCGGCGACACCTGGTGGGCCGGCGACGACCTCAGCGAAGCCGGAGCCGAGGCGCTGGCCGAGGTCGGCGTGGCCAACGTCGTCGTCGCCGAGGAGCAGGTCGAGCCGCTGCGGGCCGGGCTGCTGTCCCTGTCCTTGGCCCAGCCGTTCCTCGTCCCGGCCGGGCGCACCGAGCTCGACGCCCTCGCCGTGGACGATGTGGTGCTCGCCCACCTGGGGACGGACCTCAGCCCCGCGCTGGAGGCCAACCGGCTGCTCACCGAGCTGGCGATGCTGTGGTTCGAGCAGCCCGGCATCAGCCGGGCCGCGGCCGTGCCGCTCGACGAGGACGTGCGCCCCGAGGTGCTCGCTGCGCTCGTCGAGGCGCTGCGCGACACCGACGTGCTCGACCCGGTGGTGCCGGGCGACGCGTTCGACCGGGCCGAGCCGCTCGTCCAACCCGGCGGTGACCGGGTCGACCGCGAGCTGCTCCCCGAGGACCCGGCGCCGATCGCTGCCGCGGTGCGCCGAGGGATCGACGACGGGCGCACGCAGGTGACCGGGATGGCCTCCCTGCTCGGCGTCGGCCGCGCCGGCGCCGACCCCGACGGCGAGGCGGCCCGCGCCCGCGTCGCCACCGGCGAGGCCCACCTGCTCCTCGCCACCTCCACCGCGCTGACCCGAGCTGACCAGGAGGCCCACCTCGAGGCGGTCGCCACGGAGGTGCGCAGCCTCGTCGACGCCGTGAGCACGCCGGCCCACGAGACGGTCACCCTCACCGCCCGGGACGGCACCGTGCCGATGACCGTGCGCAACGACGGGGACGTCGCCCTCCACGTCGTGGTCCACCTCTCGAGCACGAAGCTCGAGTTCCCCGACGGCCAGGACGTGCCCCTCGTCCTCGAGCCGGGCAGCACCCGCCTCGACGTGCCGGTGCGGGCCCGGGCTTCCGGGTCGATCCCGCTCGAGGCGACGATCACCTCGCCGGACGGCTCGCTCGTGCTGGCCGAGCTCGACTACTCGATCCGCTCCACGGCGGTAGCCGGCGTCGGCGTGGTGCTCTCCGCCGGCGCCGCGCTGTTCCTCCTCGTGTGGTGGGCCCGCCACTGGCACCGCACCCGGCGCAGCACGAAGCTCGTCGAGGCCCGCCACCCCTCGGCCCGGGGCCCGGGCCACTAGGTTCGGGCTGTCATCCTGCCCGACGCTCGAGGGAGCAACGACATGGCCGTTCGCATCGTCACCGACAGCAGCTGCGACCTCACCGACGACGAGGTGGCCGCCCACGGCATCGAGGTGGTGCCGCTGACGATCCGCTTCGGCGACGAGGAGCTCGAGGACCGCACCGAGCTCAGCGTGGAGCAGTTCTACGAGCGGCTCGCCGCCTCGTCCGAGCTGCCCGAGACCGCCGCGCCGGCGCCGGGGAAGTTCGAGGCCGCGTTCCGCCGCCAGGCCGAGGCCGGCGCCGACGCGGTCGTGTGCATCAACCTGTCGGCCGGCCTGTCGGCCACGATGCAGTCGGCCCAGAACGCGGCCCGGTCGCTCGAGGGCGAGCTCGACGTGCGGGTCATCGACTCCGGCAGCATCACCGCGGGGCTCGGCACCCAGGTCCTGCTGGCCGCCGAGGCCGCGGAGGCCGGGGCCAGCGCGGACGAGGTGGTGGCCCTCGTCGAGCAGCTCCGGGCCCGGACGCACGTGATCGGCGCCCTCGACACCCTCGAGAACCTGAAGAAGGGCGGCCGCATCGGCGGCGCCCAGGCCCTGCTCGGCTCGCTGCTGTCGATCAAGCCGATCCTCGACCTGTCCTCCGGCGTCGTCGAGGAGGCGGGCAAGGCCCGCACCCGCAAGAAGGCCCTCGAGGTGCTCCGCGACAAGGTGGCCGCCGCCGGTCAGGTCGAGCGGCTCACCGTCACCCACGGCTTCGCGCCCGACGTCGAGGACATGCTCGAGCTCCTCGCGCCGATCTGCCCGCGCGACCAGATCCGGGTGGGTCACATCGGTCCGGTGATCGGCACCCACGGCGGACCTCGGGTGATGGGCCTCACCTGGCTGGCGCCGGCCTGATCCGGGCCGCGCCGCGCAACGTGGCCGTCCGACGACGCCGAGGGGCCGGCAGTAGCGTGGCCCCGCCGTGTCGTCCCTGAACCCGCCATCCGAGCCGAGCGCCGGCGCCGCCGGCGCAGACGTCGGCGGTCCCCGCCCCGGCCGCCTGCTGGCCGGCCGGTACCGGCTCGACGCGCTGCTCGCGTCGGGCGGGATGGCGCAGGTGTGGCGGGGCACCGACGAGGTGCTGCGCCGCCAGGTGGCGGTGAAGCTCCTGCACGCCCACCTGGCCGGCGACGCCACCTTCGTCGCCCGGTTCCGCCAGGAGGCGGTGGCCGCCGCCCGCCTGGCCCACGCCAACATCGTCGCCATCTTCGACACTGTGGCCGAGGACGGCATCGAGGCGATCGTGATGGAGCTGGTGCCCGGCCGCACGCTGCGGGAGCGGCTCGACGACCCCGAGCCGCTCGACCCGTGGCAGGCGGCGGGGGTCGCCGCCCAGGTGGCCGACGCCCTCGACGCGGCCCACCGGGCCGGGCTCGTGCACCGCGACGTGAAGCCGGCCAACGTGCTCCTCGCCGGCGACGGGCGGGTCAAGGTGGCCGACTTCGGCATCGCCAAGGCGGTGGCCGACGCCGACCTCACCCAGCCCGGCCTGACGGTGGGCACGGCGAAGTACCTGGCCCCCGAGCAGGTGCGGGGCGACGCGGTCGACGCTCGGACCGACATCTACAGCCTCGGGGTCGTCCTCTACGAGATGCTCTGCGGCCGCCCGCCGTTCCAGGGCGACACCGACGCCGCCACCGCGCTGATGCGCCTCCAGCGCGACCCGCTGCTCCCCCGGCAGGTCCGGCCGGGGGTGCCCCGCGCGCTCGAGGAGATCACCTACCGGGCCATGGCCCGCGAACCGGCTGACCGCTACCAGACCGCAGCCGACCTGCGGGCCGCGCTCCTCGCTGCCGGGGCCCGGGCCGACGACGAGCCGGACCTCGACCTCGACCACACCGCGCTCGTGGGCGGCCCCGACGCCACCACCGCGCTCGTTCAGCCGAGCTCGCCGCCGGCGGCGCGCGAGCCGGTCCCGTCGTTCACCCAGACCGAGCGCAGCTGGCTGATCCCCACCGCCGTGGTGGTGCTCGTCGCGCTCGCCCTCGGCCTCGCCGGCGTGCTGATCGGCCGGTCCGGGGCCGGGTCGTTCCTCGACGACGTGCGCGAGGCCATCGGTGGCCGCGTCGGCGGCGGGTCGAGCGCGTCGGCCATCGCCGTCACCGGCGCCCAGGCCTTCGACCCCACCGGCGACGGCCGCGAGAACGACGACCGGGCCCCGCTCGTCCACGACGGCGACCCGAGCACCACGTGGCGGACCGAGGGCTACGACGACCGGGACATCACCCGCCTCAAGGACGGGGTGGGCATCGTCGTCACCCTCGAGCGCGCCGCCGAGCTCGCCCGCCTCGAGATCGACAGCCCCACCAACGACTGGCGGGCCCGCATCTACGTGGCCGACGCCCCGGCCGGGGACCTGGCCGGCTGGGGGGAGCCGGTGGCCACCACCGAGGGCCTGCCGGCCGGCACCAACGAGATCGACCTCGGCGGTGCCCGCGGCTCGGCGGTGCTCGTGTGGATCGTCGACCGGGGGGACGCCCCGGGCCGGGCGGCCGCCGAGATCGGCGAGATCCGGGCCCTCGGGTCGTGACCGGCCAGCGGTAGCGTCCCGGCGTGGCGGTGGATCCCGACCAGGAGCTCGTCGAGGCCGCCCAGGCCGGCGACGCCGCGGCGCTCGAAGCGCTCCTGCGCCGCCACCACGACCGGGTCCACCTGCTCTGCCGCCGCCTGACGGGCAGCGACGCCGACGCCCTCGACGCCACCCAGGAGGCGCTGATCGCCGTCGTGCGGGGCCTCCCCCGCTTCGACGGGCGCTCCCGGTTCACGACGTGGCTGCACCGGGTGGCCACCAACGCGTGCCTCGACGAGCTGCGCCGGCGCCGGCGCCGACCGCGGCCCGGCCTCCCCGACGACGCTGACGACGACGGGCACCCGCACCACGAGGTGGCCGACCCCCGCGGCGAGGAGGGGCTCCACGCGGTGGCCGAGCGCCTGGTGCTCGACGAGGCCCTCGCCGGGCTGCCCGTCGAGTTCCGGGCCGCCGTCGTGCTGCGCGACGTCTGCGACCTCGACTACGCCGAGATCGCCGAGGTGCTCGACGTGCCCCCGGGCACGGTGCGGTCCCGCATCGCCCGGGGCCGCCGCCTCCTGGCCCGCCAGCTCGAGCCCCCGGCGAGCGCCGGGAACCAGGCGCACCCCCCGGATCGTCCGAGCACCACGGCCCCCGAGCCGCCCACCCCGCCCCAGATGGCCCCATGACCGACGCACCCCGCACCGACGACGAGCGCGACGAACTGGCCTCCGCCTACCTCGACGGCGAGGCCAGCCCCGTCGAGCGCGCCCTCGTCGAGGGCGACCCGGACCTGCAGGACCGGGTGGCGGCGCTGGCCCGGGTGCGCGCCGCCCTGGCCGCCGCACCGGCCCCCGCCGCGCCCGTGGAGGACCCGGTGGCGGCCGCGCTCGCCGCAGCCCGCGCCCCCGGCGGGCTGCTCGATGACGCCTCCCCCGCCGAAGCCGAGGCGACGGCCGCGCCGAGCGAGTCGGTGGTGCCGCTGCCCGCCGGACGCCGCGACGCGCGCCGCCTGCGCCTCGTGGCGGTGGCCGCCGCCGTCGTGGCGGCCGCGATCGCGGTCCCGCTCCTCGGGCGAGCCACGGACCGGGCCGACGACGAGGCCGCCACGGCCACCTTCGAGTCGGCGGAGGGCCCGCTCGACGACGACCTGGCCGGCAGCGCCGATCGGGCCGGCGGCGCCGCCGAGGCCGGCGACGCCCCGCTGGCGGCGGACGCCGCGGCGCCGGTGAGCGGCGCGCCCGTCGCCGTCGACCTCGGCGCGCACTCGGACCTGGCGGCGCTCCACGACGCGGTCGAGGCCCGCCTGCAGGCCCAGGAGGAGGCCGAGGCCGGCGGGTCCGACCCCAGCTCCACGGTCGCCTACGACGGGGGCACCACCACCACCGGCGCCGTGTGCGCCGGCGAGCTCGAGGTGCCGGCCGGCCACGAGGTGCTGCTCGAGGCCACCGCCGTGGTGGACGGCGTCCCGGTGGCGGTCGTGGCGCACCGCGCCCCCGGCGCCGAGCCGATCGTGGTGGTGGCCACGGTCGAGGGCTGCGAGGTGCTCAGCGCCGGTCCTCGCTGACCGGGGCCCGCCCTCGCCCCCGCAGGGGCGCCACCCGGACGAGCGCGGCGAGCGCGGCGAGCGGCGCCGCCACCCACACGAGCCCCTTGACCGGCTCGAGCCCGTGGCTCGAGTCGATCCAGCCGGCCCAGGCGATCCCTGCGAACGACAGGGCCGCCGACACCGCCGCCGCCGGCCAGGTCCGAGCGCGTCCCACGCTCACGACCACCTCGCCCACGACGAGCCCGAACAGCACCCCGGCGACGGACGGCAGCGCCCCGGTGAACTCGTACTCGCCGAGGATCAGCGCGCCGAGCGCCGCCACCACGGCCCCGCAGACGACGCCGACCACAGCCCGCACGAGCTCCACAGCCGGCCACCGTACCGCCGGGCTGGCGCACCATCGGCCGGACCCTCGCCGGGCCGCGCCCTCTAACGTGGTGCGCCATGGCCTCCACCACCCCCCGCCGACCCGCCCCCGACACCACGGGGACCGTCGTCGACTCGACCGACTGGCCGGCCCAGGCCGCCGACACGATCGAGCGGGTGGTCGGCACCGTTCGGGACAAGACCACCGGTCCGGCCATCACCGCCGCCCGCTGGGTCGTCTACGGCACCTTCGCGGCGATCGTCGGGCTCGCCGTGGCGATCCTGCTGGCCATCGCCGCCGTCCGGCTGCTCGACGTCTACCTGCCCGACGCCGTGTTCGGGGAGGACCACACCTGGGTCGCCCACCTGATCGTCGGGCTCGTCTTCACGATCGCCGGCATGGTGGCGTGGTCGAAGCGGACCGCCCCCGACGACGAGCGCTGAGCCCCCTCGGGAATTCCCCGGCGGGCTGGGCCGTTACCCCCTGCGACGAACGACTTCCGAGAGAGAGCGATGACCAGCACCGACGCCGTCCGTGACGTGATCGTGGTGGGCTCGGGCCCCGCGGGCCTGACCGCCGCCATCTACACCGCCCGAGCGAACCTGAGCCCGCTCGTGCTCGAGGGCGAGCCGTCATCGACCTCCGACCAGCCCGGGGGCCAGCTCATGCTCACCACCGAGGTGGAGAACTTCCCCGGCTTCCCCGAGGGGATCATGGGGCCGGAGCTGATGATGCGGTTCCGGGAGCAGGCCCTGCGCTTCGGCGCCGAGGTCCGCACAGAGAAGGCCACCCGCGTCGACCTGTCGAGCCGTCCGTTCGGGGTGTGGGTCGGGGACCCCGACGCCCCCGAGCCCACCTACCGGTCTCAGGCGCTCATCATCTCCACCGGCGCCCAGTCGCTGATGCTCGGCCTCGAGAACGAGGCCCGCCTGATCGGCCACGGCGTGTCCACCTGCGCCACCTGCGACGGCTTCTTCTTCCGGGACCAGACGATCGCCGTCGTGGGCGGCGGCGACTCGGCCGTCGAGGAGGCCACCTTCCTCACCAAGTTCGCCGAGAAGGTCGTCATGCTCGTGCGCCGCGACGAGATGCGGGCGAGCAAGATCATGCAGGACCGGGCCTTCGCCAACCCGAAGATCGAGATCCGCTGGAACACGGTGGTGAAGGAGATCGTCGGCGACACGAAGCTCGAGCACCTCGTGGTCGAGGACGTGAAGACCGGCGAGACGAGCGTGCTGCCGGCCACCGGCCTGTTCGTGGCCATCGGGCACCGGCCCAACACCGACCTCGTGAAGGGCCAGCTCGAGCTCGACGACGGCGGCTACGTCGTCACCGGCCAGCAGGGCGGCGCCAGCACCACGAGCGTGGAGGGCGTGTTCGCCTGCGGTGACGTGCAGGACAAGATCTACCGCCAGGCCATCACCGCGGCCGGCTCCGGCTGCCAGGCCGCCATCGACGCCGAGCGCTGGCTCGAGGCTCAGCACGGCTGATCCTCGCTGACCCGCCGGCGGGGCGGCACCCTCAGCCGACGCCGGCTGCCGCCGCCACCTCCGGCGCGAGGAAGACGCGCAGGCGCCCCATCGTGGTCTCCACGTAGCCGAGGTCCGCCACCCGGGCCTCGAGGCCAGGATCGGGCTGCCGGAGCATCGCCGTGGGGTCGAGCACGACCGCTGCGACCTCGCCGTCGTCGGGCAGGTCGCGGCGCCACCGGGCCTCGGGTGCGTAGTGCGCGGCCACCGACGACGGGCCCCGCAGGACCACGGTGGGCTCGGGTTCGGCGGCGTCGAGCACCTGCCCCAGCTGCTGGTAGTCGCTGACCTCGAGGGTGGCGATGCGGTGCACGTCGCGCACCGACGCCAGCGCGAACGGCAGGGCGAGGACGGCCCCGGCCACCCGCCACGCGCCCGGGCGTCGCAGCAGCGCCCACAGGCCGAGGCCGATCAGGGCCGCCTGGGCCGGGAGGGCGACGTACCGGTAGTGGCGGATCACCACCGGCGACAGGGTGAGGACGGCGAGGGGGACCACGAGCGCGGCGAGGAGGTACCACCGCACCGGGTGGCGCACGAGCACGAGCGCGGCGACGACCGCGGCCGCGGTGGCTGCGGTGAGCACCCGGCCGTCGGCCTCCACCTGGTAGGCGAGGAACACCCACCACGGTGGCTTCGCGTGCACCGAGCCACCGGCGTAGACGAGGTGGCCCCCGGCGGCGTGCTCGAGCTGGAACTCGAGCATGTAGCGCACCGCGTCGGGGGCGGCCCGCCCGTAGGGCAGGTAGCTGAGCGCGAAGACCGCCACCGACGTGGCGCCGGCGACGCCCAGCTCGGCCACCTCCCGCCAACCCCGCCGGTGGGCCAGGACCGCACCGGCGACGACGAGGCCGATCGACGCCGCCGGGAGCTTGCTGGCCACCCCGAGGCCCACGCAGGCACCGGTGACGAGGGCCGGGAGCCAGCCGCCGCGGCGGGCCCACCACCAGCCGGCGACGAGCGCCGCCACCATGCCGGTGGCGGCGAACACGTCGAGGAACGCCAGGCGCTCAAGGCGCACCATCTCGAGGTGCGTGCCCGTCTCCATGAGCCCGACCGAGCGGGGCAGCAGCACCCACCCGGCCCACGCCGCGACACCGGCCCAGAACCCGAGGGTGCGCCGCACGAGGAGGAAGAGGCCCACGCCGGTGAGGGCCCCTGCGACGGTGGGGAGGAGCCGGGCGGTGCCGGCGCTCTCGAAGAGGAGGGCCTGGGGCAGGCCGATCAGGTACTTGCCGAGCGGGGGGTGCTCGCGGGTGGGGGTGAGGTCCCCGGCCAGGTAGGCGCGCCCGGCCAGGGCGTAGATGAGCTCGTCGACGTGCCAGCTCGGGGTGGCCAGCCGCCACAGGCCGAGGAACGCCTGCATGACGGCGAGCGCCCCCACCGCCACCGGACGAGCCCACCGCGGCTCGACCGGCACGGAGGTCTCAGCGGCGGGCATCTCCTCATCTTGGCCGCTGCGACCAGATCGTGGCCGCTGCGACGAGCGCCCGCGCGCCACGGGCCCGGCCACCGGCCCCGGATCCCCTACCGATCGGTAGGGCCGAAGGTCAGCAGTCGAGGTGGGGAATGCCGGTCCCCCCGTGCCGGTTGCACCAACCCGTACGCTCTGGTGTCCCCCGACCGGAAGGAACTCACTCCATGCAAAGCATCACCGACGCCACCTTCGACGAGGAGATCGGCAGCTCGGCCGAGCCCGTCCTGGTCGACTTCTGGGCTGAGTGGTGCGGACCGTGCAAGACGATCGCCCCGATCCTCGAGGAGATCGCCGAGGAGCAGGCCGGCAAGCTCAAGGTCGTCAAGCTCAACGTCGACGAGAACCCCGACGTGGCCCGCCGCTTCGACGTGATGAGCATCCCCACCCTCATCCTGTTCCAGGACGGCCAGCCGACGAAGCGGATGGTCGGCGCCAAGGGCAAGGGTCAGCTCCTGCAGGAGCTCGCGGACGTCCTCTGAGGTCCGGGCCCCTCGACCGCCCGTCGAGGTTCACCGAGGCACGGGCCCCGACCTGGGGCTTTCCACAAGGTTCCACACAGGTTGTGGACAACGTCTAGTTGTGGTTGACGTTGCCGGCGCTGCGCCACCGTCGAGGCGTGGTCGAGGGTCGAGGTCAGTCCCGAGGCTTGCCTTCGGTCATCACCCGGTAGATCCGCTCGAGGTCCTCGAGGCCGGCGAACTCGACCACCACCTTGCCGCGCCCGTTGGTGCCGGCCATCGACACCTTC
>DATGRC010000299.1:0-10340 GCA_035303865.1 Acidimicrobiales bacterium
ACCTGCCCCTGTCGCGCGACGACCTCGCCGCCCTCACCGGCACCGCCAGCGAGACCGTGAGCCGGGTGCTGTCCCGGTTCCAGCGCGACGGCCTGATCGACAGCGGTCGCCGCTGGATCGAGCTCCGCGACCGTCCCGCCCTCGAGACCCTCGCCGTCATCTGAGCCGCGGACCCACCCGAGCAGGAGCGCCCGGCCCCGGCCGAGCGCCCCGTCGGCGAGCTCATCGACGTCGATCTGGCCGCGGCGGCGGTCGTGGTCGCCACCCGCGACCGCTGGATGCGCCGGGACCTCCGCCACTGGCCGGCGCTCGATGTGACCCGACCGGGCCCGCGACGAGCGCGAGGTCAGGCCGAGACGGGCTCCGACTCGGCCTCGGCGCCGTCGGCAGGGGCGCTGCTGGAGCTCGTCGTCGGACGGGCGTGGCGATAGGTGCTGGCGTCGGTGCGGAACTCGGGGTGCCCGTAGGCGCGGAGGCGCTGGCGCAGCAGCCAGGTCACGTAGGTGTCGACCACCGGGCGCAGCGGCGGCACCCGCTCGAGCAGCTCCACCGCCTTGGCCCGCCCGAGGATGAACGGCCCGGCCAGCCCGACGATGGCCAGGTCCGCCGGGGTCAGCGTCACCCCCATGGCCTCGGCCTGCTTGCGGTCCCCGTTCAGGAACGCCTTCACGAAGAACGCGGTGCTGAAGCTGCGCTCGACCGTCTCGGCGATCCGGTTGGGGAGCGACCGGTCGGGGCGCAGGTGCGCGGCCATCGTGGCCCGCACGAGCTCGCCGCAGGTGTCGTCGTCGAAGCCCTTGCGCAGCGTCGCGGCCCGGGCCAGGAGCACCTGGACGATGCCCTCCGGATCGGTGGGCAGCAGCTCCTCGGGCAGGCCGAGCAGGAAGCACCGGTACCGGGAGGTCTCGATCTGGGCCCGCTCCTCGGCGGTGAAGCCGCGCTTCGCCCGCACCGCGGTGGCGGCCAGCATGAACGCGCCGATGAGCCCGGCCGGCATCTGGTCCACCTGCGGGATCGGGATCCCGTACTTCGCCTGGTCCCAGCGGTCGCTGCGGTGGAGCGCGTTGTAGCGGACCATCGAGTGCATCAGCCGCACCATGGCGGCCGCCTCGAAGCCGGGGCCGTGGCGCTCCATCCCGCCCGGCAGCACGGTGGTGGCGAAGAAGCTGGCCGTCTCGTTGACCCGCTGGGCGGCCCGCTTGTCGGTCAGCGCCCCGGTGATGGCCATCGGCAGGGCGGCGTACTCGTTGATGAACGTGGCCAGGAACGCACCCCGGATGGCGTAGGGGGCGACGAGCGCGGCGCCCACCCGCTCCGCCCGGGCGCCCTCCTCCACGAGGTCGAGGTCGATCCAGTCGGGGACCGCCTCCATCGCCTCGATGAACGCCACCAGCTCAGCGGGGGCGTCCTCCACCGCGTCGAGGCCCTCCCGGCAGGCGGTGCGGACCATCTGGATCAGCTTGTGCATCCCGAGCTCGGGGGTGAGGCACACGTACGCGTCGCAGATGACGTCGCCGAGCATCGTCGCCGTGGTCATCAGCTCCACCAGCTCGGTGTCGGCGAGGAGCTCCTCGCGGGAGACCCGGACGTGGTCGGGGAGGTCCGACTCGTCGTCGGGGCCGAGGGCCAGGCGCTCGGGGACGAGGTCGAAGTCGATCCCGCCGTAGATCTCGGGCAGGTCGTCGCGCTGCATGCGGACGCGGGCCTTGAGCGTCTCGATCGACATCGGGTGGGCTCCTCGGGTCACGAGCGGGGGACCGGAGCAGTCTGTCCTGACTTGACCGGTTGGTCTAGTTCCCGTCAGCCGTCGGAGCCGAGGAGCGGCGCGGTGACGCCCACGTCGTAGACGACGCGGTCGCCGTCGAGGCGGGCGCCGTCGGTGACGGCGTGGTCGGTGAGCCGTCCGTCGTGCATGAGGTGGCGCACCTCGACCGAGCGGACGAGCACGAGGTGGTCGGCCAGCAGCCGCCGGTGGCAGCGCCACCACACCGCCTCGCTGCACATCACCGCCGTGCGGTCCTCCGACGCCACCTCGAGGAGCCGCTCGACGCCGGCGAGGAAGGCATCGGTCTCCATGTGGTCGGCGTAGGCGGCGAAGGCCTCGTTGCGCAGGGCGTGGTGGGGTGAGCCCTTCACCCGCTGGCGACGGCCCCCGAGGTCGCGCTCCCAGGCGTAGACGATCCCGGCCGCGGGCAGCCACCGCTCCATGGCCTCCCGACCGAACTGGGGGTTGGCTCGGCTGCCCGGGTAGGAGCGCACGTCCACCAGCCGCTCCACGCCGGCCCCGTCGAGGAGCGCAGCCAGCTCCTCGGCGGCGAGGCGCCCATGGCCGACGGTGAGCACGGTCGTCATGGTCCCTTCCTAGCGAGCCGGTCCCGCAACGCCACCCTGGCGCGGCGGGGGGCGGGCCGGCGGCGCGATGATCGGGAGCGGTCCGCCTCGTCTGGATCCACGTCCGCCGACCAGGAGAGGAGACCCGATGCCGAGCATCGACGCCGAGATCGTCGACGTCCCCGAGCAGCCCACCGCCGTGATCCGCGGGGAGGTCCCCACGGCCGAGCTGACCGCCTTCTTCGACCGGTCCTTCGCCGCGCTGGCCCCGGCGATCGCCCGCCAGGGGGCCACGCCCACCGGCGCCGCGTTCGCCCGCTACGACGGCGCCCCGGCCGAGGTGGCCCGCCTCGAGGTGGGGTTCCCGGTGGACCGGCCGATCGCCGCGGACGGCGAGGTGGTGCCCGCCGCGCTGCCCGCTGCCCGAGTGGCCCGCGCCGTGCACGTCGGCTCCTACGACGGGCTCGGGTCGAGCTGGGGCGCGCTGGCGGCGTGGATCGCGGACCAGGGCGCGCAGCCCACCGACGACCTCTGGGAGGTCTACGTCACCCAGCCCTCGCCCCACGGGGACCCAGCCGGGCTGCGCACCGAGCTCTACTGGGTGCTCGCCTGATCCACGCCCGCGACCCGGGGCGTGCGACGGCTCGCCCGGCCACCCAGGCGCCGGATCGGCCCGGCAGTAGCGTCGACCGGGTGAGGGGAGCGCGCTACGTGCGCCGCTGGGAGCTCGACGGCGTGCGCGGCGCCGTCGTGGTGGTGGACGTGATCCGAGCCTTCACCACGGCGGCGTACGCGCTCCACGCCGGGGCCAGCGAGATCTGGCTCGTCGCCGGGGTCGACGAGGCGGTGGCGCTCGGCCGCTCGCTGCCCGGCGCCGTGGTGATGGGGGAGGACCGGGGACAGCGGCCGCCCGGCTTCGACCTGCCCAACTCGCCGGTGCTGGCCTCCCGGGCCGACCTGCAGGGCCGACCGGTGGTCCTGCGGACATCCGCGGGCACCCAGGGCGCGGTCGCGGCGCGGGATGCCGACCTGCTGCTCGCCGCCAGCCTCGTGTGCGCGTCGGCCACCGCGGCGGTGGTGGCCGACGCCGACCTCGGCCCGCCGACCTACGTGATCACCGGAGCGCACCCGGACCGGCCCGACGGCGGCTCCGACGACCGCCTCACCGCCGAGCTCATCGAGCGGGCCCGGCTGGGGCAGCCGCTGCGAGCTGACGAGACGGCCCACGCCGTCGCCACCTCGGAGGAGGCGGCGCTGACCGCTGCGCTCGGCGAGGGCCACGTGCACCCCGACGACATCGCGCTCGCCACCGAGGTGGACCGCTTCGACTTCAAGATGCCGGTCGAGCGGACCGAGCGGGGGCTCCGGCTGCGGGCGGCGGCACCATCGGGCTGAGGCCCCCGTCCACCGGGTCGGGGACTCAGCGGTCGAGGACCTCGGTCCGCAGCTCGGGGAACACCTTGCTGACCTTGGCCAGCAGGTACTCGCCGTAGGTGCCCTCGAAGGCGAGCGGGTCCTGGCCGTCCCACCGGGGCCGGAAGGCGGGCAGCGGGTCGTCGCCAAGGCCGGGGACGGGCCGGACGTCGGCGTCCCAGCCGGGGTCGAAGAAGAACGGGATCGAGATCCGGTCCGCGCCGCTCGTGTTGCGCACCCGGTGGGGAGTCGACCGGTAGCGCCCGCCGGTCATGCGCTCGAGCATGTCGCCGAGGTTGCACACGAACGAGCCGGGGATCGGCGGCGCCTCGATCCACCCGCTCGGCGCGTGGACCTCCAGCCCGCCGTGGCGGTCCTGGCGCAGGATCGTGAGGAGCCCGTAGTCGGTGTGCTCGCCGACGCCCCACCCGTCGTCGCCCGGGTCCGCCGGCGGGTAGCGGAAGAGGCGCAGCAGCACGAGCGGGTCCGCGGTGAGGTGGCGGGCGAACCAGTCCCGCTCGAGGCCGAGCGCCAGGGCCAGGCCGCCGACGAGGGCGTGGCCGAGGTCGGTCAGCGCGGCGAGGTAGGCGTCCACGACCGCCCCCAGCCCGGGCAGCTCCGCGGGCAGGAGGTTCGGGCCGTGCAGCGGGGTCCCGGCTCGCACCGCGGGGTGATCCGGGGGGAGGTCGGCCCCCAGGTAGAAGCCCTCCTTGCCGTCAGGCCGTCCCGACGTGAGCTCGCCGCCGAGCGGGAACCAGCCCCGCCAGGCCCGACCGCCGTGGCGCATCGCCACCCGCTCCTTCGCCTCGGCCGGGAGGGCGAACAGCGCCCGGGCCTGCGCCTCGAGGTCGACGCAGAGGGCCTCGGGCACCCCGTGGCCGACGACGTAGAAGAAGCCGTGGCGGCGGCAGGCGGCGTCGATCTCCGCCGCCACGGCGGCGGCGTCGCCCTCGCCGCCCAGGAGCGGGGCGACGTCGATGACCGGCAGCTCCTCCACGGGACCCTCCTCGCTGGCTCCCGGACACAATGCCACCTCGCCGGGCCCGCCGGATCCCGGGCCTCGGCGGCGGGACGATCAGCCGGTGGTGCCGCCCGTGTAGGTGCCGAAGCTCCAGGAGTTGCCCTCCGGGTCGCGGATCGAGAACGACGTGCCACCCGGGTCGTAGTGCGGCTCGTACGGCTCGCGCAGCACCTCGACGCCCGCGGCCCGGCACCGCTCCCACACGGCCAGCGGATCCCGGGTGACGACGTAGAAGCCGCTCTCGCCGACCGGCGGCAGGTACGGGTTGTCGGGGTCGGCCCCGGCCACCTGCACGACGCCGCCCTCGGGCCAGCGGTACTCGCTGTGCACGATCCGGCCGTCGTCGTCGCGCACGAGGACCTGCTCCTCGAAGCCGAGCACCTCGGTCACGAAGCGGATGGCGGCATCGGGATCGCGGTAGGCGACCGCGCCCCAGATCCCGTCGACGTAGGGCCCGCCGTCGCTCGCCCGGCCGCCGGGACCACCGCCCTTCTCGGCGGGCTGCGGGCCGCGCTCGACGCGGTAGCCGCCGGCCCGGGCCCGCTCGTCGTACTCGTCGAGGCTCACCTGCTCGATCGGCTGGGAGAGCATCCAGCGGTGCCCGAAGGGGTCGACGAGCGTGCCGTGGCGGTTCCCGTGGGGCTGGTCCTCCGGCTCGCGCTGCGCGGTGGCGCCGGCGGCCACGGCCCGGGCGAACAGGGCGTCCACGTCGGTCACGGTGAGGTGGACCGTGGCGGAGGTCCCGCCGAGGCTGCGAGGGGACAGCACGCCGTACGCCGGCGCCTCGTCGGAGAGCATGATGCGGGCGCCGTCGATGGTCAGCTCGGCGTGGCCGATCGAGCCGTCGTCGCCGACGACCCGGAAGGCCTCGACGGCGCCGAAGGCCTCGGTGTACCAGGCGATGGCCTCGGCACCGGCGTGGACGGCCAGGTAGGGCACGGCGACGAGCTCGGGTCAGGTGGCCCGCGACGTCGCCGCGGCGTCGGTGGCGGTGGCTGACATGGGCTTCCTCCTCGGGAGCTCGACGGTTGGAGCGGCCGCCGCGGGGTCGAGGCCGAGCGCCTCGACGAGGCGAGCCCGCAGGCTCCGAGCGAACGCGGGGCGAGGCGCCTGCGGCTCGATCGGCATGGCCAGCTGCTCGAACGGATCGGTCATCGCTCGCTCCCGTTCTCGTAGCGGGCCCGGAAGGCGGCCTTGGCCCGGACCAGCAGGACCTCGGTGGCCCCCTCCGTGCGCCCGAGGCAGGCGGCCACCTCCCGCACCGGCAGGCCGTCGAGGTAGCGCAGGGTCAGGGCGCTGCGGTGGTGGGGACCGAGGTCGGCGAGGGCCTCGCGGGCGAGCAGCTGGTCGAGCCGCACGTCCCAGTCGTCCACGACCTCGACGGGCGGCTCGGGCAGGTCTCGCTCGCGGCCCTGGCGTCGCCAGTGGTCGACGAGCTTGTGGCGGGCCACGCCGATGAGCCACGCCACGGTGAGCTCAGGCACCGTGCCCCGCTGCACGGCGTCGACGGCGGCCAGGAAGGTCTCCGAGGTGAGGTCCTCGGCCACCGTCGCCGAGCCGCTGCGGGACGCCAGGTACCCGTAGACCTCGGGCAGGGCCCGGTCGTAGAGGTCCACCAGCGCAGCCCGCTGGTCGGCGGTCGCGGTCGGATCGCTCACCACCCCTCCATCGCTCGAGGACCCCGAAGTCCTACACCCCGCGGTGTCGCCCCGCGCCGCGCGGGTCCTAACGTGGCTTCGATGCGAGCTCGGGAGGCGGTGGCGGGCGCACCGGCGCACCTGCGGGCGCGCCCGGCGGCGGCCGGCGCCGGCGCGGCGAGCGCGGGTGGGAGCGGCCGCGTCCGGGGCCTCGACGGGCTCCGAGGCTTCGCACTGCTCGGGATGCTGGCCTGGCACGCCGAGCTGGCGTGGGTGAAGGGCGGGTTCGCCCGCATGACGATCTTCTTCGTCCTCTCCGGGTACCTGGCCACCCGCAGCTGGGTGCGCCGCCACGACGAGGGCTTCGGCTGGTTCTGGCTGCGCCGGACCCTGCGGCTGCTCCCGATGACCCTCGTCGGCGTGGCGCTGGCCATCGCGGTGACGGTCGCGGTCGGCTCCCAGACCACCCGTGCCGCGCTGGGCGGCGACGTGGTCGCGGTCCTCACCTACACGTCGAACTGGCACTTCCTGGGCACCGGCCAGTCCTACGGCGGCCTGTTCGAGCGGCAGTCGGCGTTCCAGCACTACTGGTCGCTCTCGATCGAGGAGCAGCTGTTCGTGGCGCTGCCCCTCGTGCTCGCCGCGACGGCCGTCGTCGCCCGCCGGACCCGCCAGGCGCCGTGGGCGCTGCTCGTCGCGCTGGCCGGAGCGGTGGTGGCCGTCGCGCTGGCGGTCGCCCCCTCACCGGACGGGATCTACTTCGGGACCCAGACCCGCCTCTACGAGTTCCTGCTCGGCGCGGCGCTGGCCCTCAGCGTACCGTCGTGGTCGACGGCGACGGGGCCGGCGGCGAGCGCGGTGGTGTGGCTGGGCCGGATCTCGGCCGTCGCCATCGTGGCCACGCTGATCCTCGTGGACCGGGCGTCGGCGTGGCTCTACGACGGCGGCATCTACCTCTTCGCGCTCCCCGTCGTCGGGGTCATCGCCGCCGTCGAGCGCCGCGACCGCTGGCTCACCGACCCGCTGAGCCTGCCGCCGCTGGTGTGGCTGGGCCGCGCCGCGCTGTCGATCTACGTGCTGCACTGGCCGCTGTTCGTCCTGATCGACGACCGGGTGGGCGCCTCGCTGTCGGCCGCTGCCCTCGCCGCGCTCAAGGTGGCGGTCGGGGTGGCGGTGGGGGGCGTGGCCCACCGCCTCGTGGAGCAGCCGCTGCTCGACGACAGCCGCCGCCTCCTCGACCGCGGGCGCGCCGCCCTGCGGGTCCGCCTGGCCCCGATGGTGGGGCTGGCGGGCGTGCTCGCCGTCGCCGGCGTGGGCCTCCGGGCCGACGCGCCGGACTACGAGTTCGAGGCCGCCGCGGCCGCGTTCGAGGAGTCCAGCGAGGCCACCGACGACCCGGCGGCGGGGGCCGCGCCCGAGCGTCGGGTGGCGGTCTTCGGCGCGTCCACGGCGCTGATGAACGGGCTGGGCCTGACGAACTGGTCACTCACCGTCGAGGGCCTCCGCGTCTCCGGCGGCGACGCCCGCCTCGGCTGCGGGCTGCTGCAAGACGGGGTGCGGGCCCTGGGGCTCGATGCGCTCGGCGCGGTCGAGTGGGTGCCGGTGGAGGAGGAGTGCCGGGGCTGGCCAGAGGCCTGGGAGGCGAAGGCGGCCGGGTTGGATGCGGCGCTCGTGTTCTTCGGCGTGTGGGAGATCGCTGACTGGCGCACCCCGGAGGGCGTCACCTCGATCGAGGACGCGGCGATGCAGGCCCGGATCCGAGCGGCGCTGGAGGAGGGGGTCGACCGGCTCCTCGCGGGAGGCGCTGGGCACGTCGTCCTGATGACCTCGCCGGTGGTGGGCGGCGGGGTGCTCGAGGACGCCGCCCGCCAGCGGGCCCTCCCGTCGCACCACGCCGAGCGCACGGCGATCTACAACGACCTGGTCCGCGAGGTCGCCGCCGGCCGCCCCGGTGAGGTCAGCGTGTTCGACTACGGCGCGCTCATCGAGGGCCTGGGCCCGGACCTGCCGCGGCTCGTCCCCGACGGCGTGCACCCCACGTGGGACGGGGCCGAGGAGCTGTGGTCCGGCCCGGCCGGCGAGGCGCTGCTCGCCCACCTCGACGAGGCGCTCGCCGACTGAGGGGTGGACACCGGCCCCGGCGTCCGGCAGAGTTGGCAACGTCCGTTACCAGCCAGATCCGGGGGGTCCCATGGCGTTCAAGTTCCTGTCCGACGAGTGGTTCGACGCGGTGGCGGCGATCGACCCACCGCCGCCGCCGCCCGGCACCGAGGGCGTGGTGCTCAACGTGTGCGTCACCGGGACCGACCAGGGCGACGTGGAGCTGAGCCTCGCCAACGGCGCGATGCAGCGGGGGTTCACCGAGGGCGCGCCCACGACGATCACCGCGCCCTACGACGTGGTGCAGAAGCTGTTCATCCAGCGCGACCAGCAGGCCGCCATGCAGGCGTTCATGTCCGGCCAGATCAAGATCCAGGGCGACATGACCAAGCTCATGGCCGGCGGCCAGCAGGCCCCCACGCCCGAGCAGGAGGCCTACGGGCAGCAGATCATCGAGCTGACCGACCTGGGCTGAGCCCGGTCGCTCGCGTCCGGGGCAGGGGCTGACCAACCGGTGCGGGCGGCGCCGAGGCTCGCCTGGGCCTCGGCCAGGAGGCGCTCGACGTCTCGGCGTCGGCCGGCCGTGGTCGCACCGCCTCCTGCTGGTGCCGCCGCGGGCAGAGACCCGGGTGGGGCGTCGGCGGCGTCGACGACCGCGTCGATGCGCAGCAGGCGCAGCCCGAGGAGGCGGGCCTCCAGGGCCAGCGCGACGTGGTGACCGGTGCCGGCCGCGAGCGGGAGGCGGGCGACGAGCGCGGCCCGTCGCCGATCCGCCCGTCGCCGTCGCCGGCGGCCCACCTCAGCGCTCCGAGGCGCGGTCCGAGAGGGCGCCGTCGGCGCCGACGCGGCGCTCGAGCTGCTCGGCCATGCGCCGGGCGAGGTCTCGGAGGTCCTCGTAGCGCTCTCGTCCGGCCCGGGTGCCGAGCACGTAGCCCGCACCGAACACCAGGAGCTTCGGGATCTTCACGGCGTCCTCCCGTTCTGGGCCGAGAGCGCCTCGACGAGCTCGGCCTTGGTCATGGCGGTGCGGCCCTCCACGCCGGCGTCGGCCGCCAGCTCGAGCAGCTCGGCCTTGGTGCGGCGCTCGAGGCCGCCGGCGGCCTCCGCCTCGGCCTCGTCACGGTCCCAACCCAGGCGGCCGGTGGTGGCGGCCGCCTCGCTGGCCACCTCCTCCGCCGCCTGCTGGGCCCGTGCCGCGAGGTCACGGGCGTGGGCGGCGGCGGCGATGGCCTCCTCCGCCCGTCGTGCGGCGTCGGCGGCGTCGCGCTGGGCCACGTCCACCTGCGCGTCGAGCTCGGCCCGGAGCCGCTCGAGGTCCTGCTCCTCGCCCCGCACCGCCGACGCTCGGGCGCGCTCCACCGCCTCCTGGGCGGCCTCCTCGGCGCGGCGGACGGCTTCCTCTCGGGCTCGGGCCGACTCGTCGCGGGCCTGCTCGAGGCGCTCCTGTGCGTCGCCAGCGGTGCGCCGGGCGCGATCGGCGGCCTCCTTGGCGGCCTCGGCCCGGGCGGGCGCGTCGGCTTGGGCCTCCTCGGCTCGACGGGCGGCCAGGTCGGCCTGGTGGAGCAGCGCCTCGACGGTCCCGTCGCCGCTGCTGTCGGCGCGGGAACCGCCGTTGCGGCGGGGACGGTCACCGCCCGCGGACCGAAGGACCCGGGTGAGGGTCTGGGCGGCGGTGCGGGGCAGGTGGCGGACGCCGGCCTTGGCTCGGTCGACGACGGCGTGCCGGACGTCTGGGGTCATGGCTCCTCCAGTGGCGTGATGAGGTGGTGCGACGGAGCAGGGACCTCCCGGGTGCTACCCACCGCCCCGTCCCGCATACCCCCGGGGGGGGCGGCACC
>DATGRC010000300.1:0-13061 GCA_035303865.1 Acidimicrobiales bacterium
GATGGCCGCCCACCTCCACGACTCCGTGCTCCAGACCCTCGCGCTCATCCAGCGGGCCGACTCGCCGGGCCGCGCCCGCACCCTCGCCCGCCGCCAAGAGCGCGAGCTGCGGTCGTGGCTCTACGGCGACCGCGCCGAGCGGCCGAACAGCGAGGACCTCGGCGCCGCGCTGGAGCGGGTGGTCACCGAGGTGGAGGAGGCCCACGACGTCGAGGTGGACCTCGTGCTCGTGGGCGGCGCCCCGATGGAGCCCCGCCTCGAGGCGCTCGTCGGCGCCATCCGGGAGGCCGCGCTCAACGCCGCCCGCCACGCCGGCGTCGACGAGATCTCCGTGTACGTCGAGGTCGAGCCCGACCGCGTCGAGGCCTTCGTGCGCGACCGCGGCCGGGGCTTCGACCCCGACGCCGTCGAGCCCGGCCGACTCGGCATCCGGGAGTCCATCCGGGGCCGCATGGCCCGCCACGGCGGCCGGGCCGAGGTCCACAGCGCCCCCGGCGAGGGCACCGAGGTGGCCCTCGAGATCGCCCGCACCCCCGACCGCACCGACCGCACCGACCATCGAGCCCAGGAGCCCGCCCCGTGAGCGTCCCCCGCGTCTTCCTCGTCGACGACCACCAGATGTTCCGCTCCGGCGTGCGGGCCGAGCTGGGCGAGCGCGTCGAGGTGGTGGGGGAGGCGGCCGACGTCGAGTCCGCCGTTCAGGGCATCCGGGCCACCCGGCCGGAGGTGGTGCTCCTCGACGTCCACCTCCCGGGGGGCGGCGGGCGGGCCGTCCTCGAGACGCTGAAGGCCGAGCTGCCCGACACGGTGTTCCTGGCCCTGTCCGTGTCCGACGCCGCCGAGGACGTCATCGCCGTCATCCGGGCCGGGGCCCGGGGCTACGTCACCAAGACGATCTCCAGCGACGACCTGGCCGACGCCATCGAGCGGGTCCGCTCGGGCGACGCCGTGTTCTCACCCCGGCTGGCCGGCTTCGTGCTCGACGCGTTCGCGGGTGAGGTCCCGCCGTCGGTGGCCGACCCCGAGCTCGACCAGCTCAGCCCCCGCGAGCGGGAGGTGATGCGCCTGATCGCCCGGGGCTACACCTACAAGGAGATCGCCCGCCGCCTGTCGATCTCGGTCAAGACGGTGGAGACCCACGTGTCCGCGGTGCTGCGCAAGCTGCAGCTGTCGAGCCGCCACGAGCTCACCCGCTGGGCCACCGACCGGCGCCTCATCTGACCGGCGTCGGCGCCCGTTCGGCACAACCCCCTGTTGCTGGACGGGACGATTGGGAATACTCACCCCATGCCGAGAGCGATCTGGAGCGGCGCGATCTCGTTCGGGCTGGTCAACATCCCGATCAAGCTGTACGCCGCCGTCTCCCGAAAGACCGTCCACTTCAACCAGATCGACTCGCGCACCGGGTCGCGGATCCGCCTGAAGAAGGTGTCCGCCGCGGACGGCTCCGACGTGCCGAACGAGGCCATCGTGAAGGGCTACGAGCTGTCCTCCGGCGAGTACGTGACGATCGGCGACGACGAGCTGGCCACCCTGGACCCGGAGGCCTCCCGCACGATCGACATCGAGCAGTTCGTCGACCTCGTCGACATCGACCCGATCTTCTACGACTCGGCGTACTACGTGGCCCCCGACAAGGCCACGCTCAAGCCGTACGCGCTGCTCACCCGGGCGATGGAGGAGTCCGGCAAGGTCGCCATCGCCCGGTTCGTGATGCGCTCGAAGCAGTACCTCTGCGCGATCCGGCCGAAGGACGGCACGCTCGTGCTCTCCACCATGGTGTACGCCGACGAGGTCAACCACCCGGCCGAGATCGGTGAGATCGCGGGCCTGGAGGACGTCGAGGTCAGCGCCAAGGAGCTGACGATGGCCCGCCAGCTCATCGACTCCCTCTCCGAGGACTTCGACCCAGCCGCCTTCGAGGACACCTACCGGGCGCGGGTGCTCGAGCTCATCGAGCAGAAGGCGGCCGGCAAGACCGAGGTGGTGGCCCCGCCGGCCGCGCTCACCGAGGACAAGGTCGTCGACCTCATGGCCGCCCTCGAGGCCAGCGTCAAGGAGGCGAAGGAGGCGCGCAAGCGCCACCCCGCCGCCGCTGACGCGAAGGGCAAGGCCGCCGACGACGCCGAGGCCGCCCCCACGAAGAAGCGCACCCGCAAGAGCGCCTGAGGGTGGCCTCCGAGCGGCGGGAGCAGCTCGTCGAGGTCGAGGGGCGCACGCTCAAGCTCTCGAACCTCGACAAGGTCCTCTACCCGGCGGTCGGGTTCACCAAGGCCGAGGTGGTCGACTACTACGCCCGGATCGCGCCGGTGATGCTGCCCCACATCGCGGACCGCGGCGTCACGCTGCGGCGCTTCCCCGACGGCGTCGAGGGCGAGTCGTTCTTCGAGAAGCGCTGCCCGTCGCACCGGCCCGCCTGGATCGGCACCTTCGACGGGCCCGGCGACCGCAACGGGACGATCGGCTACTGCGCCCTCGACTCCCTCCCGGCGCTCGTGTGGGCGGCCAACCTCGCCGCGCTCGAGATCCACGCCCCCATGGCCCGCGGGATCGACATCGACTCGCCGACCATCTGCGTGTTCGACCTCGACCCCGGTCCCGGCACCGGCATCGCCGAGTGCGCGGCGGTGGCCCTCCAGATCCGCGACGTCCTCGACCGCCTCGCCGGGCTGGCCTGCTGGCCCAAGACCTCCGGCTCCAAGGGCCTCCAGCTGTACCTGCCGCTCAACACGCCCCACACCCACGACCACTGCTCGGGCTTCGCGCTGGCCGTGGCGCAGGTGCTGGAGCGAGACCAGCCGGACCGGGTGACGGCGACGATGAAGCGCTCCGAGCGTGCCGGGCGGGTGTTCATCGACTGGAGCCAGAACAGCCGCCACAAGACCACCGTGGCGCCCTACTCGCTGCGGGCTCGGCCCGAGCCGACGGTCTCGACGCCCGTCACCTGGGACGAGGTGGAGGCCGCGGCCGCCGGCGAGCCGCTGCGGTTCGAGGCCTCGGAGGTGCTCGCCCGGGTCGAGGTCCACGGCGACCTGTTCGCTCCCGTGCTGACGCTCGAGCAGGAGCTCCCAGCGGCCCGCGGCTGACCCCGCGGCGGCACCCCGCGAAGCGAGAAAACCCGCATGAAACCGGGCTGGATCCGCGCGCGCGGCCCGAAGGTGCGCCAGAATTCGGCGTCAACCAAACCCCTGTCCAACGGAGGACAACCGATGAACCGAAGCGACCTGGTCAAGGCCATCGCTGCGCAGACCGAGGTCGACGCGAAGACCGTCGACGCCGTGCTCAAGGGCTTCACCGACGTGACGACCCACGTCGTGGCCAAGGGCGAGCCGGTGGCGATCTCCGGCTTCGCCAAGTTCGACCGGGGCGAGCGCAAGGCCCGCACCGGCCGCAACCCCCAGACCGGCGAGACCATCAAGATCAAGGCCTCGAAGACGGTCAAGGTCACGCCGCTGAAGGCCTTCAAGGACGCCGTGAACAAGCCGAGCCTGGCCCCGAAGCTGAAGAAGGGCGTCTACTCGCCCGCCAAGTAGCCCCCCGTCCCCGTCGCCGTCACGGTCGGCGGGCGGGAACGGACCGTGACGACGGCCGCCCCTTCGGGCGGCCGTCGGCGCGCCCGGCCTGCGGCAGCGGGCCCAGCGCCACGTACCCTTCCTAGGTCGTGTCCGCGCTCAACCTCGTCGGGTTCTCGCCTCACTGGGAGGCGCTGCTGGCCAAGCACGGCCCGGCGGCCGAGGCCGGGCGGGTGCTCCGCCACGACGGCGTCGCGGTGGCGGTGCGCACCGCGACGGGCGATCGGGTGGTCCCGCTGCGCCGCGGCCTGCCGCCCGTGACGGTGGGCGACTGGCTGGCGCTCGACGGCGAGCACGTCCTCGGCATCCTGCCCCGCCGGTCCCTCCTGCGCCGCAAGGCGGTCGATGGTGCGGAGGAGCAGCTGCTCGCCGCCAACCTCGACCTCGTCCTCCTCGTGGCCGGCCTCGACCGTCCCGTGCGAGCCGGCCGCATCCGCCGGGGCCTCGCCCTCGCCCACGACGCCGGCGCCGACGCGCTGCTCGTCCTCACCAAGGCCGACCTGGCCGAGGACCTCGACGGCGTGCTGCGCCAGGTGGCCGAGGACCACCCCGGGCTCGACGTGATCGTCACCTCGGCCGAGACCGGCGCCGGCATCGCCGAGCTGCGCGAGCGGCTCGCCGGCACCACCAGCGTCCTCCTCGGCGAGTCCGGTGCCGGCAAGAGCCGGCTCGTGAACGAGCTGGCCGGCGAGGAGGTGGCCCTCGTCGGCCGAGTCCGCCACGGGGACCGCAAGGGCCGCCACACCACCACCCACCGCCAGCTCCACGTCCTGCCGAGCGGGGGCGTCGTCATCGACTCGCCCGGGATCCGCGAGGTCGGGCTGGCCGCCGACGAGGAGGCGGTCGACGCGGCCTTCGCCGACCTCGACGAGCTCGGCGAGCAGTGCCACTTCAGCGACTGCCAGCACGCCGGCGAGCCGGGGTGCGCGATCGCGCTGGCCATCGAGGACGGCGACGTCAGCCCAGAGCGGGTCGAGGCCTGGATGCGGCTGCGGGCCGAGGTGGCCGCCGCGGCGAAGCGGTTCTCGAGGCGACGCCGCCTCCGTCCGCCCCGATGACCGCCCAGCCCCGCCGGGAGCGCCCGCCCCGGGAGCTCCCGACCCCCCGCTACCCCGACCTGCCCGTCGTCGCCCACCGCGAGGCGCTGCTCGAGGCCATCCGCGACCACCAGGTCGTGGTGGTGGCCGGCGAGACCGGGTCCGGCAAGAGCACCCAGCTGCCCAAGCTGTGCCTCGAGCTCGGGCTCGGAGCCCGGGGCCTCGTCGGCCACACGCAGCCCCGCCGCCTGGCCGCCCGGGCCGTGGCCGAGCGCGTCGCCGAGGAGCTCGGCGTGGAGGTCGGCGGGCTGGTCGGCTGCAGCGTCCGCTTCAACGACCGGGTGAGCGACGCCACCGCCGTCAAGGTGATGACCGACGGGATCCTCCTGGCCGAGATCCAGCGGGACCGCCACCTGCGGGCCTACGACGCGATCATCGTCGACGAGGCCCACGAGCGGAGCCTCAACATCGACTTCCTGCTCGGCTACCTGAAGCAGATCCTCCCGACGCGGCCGGACCTGAAGGTGATCATCACCTCGGCCACGATCGACACCGAGCGGTTCTCGAAGCACTTCGGCGACGCCCCCGTGGTCGAGGTGTCCGGCCGCTCGTACCCCGTCGAGGTGCGGTACCGCCCCTTCGGCGAGGACCCCGACGACCGGCGGGACCAGACCCAGGCGATCTGCGACGCCGTCGTCGAGCTCACCCGCGAGGGGCCGGGCGACATCCTCGTCTTCCTCTCCGGCGAGCGGGAGATCCGCGACACCGCCGACGCGCTGCGCCGCCTCGACCTGCCCGGCACCGAGCTGCTCCCGCTCTACGCCCGGCTGTCCGCCGCCGAGCAGCACCGGGTGTTCGCCCCGCACCCGGGCCGGCGGGTGGTGCTGGCCACGAACGTGGCCGAGACCTCGCTCACCGTGCCCGGCATCGTCGGCGTCGTCGACCCCGGCACCGCCCGGATCTCCCGGTACAACCGGCGCACCAAGGTCCAGCGCCTCCCGATCGAGCCGATCTCCCAGGCCTCCGCCAACCAGCGGGCCGGCCGCTGCGGGCGCGTCGCCCCCGGCACCTGCATCCGCCTCTACTCGGAGGAGGACTTCGCCGGCCGGCCGGAGTTCACCGAGCCCGAGATCCTCCGCACGAACCTGGCGTCGGTCATCCTCCAGATGGCCGCCCTCGGCCTCGGCGACGTGGCCCGCTTCCCGTTCGTCGAGCCACCCGACCAGCGGGCCATCACCGACGGCATCCTGCTCCTCGAGGAGCTCGGGGCCATCGAGCCCGGCGAGCGCCGCGGCGGCCGGGTCCGGCTCACCCGACTCGGACGTCGCCTGGCCCGCCTGCCCGTCGACCCCCGGCTCGGCCGGATGATCCTCGAGGCCGACCGCCACGGCTGCGTCGCGGAGGTGCTCGTCATCGCCGCCGCGCTGTCGATCCAGGACCCGCGGGAGCGGCCCACCGGACAGGAGGAGGCGGCCGCCGCCAAGCACCGCCGCTTCGTCGAGTCCGACAGCGACTTCCTCACCTACCTGTCCCTGTGGCGCTACGTGAAGGCGAAGCAGAAGGAGCTGGGCTCCAGCGCCTTCCGGCGCCTCTGCCGCGACGAGCACCTCCACCACCTGCGCATCCGCGAGTGGCAGGACCTGCACGTCCAGCTCCGGCAGATCGTGCGGGGCATCGGCCTCGAAGTGGGATCCCTGCGCGACGAGCCGGACCCGGACGCCGTCCACCGCTCGCTGCTGGCCGGTCTCCTGTCCCAGGTCGGCCACTGGGACGACGAGGACCGCACCTACCGGGGGGCCCGGGAGAGCCGGTTCGTGCTCGCCCCCGGCACCGCGCTCGGCAAGCGGCGGCCGAAGTGGGTCATGGCCGCCGAGCTCGTCGAGACGAACCGCCTCCGGGCCCGCACCGTGGCCCCGATCCGGCCCGAGTGGCTCGAGCAGCTCGGCGCCCACCTCGTCTCCCGCAGCTACGGCGAGCCGTGGTGGGACCGCCAGCGAGGTGCGGCGCTCACCCACGAGCGCGTCTCCCTCTTCGGCCTGCCGATCGTCACGCAGCGCCGGATCGGCGTCGACCGCGTCGATCCCGAGGTGGCCCGCCGCCTCTTCATCCGCCACGCGCTCGTGCTCGGGGAGTGGGACGCACCCCACGCCTTCCTCGAGGCCAACCGGTCCGCGGTCGTGGAGGTCCTCGCCGACGAGCACCGCGCCCGCCGGGACCTCCTCGTGTCGGAAGAGGCCCGGGAGGTGTTCTTCGACGAGCGCCTCCCCGCCCACGTCACCACCGGCAAGCGCTTCGACCGGTGGTGGCGCGACGAGCGGGCGCGCCACCCAGACCTGCTGACCTACCGCCGCGAGGACCTCGTCGACCCGGCCGCGGGGCCGGTCGACGCCGCCGCCTACCCGGACTGGCTCACGCTCGGCGCCGTGACCGTGCCGGTCACCTACGTCGACGAGCGGGGCCACGACCTCGACGGCGTCTCGGTGGACGTCCCGGTGGCGCTGCTCGACCAGGCCGCCGGCCTGCGCCTCGACTGGCAGGTCCCCGGTCACCGGCACGAGCTCGTCACCGCGCTGATCCGCACCCTGCCCAAGGAGGTCCGGCGGGCGCTCGGGCCCGTGGCCGACGCTGCCTCCCGGGCGCTGGCCGAGGCGGGCCCGGAGGACGGTCCGCTGCTCGACGTCCTGCCCGCCGTGCTGGCCCGCCACGCCGGGATGCCGGTGCGGCTGGGCCGGGCCCAGCTCGAGCAGGTCCCCGACCACCTGCGGGTCACCTACCGGGCGGTCGACGACCGGGGCCGACCCCTCGCCTGGAGCAAGGACCTCGACGCCCTGCGCCGCCGGATGCGGGCTCGCCAGCGCGAAGCCCTCGCCGCGGCCGCTCCGCTGGAGGAGCGCACGGGGCTGCGGGCCTGGCCCGGAGGGACGATCCCCCGCACGCTCGAGGTCGCCTACCAGGGCCAGCGGCTCACCGCCCACTCGGCGCTCGTGGACGAGGGCGACTCGGTGGCGCTGCGGGTGCTGCCCACCGAGGCCGAGCAGCGCAGCGCCATGTGGGGCGGCACCCGTCGGCTGCTGCTCCTCGCCATCGGGTCCCCGCTGCGGACGATCGACCGGGCGCTCACCAACCGGGCCAAGCTGGCCATCGCATCGTCTGAGCGGGTGCGGGCGGCCGACGCCTACGTGCAGTGCGCTGAGGCGGCCGTCGACGCGCTGCTGCTCGCCGCCGGCGGGCCCGTGTGGGACGAGGCGGCGTTCGAGCGCCTCGCCGCCGAGGTGCGGCGCGGCTTCGCTGCGTCCGCCGCGGCGATCGCCAACGAGGTGGGCGGCATCCTCGCCGTCGTCGACCAGATCGACCGCCGTCTGGCCACGATGCTGTCCGCCGCGCTCGACGAGACGGTCCTCGACGTGCGGGCGCACCTCGACCGGCTCCTGCACCCGGGTTGGATCGCCACCACCGGCGCCGATCGGCTGGCCGACCTGCGCCGCTACGTCGACGCCATCGCCCACCGGGTGGAGCGGGCCGTGAAGGACCCTCGCAAGGACGAGGCCCGCACCCTCGTCGTGCAGGACCTCGAGCGCCGCTACCGGTCGGTGGCCCGCCACGACCACGACGGAGCGGTCCGCACGCTCCTCGAGGAGCTGCGGGTGGCCACCTTCGCCCAGGCGGTGGGGGCCAAGGGCGGCCCCAGCGAGCAGAAGGCCCGCCGGGCGCTCGCCGAGCTCGAGCGGGCCCGGTGACGGCGTGCTGAGAGCGGCGCTGGCCGCCGCGCTGCTGTTCGGGCTCCTGGTGCCGCTCGCCGCCGTGCTCGTCGGCCGGCGCCCACCCTGGCGCCGGCTGCTCCGCCGTCGGCGACCGCGGCGCTAGCGACGGTCCCGCGGCGGCCCGGCGCTCGTGAAGCGGGTGCCGGGCGGGTCCACCGCCCAGAGCGCCTCGCCCTCCCAGCGGTCGTCGTAGACGAGCTCGCGGACCGGGCGGCGCCGCACGGGGCCGTGGCGCCCCTCCGGGCGGCCGAGGGCGATCGTGGCGCTCAGCGCCACCTCGTCGGGGATGGCGAGGATGCGGCGCAGATCGTCCTCGACCATCGCCTGCCAGGTGGTCATCACCCCGCCGTAGCCGAGGGCCCGAGCGGCGAGCAGCAGGTTCTGGCAGGCCGGGTAGATGCTCGCCCCCTCGTAGGGGTTGGGCTCCCGGTAGCGGCGCAGGCAGGCGAGCACGATGACCGGGGTCTGCTCGAAGCGGTCCACGAAGCGCTGCATCGTGCGGGCCATGCGGGCCTTGGGGGAGTCCTCCGCAGCGCCGCTGCCGGCGTCGTAGCCGTCGGCGCGCCGCTTGGCCGCCCACATCGCCCGGAACGCCTCACCCATCAGCGGACGGGCCTCGGACGCGGCCGGCCCGTCGCGGAGCACGAGGAACCGGAACGGCTGGCGGTTCGACCCCGACGGGGCCCGGGTGGCATGCCAGAGGATCGTCGACAGGTCCTCCTCCGGGATCGGGTCCGGCCGGAACCGGCGGATGGCCCGGGTGGTTGCGATGCCCTCCAGCAGCGAGATGCCATCGACGTCCATCCCCGCACGCTACGCGGCCCGTGGCGGGGCCCGGTCCGCCGGCGTCGACCCCCGGGCCCGTCAGCGGCCGGCGGTGGGCTGCAGCGTCCGGCCCGATGGGGCGGGCTGGCGGTCGCGCTCGGGGCGACGGGTGGGCACCACCGGCTCGCGCTCGGCGGAGGCGAGCTCGGTGACGGTCGCTCGGCGGGCGTTGGCCAGGCCGTAGACCCCCGCCACCAGGCCGGCGGCGGCGCCGAGCGCGATGCCCCAGCGGGCACCGAAGCGCTCCGACACGGCGCCCACGAGCGGGCCCCCGATCGGGGCGCTCCCGAGGAACACGATCGCCTGGAGGGCCAGCACCCGACCCCGCATCGAGGCCTTCGCCCGCAGCTGCACGATCGCCGTCGAGGTGGTCATGAACGTGATGCTGGCGAAGCCCATGCCCACGCCGACCGCGAACGCCACCGGCTGATTGGGGGCCAGGGCGAGGAGGCCCATCGCCGTGCCGAAGGCGAGCGCGGCCACGCTCACGAGGCGCACGTGGATGTGCTTGCGTCGAGCGGCGGTGAGCGCACCGGTGAGGGAGCCGAGGCTGACCACCGACATGAGCAGCGAGTACGTGAGCTGGTTGCCGCCCAGGTCGCGGGTGGCGAACAGCGGGAAGACCGTCTGGTAGTTGAAGGCCAGCACGCCGAGCAGCGCCATCATCACCAGCGGGACCCGCAGGTCGGTCTCGCTCCAGGCGTAGCGCAGCCCGGCCCGGATCTGGCCCTTGCCCCGCGGCTGCGCGGGCGCCGACCGCAGCTGCGACGGGTCCATGCGGCGCAGGCCGGTGAGGACGGCGGTGAAGGCCAGCCCGTCGAGCCAGAACGTCCAGCCGTAGCCGACGGCGGCCACGAGCAGGCCGGCCAGCGCGGGTCCCACGATGCGGGCGCCGGTCATCAGCGCCGAGTTGAGGCTGACCGCGTTCGTGACGTGGTCCTCCGGCACCATCTCGACCACGAAGGAGCGCCGGGCCGGGTTGTCGAAGGCGGTCGCCACGCCACCGGCCATGGCCAGGGCGTAGATGGCCACGAGCGGAGGCTCGTCCATGAACGCGAGCGCCCCCAGGACGAACACCTGCGCCATGGCGAAGGTCTGCACCCGCATGAGCAGGCGGCGCTTGTCGGAGCGGTCCGCCACCAGGCCCGCCCACGCCCCGAGGAGCAGCACCGGCCCGAACTGCACAGCGGCGAGCAGCCCGAGGGCGAAGCCGCTGTCGGTCAGGTCGAGGACGAGCAGCGTCTGCGCGATGAGGGTCAGCCAGTGGCCGACCTGCGAGATCCCCTGCCCGATGAAGAACAGGCGGAAGTTGCGGATCCGCAGCGACCGGAACGTGTCGGCGGCGCCGAGTCGCAAGCGGGTCACGGCAGCGGGTCCTGCTGGGTGAGGTGGTCCAGCACGTCGAGCACCTCGGCCAGGCAGGCCTGCTCCTCCGGCGGGAGCTCTCGGATGCGAGCGGCCAACCAGGAGGTCTTGCGTCGGCGGGTCTCCTCGATGAGCGCCCGGCCGGCGGTGGTGGCGCTCACGTAGGTGACCCGCCCGTCGTCGGGGTCGCGGCGGCGGGCGACGAGGCCGTCGGCCTCCAGCTTGGTGACGAGCTTGGTGATCGACGGCGGGGCCACCCGCTCGTGGTCGGCGAGGGCGCCGAGGGTGAGCGGGCCGTGGTTCACGATCACCGCGAGGGCCGACAGCTGGCTCGGCGTGTGCCCGGTGGTCGACTCCTGGCGGAGCCGCCGCGCCAGGCGCGTCACGGACAGGCGCAGGCGCGCGGCGAGCTCCCCGAGGTCGACGTCGGCGGCGGGGGAGGTTCGAGAGGCGCTCACGCCCCCGACGCTACCGGTCCTTACCCAAGATAACTACCTTGGCTAAACAACTTCTGTGTGCGGTTCCGTGCAGATACGGCACGAAACCGCACACAGATCTCGTGTTCGGGTGGTCAGCGGGCGACGAAGTACTTGGCTTGGGGGTGGTGGCAGACGAGGGCCGAGGTGCTCTGCTCGGGGTGGTACTGGAAGCCGGTGTCCTCGTTGCACTCGAGGCCGATGCGGCCGCCGTCGAGGAGGTGGAGGATCGTCTCGTTCTGCGCCAGGTCCGGGCAGGCCGGGTAGCCGGCCGAGTAGCGACCGCCCCGGTACTGCTGCCGGAACAGGCCGCCCAGCGTGGGGCCGTCCTCGTCCGCGAAGCCCCACTCGGTGCGGATCCGGTGGTGCCACAGCTCGGCCAGCGCCTCGGCCATCTCCACGCCCAGGCCGTGCAGCAGCAGGTACTCCTGGTAGCGGTCGTCGGCGAACAGCTTGGCCGTGGCCTCCGACACGAGCGGCCCCATCGTGACCAGCTGGAAGGCGGCGTAGTCGACCTCTCCGCTCGCCACCGGTCGGAAGAAGTCGGCGATGCAGAGGAACGGCGGCTTCGTCTGGCGGGGGTAGTGGAAGCGGGCCAGCTCCTCGGTGCGGGACTCGTCGGTCCACAGGACGAGGTCGTCGCCGTCGGCGTTGGCCGCGAAGTACCCGTACACCACCTGGGGGACGAGCAGCCCGGCCGTCTTGGCCTTGGCCAGCTCCTCCCGCAGGGTGGGGCGGATCCGAGCCTTGAAGTCCTCGTCGGACTCGCCCTTCTCCGGGCGGAACTGCCACTGGTTGCGGAACAGCGCCGTCTCGTTCAGGAACCCGGCGATCTCGTCGATCGGCACGCCCTTCACGACCCGGGTGCCGAGGAACGGCGGCCGGAAGACCGGGTTGTCGGTGGCCACCTCCGGGGACCGCTCGGGCAGGTCGACCGGCGCGGCGTCCTCGCTGCTGGGCTTGGCGAAGCGGCCCCGCAGCTCGAGGGTGGAGTCGACCGGGACCCGACCCCAGTCGGGGTCGTCGGGCTGCTCGCCGCGCTTCACCGCGCCGAGCCGGTCCATCACGTGGAGGCCCTCGAAGGCGTCCTTGCCGTAGAAGAGCCGACCCTCGTAGACCTCGCGCAGGTCCCGCTCCACGTAGGTGCGGGTGAGCGCGGCGCCGCCGAGGACGACCGGGATGTGGGCGAGGCCCCGGCTGTTCAGCTCCTCGAGGTTCTCCCGCATCACCAGCGTGCTCTTCACGAGCAGGCCGCTCATGCCGATGGCGTCGGCGCCCACCTCGGTCGCCTTCTCGATCATGTCGCTGATGCCGACCTTGATGCCGAGGTTGTGCACCTCGTAGCCGTTGTTCGTGAGGATGATGTCCACGAGGTTCTTGCCGATGTCGTGGACGTCGCCCTTCACGGTGGCGAGCACGATCCGGCCCTTGGTGGAGTCGCCCTCGACCTTGTCCATGAGCGGCTCGAGGTGCGCCACCGCGGCCTTCATCGTCTCCGCCGACTGGAGCACGAACGGCAGCTGCATCTCGCCCTTGCCGAAGAGCTCGCCCACCACCTTCATCCCCTCGAGGAGGACGTGGTTGATGATCTCGAGGGGCGCCAGGCCCTTGGCCAGCGCCTCGTCGAGCTCCTCGATCAGCCCGTCTCGGTCGCCCTCGATGATGCGGGTGGAGAGCCGTCGCTCGACCGGCCAGTCGGAGCGGTCCTCCTTCGCGGTGGCGTCGGCCGCGCTCACGCCCTCGAACATCGACATGAGCTCCTGGAGCGGGTCGTACCCGTCCCGGCGCCGGTCGTAGATGAGGTCGAGGCAGACCTGCTTCTGCTCCTCGGGGATCCGGGCCAGGGGCAGGATCCGGGCGGCGTGCACGATCGCCGAGTCCAGCCCGGCCTGCACGCACTCGTGGAGGAACACCGAGTTGAGGACGTGGCGGGCGGCCGGGTTCAGGCCGAAGGAGATGTTCGACAGGCCGAGCGTGGTGTGGACGCCGGGCAGGTGCTCCTTGATGAGCCGGATGCCCTCGATC
>DATGRC010000301.1:0-16845 GCA_035303865.1 Acidimicrobiales bacterium
GGCTTCTCGCCCGGCGCCATGCTGCTCACCCACGTGCCCGACCTCGACCTGGCCGTCACCTGGGGCCTGCAGGACCGGCCCGAGCGCTACCGAGCGCAGCTCACCGACCTGGCCCGGTCCCTCGCCCCCGACGCGCCGATCGTACTCGTGGACGCCGACACCGGCGAGCGCCACCCGTTCTTCAGCGAGCTCGACGAGCACCCCGGCACCCCGGCCGACGCCCGCACGCTGATCATCCGCCCCGCCGTGAACCTGCGCCACGGGCACCGCTACGTGGTCGGGCTCCGCGACCTGCGGGCCGCTGACGGCACCCGGATGGCGCCCCGGCCCGCCTTCGCCGCGCTGCGCGACGGCACCGCCGGCGGGGCCCGCCAGGCCCACTACGACACCGCCGTGTTCCCGGTCCTCGAGGCCGCCGGCGTCGACCGCGAGGACCTCTACCTGGCCTGGGACCTCACGGTCGCCTCCACCGAGAACCTGACCGGCCGGGCCCTCCACCTGCGCGACGCCGCGCTCGCCGCGCTCGGCGACACCGACCCCGGCGACGGCGTCGTGGCCGGCGACCCGCCCGCCTTCACGATCACCGCGGTCGAGGACCGCACCGACCCCGACGACGCCACGCTGCGGGTCGTCCACGGCACGGTCCAGGTCCCCAACCACCTGTCGATCCCCGACGAGGCCACGATCGAGCTGCCCGAGCTCGGCGCCTTCCCGCTGCCCGGCGCCCGCCTGCTCTACGACGACCCGCTCGCCCCGGGCCCCGACGCCACCCCGGTGGTCAACCCGCTCGACCCCACCCGGGACGTGCCCTTCGTCTGCGCCGTGCCCCGCCGCGCCCTCGACGCGCCGGCCACCCCCGCCCTCTACGGCCACGGCCTCCTCGGCTCGCGCAACGAGGCGCTCGGCGGCTCCACCGAGCCGCTCCGGGCCAACGGGTACATGCCCTGCGCCGTCGACTGGGCCGGCATGTCCACCGGCGACCTCCCCAACGTCGCCCTCATCCTCCTCGACATCTCCGGCTTCGCCTCCCTGGCCGACCGGGCCCAGCAGGGGTTCCTCGACTTCCTCCTCCTCGGCCGGGCGCTCGTCCACCCCGACGGCCTGGTGACCCACCCCGCCTTCCAGGGCCCGGAGGGGGCACCGCTGTTCGATCCCGGCACGCTCGTCTACGACGGCAACTCCCAGGGCGGGATCATGGGTGCCGCCCTCGCCGCGCTCGGTGTGGACTTCGAGCGCGTCGTGCTCGGCGTCCCCGGCATGAACTACTCGACGCTGCTCAACCGCTCCGTGGACTGGGAGGGCGCCTACGGGGAGCTGGCCTACGTCGCCTACCCCCGCAAGACCGACCAGCAGCTCGTGTTCGCGCTGCTCCAGATGCTCTGGGACCGCGCCGAGGGCAACGGGTACGCGCAGCACCTCACCGCGGACCCGCTGCCGGGCACCCCGCCCAAGCAGGTGCTCCTCCAGGCCGCCTACGCCGACCACCAGGTCTCCAACGTGGCCGCCGAGGTGATGGCCCGCACGATCGGGGCCACCCGCATCCCCACCGACCTCCCGGTCTGCCGCCACTGGGCGATCGACCCGATGTTCGGGTTCGCGCCCAACGACCCCGACCGCCCGGCCCGAGCCGTGCTCGCCTACTTCGACTCCGGCACCCCGCGGGTCCCCACCGGCAACGTCGCCCCCACCGGGTTCGGGCTCGACCCCCACGGCGACCCGCGCCGGGACCCGGCGGCGGTCGCCCAGAAGCTGGCCTTCTACGAGACCGGTCGCGTGATCGACCCGGCTGACGGGGCGCCGGCGCGCACCCACGTCTGGCCCGACGGCGCCGGGGACCGCTGGGCGGAGGTGGAGGCCGACCTGGCCGGCGACTGCCTCGACGCCCTGGCGGCCCCGCCCGCCGACCCGGACCCGCCGGGCGCCGCCGCCCCGGCCGGCGACCGCCCCGGCGATGGCCCCGACGCCCCGACCCCCTCGGGTGCGGCGGCCACCGGCCCCAGCGGCGCGGGCGGGCGCCTCCCCGCCACCGGCGCTCCGGTCCCACTCGGGGCCGCCCTCGCCCTCGCCGCCGGCGCCCTCGCCGGTCGTCGCCTACTGGCCCGCTGACCGGGCGGGCCGGCGCCCCTCAGGGCTCGAGCACGATCGAGGGCTCGCCGCCGGCCACGGTCAGCGTGCCCGGCGTGCCCAGCGCGTCGAGCTCGTCCACCCGCAGCCCCGCGGCGTTCACGCTCACCACCTCGCCCTTGTGGGGCCCGTCCAGGATCGTCACGTCGAGGCGCAGCCCACCGGCGTCGCCCTCCAGCGGGGCGGCGTCCACCACGAACACGTCGTAGGTCCCGTCCTCGAGCACGGCCGCACCCTAGGGGGAGCGGGGGCGGATCCGGGAGCGGGCCGGGGGTGCGAGACTCGAGCCATGGCCTCCACCGCCGGTCGCCTGCTCATCGCCGAGCCCATGATGGGAGACCCGAACTTCGACCGCACCGTGGTGCTCGTGGTCGACCACAACGACGGCGGCGCCTTCGGGATCGTGCTCAACCGGCCCACCGACGTGGCGGTCGGCGACGTCCTGCCCACCTGGGCGCCGCTGGCCAGCGCCCCCGCCGTGGTGCACGTGGGCGGCCCCGTCCAGCCCGAGAGCGGCTGGTGCCTGGCCCGGGTGCGCCACCCCGACCACCCCGGGTTCGTGCCGGTCCTCGGCGACGTGGGCCTGCTCGACCTCGAGCTCGACCCGTCGCTCCTCGACGAGGTGGTGGTGGGCCTGCGGATCTACGCCGGGTACTCCGGCTGGGGTCCCGGCCAGCTCGACGCCGAGCTGGCCCAGGACGCGTGGATCGTCCTCGACGCCCTCCCCGACGACCCGTTCCTGGCCGTGAGCGACGAGCTGTGGCCCCGGGTGCTGGCCCGGCAGGGCGGTCACCTGGCTCGCCTGGCCGTCTTCCCGCCCGACCCGTCCCTCAACTGAGGCCCCCGCCGACCCGGCGGAGGCCGGGGGAGTGGACGATCGGGACTCGGCCGGGGCGCGGGGGGAGAACCCCGGCCGAGGTCCCGATCCTTCGATCGAGGTCGGCCGCGACGCTCCAGGGGGGGGGTGGAGGGCAGCGACCTCGTCGGAACGGTGATCAACCTAGGGATCGCCCCGACCCGCTGCAACGCATTCCGGTGTCACTTCGGTCACATGACACCCATGACGTCATGCCGGTCGGGCCGGTTCGTCCGGTTCGCGCCCCCGCTCAGAGCCGGTCGATCAGCTTGAACGCCTCGGCGGGACCCCCGACGCCGGCCACCCCGTGGTCCTCGAGGCGCTCGCGCACCCGCGCCTCGAAGGCGCGGCGCTGCTCGGCCTGCACCTCGGGGGCGGCGTCGGGCTCGATGGCCATCGTGGAGCGCAGCTGGCTCTCGTGGGCGTAGAGGGCGGCCAGCTTGGCGTCGACGAACCCCTCGACCCGCTCGGCGTGGTCGGGCTCGTCGGCCTCGAAGAGCAGCAGCGCCTCGGGGCGGTGGTGGGGGAGGGCCTGCTCGGGGAAGAAGTGCGGGTCCCGGGCCGCCACCACGCCCTCGACGGCGAGCAGGCCGGCGTGGCGGTGGTCGGGGTGGAGGCGGTAGCGCTTCCACGGGTCGTGGCCGAGCACCACCGTGGGCCGCAGCCGCCGGATCCAGTACGCCACCTCCCACCGCTGGCGGAGCCCGGAGTCGAGCTCCCCGTCGGGCCAGCCGAGGAACACGCACTCGCCGGTGGCGCCGAGCGCCTTCGCGGCGGCCCGCTGCTCGGCCTGGCGGGTGACGACGAGCTCGGCCACGTCGGCCTCGGGGTCCCAGCTGCCCTTCGAGCCGTCGGTGCAGATCAGGTGGTGGACGACGCAGCCGGCCGCGGCCCACTTGGCCAGCGTGGCGCCGGCGCCGAACTCGACGTCGTCGGGGTGGGCGCCGATGGCCAGCGCCACGGCGGGGACGGGCAGGTCGGTCGACATCAGACCTCGACAGGGTGGGGGTCGGGCGGGGTGGCGCCGGCCTCGACGAGCGCGGCGATCGAGCTGGGCAGGGCGAGCGTTGGGGGCGGGGACAGGTCGCCCGGGAGGTCGACGTCCCAGCTGAGCCGCTCGTCGGCCACGAGGCGGGTGAGCAGGCCGAGACGGGCGGCCTCGGCCCGGTGGGCGGCGAAGCTGCCGGCGCCGTAGGCGAAGCGGAACCCGGCGTCGGTGGGCACGCAGGCCACGTTGGTGCCGTCGCGGCGCCGGTCCGGCACGAGCGTCACGCCGGGGAAGCCGGCCAGCCAGGCCAGCTCGGTGGCCAGCGGCAGGTCGGCGTGGGCCACGATCGCCCGGTCCACGCCGCGGCGGCGCAGGTGGGCGACGCCGGCCTCGACGGCGCCGTTGAGCCCGAGGCCCGGCGTCCAGAGCACCTCGGCGCCCTCCCGCTCCGCCCAGGCCCAGACCTCCTCGTCGTCGCACACGACGACCACCGGCAGCGGGGCCGCCGCCCGCAGCACCCGGGCGGCCATGGCCCGGGCCAGCTCGGCTCGGGTGGCCGGGTCGTACGCCCCGGCCAGGCGGAGCTTCGCCTGCGCGAACGCCTTCACCGGCACGAGGACCGACGCGCTCACCGGCGGGGCGAGGTCGGGGAGGGCGGGCATCACGCCAACCCTACGAGGCGGCGAGCGGCCTATCCTCCCGCCATGCCGATGCAGGTGGCCGTGATCGGCGGGGGGTCCTGGGGCACGACCGTCGCCCACCTCTGCGCCCACAACGCGCTGACGACGCTCTGGGCCCGGCGGCCCGAGGTGGCCGAGGAGGTGGCCACCCGCCACACCAACGAGTCGTACCTCCCCGGCTTCGAGCTGCACCCCGAGCTGCGGGCCACCGCGTCCCTCGAGGAGGCGGTGGCCGGCGCCGACGTGCTCGTCATGGGGGTGCCCAGCCACGGCATGCGGGACACGGCCCGGGCGCTGGCCCCCCACCTGCGGCCCTGGGTGCCAGTGGTCAGCCTGTCGAAGGGCCTCGAGCAGGGCACCCGGCTGCGGATGACCCAGGTGCTGGAGGAGGAGCTGCCCGGCCACCCCTGCGGGGTGCTCACCGGGCCCAACCTGGCCAAGGAGATCCTGGCCGGCGACGCCGCCGCCACCGTGGTGGCGATGGAGGACACCACGATCGCCGAGGCGCTCCAAGCGATCTTCTCGACCGAGCGGTTCCGGGTGTACACGAACCCCGACGTCGTCGGGTGCGAGGTGGCCGGCTCGCTCAAGAACGTGATGGCGATCGCCTCGGGGATGGCCGACGGGCTCGGCACCGGTGACAACACCCGGGCCGCCGTCATCACCCGGGGCCTGGCCGAGCTCACCCGCCTCGGCTGCGCGATGGGCGGCCAGCAGGTCACCTTCGCCGGGCTGGCCGGCATGGGCGACCTCATCGCCACCTGCATCTCCCCCCAGAGCCGCAACCGCTACGTGGGCGAGCAGCTGGGCCGGGGGCGGTCGATCGACGAGATCGTCGCCGAGATGCACATGGTGGCCGAGGGCGTGAAGACCTCGAAGGTCGTGGTCGAGCTGGGCGAGATCCACGGCGTGGAGCTGCCGATCGCCCAGTCCGTGTACCAGGTCATCCACGAGGGGATGCCCGCCACCGAGGCGTACCGGGGCCTGCTGAGCCGCCGCCACCGCCCGGAGATGCACAGCATGCCCGGCAACTGATTGCATGGCCGGCATGCGCCTCCGCCTGCGCCGCGCTGCGCCGCCCCCGGCCGCTCGGCCGTCGCTCCCCGAGGGCTGGCACCGCCCCCGGTGGTCGGGGCGGGGGACCGGCATCGGCACCCTCGACGGCGGCGCGCGCGCCCTCGTCGACCCGGCCGGGCTCGTGTCCCCGGCCGGTCGCACCTGGTCGCTCGACTGGTGGGTCGGCGCCGAGGACCGCTGGCGGCTCCCCGCTGACGAGGTGGCCGTGCGCCAGCGGCTCGTGGGCAGCGCCCCGGTCGTGGAGACCCGCCTGCGGGTCCCGAGCGGCGACGCCGTGCACCGGGCCTACGCGGCCCGCACCCTGGCCGGCCACGACGTGCTCGTCGTCGAGGTGGAGAACGCCTCCAAGGTCCCCTTCGCCGTGGCCCTCGCCCTGCGTCCCGTCACCACCGACGCCACCGGCTCCGTCGAGCGCCTCCAGCTGCACGGCGACCGCTTGGAGGTCGACGGGGAGACGGCCCTCCTCCTGCCCCGCGCCCCGGGACGGGCCGCGCTCGGCGCCGGCGCGGGCGGCGACGTCACCGACCTCGTCCTCGACGGCCGGGCCGGCGAGGTGGCCGGCCTGGCCCCCGTCGCCTGCACCGACGGCCTCGCCAACGGCGCGCTGCTCTTCCCGCTGGCGCACACCGCCACCCTGCGGGTGGTGCTGCCGCTCGGCGGGCCCGACGTGGCCCCCGGCGAGGTGCCCGGCCCCGACGACGTGGCCTCGGGCTGGGCCCGCCAGGTCTCGGTGGGCGCCCGCGTGGAGCTGCCCGACCGGCGGCTGCGCGACGCGGTGGCGGCCAGCGCCCGCCACCTGCTGCTCGCCTCGCCGTCGGCCGAGGTGGCCGAGGCCCTCGACCTGCTCGGCCTGCGCGACGCCGCCACCGTCGCCCTCGACGCCGCCGTGCGGGCCGACGCCCGCCGACCCGGCGCGCTCCTGCGGGCCCTCGGCCGCCACGGCGACCTCACCCCGTTGGCGCCCCCCGCCACCCCCGCCCACGACCTCGTCGCCCGCACCGCCGACGTCGACCTGCCGCTCGTGGTGGCCGAGGCCGTCGCCGGCCTGGCCCGCACCGACGCCGCCGACCGGGCCGCCGGCCACGCCGCCCTCCCGTCGGTGGCCCGGCTGCTGACCCGCCTCGGCGAGGACCGGGCCGCCGCCGACGTCGAGGCGCTCGCCCAGCGGGCGGCCGACGACGCCGACGAGCGCGACGTCGAAGCGGCGCTCAGCGCCCTCCTGCGCGACGCGTCGGGCACCTGGACCTGGGCCGGGCCGGCCGGCCCCCACGACCCCGCCGTCAACGCCGCCGCCGTGTCGCTCGTGCGGGACCTGCTCGTCGCCGAGGGCGACCGCACGCTCGCCCTGTCCCCGGTCGTCCCCGAGCCGTGGCTCGGCCAGGGCTGGGAGGTCCACGACCTCCCCACCCGCCACGGGGCCCTGTCGTTCGCGGTGCGCTGGCACGGGGAGCGCCCGGCGCTCCTGTGGGAGCTGGTGCCCACCGGGACCGAGCCGGTGGCGCTCACCGCCCCCGGGCTCGACCCGGGGTTCCGCACCGCCGACCCCACCGGCGAGGCCCTCCTGGCCCCGGTCGCCCTGCCCGAGCGGGAACCCCGGCGCGGCCTGACGATGCCGGTGGCGATCGAGCCGCTCCACCGGCGGTCGTCGTGAGCGACGAGCACCCACCCCCGGGCAGCCAGGCCCACCGCGACGCCCCCACCCTCGAGCTGCCCGCCGTGCGCTCCGGCCTCCCCGAGGCCGAGCTGCGGGCCCTCGTGCGGGCCCTCGGGGTCCCGCACCGCGAGATCGAGCAGGCGGCGGTGGAGGGCACGCTCGTCATGCTCGCCATCGACCGCCTCGCCCTGCCCCAGGAGCTGCGCTACGACGTGGCCGGCGCGGCCGAGGCCACCGGCCTCCAGCCCGAGGAGGTGCGCCACATCTGGCGCTCGCTCGGGTTCCCCGAGCCGGCCGACGGCGAGGTCGTCTTCTCCGAGGTCGACGTCCGCAACATGCGGGCCGTGGCCGACCTCATGGCGGCCGGGGTCGTGGCCCCCGACATCACCTTCGCCATGACCCGCGTGATCGGCTCGTCGATGGCGCGGGTGGCGTCGGCCATCGTCGACGCCGTCAGCGCCCAGGCCGGCGCGCTGCCGGTGGGCGGCGACGACGCCGACCGGGTGATGCGGGCCGGGAGCTTCCTGCCGGTGTTCCCCGCCATCCTCGAGCAGGTCTGGCGCCGCCACCTGCAGGTGGCCGCCCGCCGCCGGCTCCTGCGGGGCGACGACGAGGGCGCCGTGGGGCTCGTGGTCGGCTTCGCCGACCTCGTCGGGTTCACCGCCCTCTCCCAGGAGGCCACCGACGAGGAGCTGGCCCGGGTGGTCGACCGCTTCGAGCGCCTCGCCTACGACGTCGTCGTGGCCGGCGGCGGCCGGGTGGTGAAGATGATCGGCGACGAGGTGATGTTCCTCGTCGAGGACCCGGTGGCGGCGGCCGACATCGCCCTCGGCCTGGCCGAGGCGTCCCGGCAGGCCGACGGCCTCACCGACGTGCGGGTGGGCCTGGCCATCGGGCCGGTCCTCGAGCGCGAGGGCGACGTGTTCGGCGCCACCGTCAACCTGGCCAGTCGGGCCACCGGGATCGCCCACCCCGGCACCGTGGTCGTGTCCCCCGAGCTGCGAGCCCTGCTGGCCGAGCACCCCGAGTACGCGTTCCGCAGCCTGCGGCCGCGGACGCTCAAGCACATCGGTCGGGTGGCGCTGTCCGTGCTCCGCCGAGCCGAGGAGGAGCCGCGGGCGGCGACGATCCGCGACGTGATCGATGACCGCCGCCGCCGCATCCGCGACGCCGTCACCCAGGGCCTCAGCGCCCTCGGCGTCGACCGCCCCGCCACCGACGACGACGGCGGCGACGGCCCGGCCGAGGGCTGAGGCCGCTCGGGCTCAGCCCTCCAGGCGGTCCTTGAGCGCCTGGGCCGCGCCCTCGTAGACGCCGCCGAACACGGCGGCCATGTCCTCGGGCTCCACCTCGTAGCTCCACGTGAAGCGGGTTCCGTCGCCATCGGGCTCGACCGACAGCGTGGCCAGGTGGTGCTCCACCGGCATCGGCCCCTCGAACAGCGTGTACGACTGCGTGCGGGCCTCGTCGTCCTGGGCCACGAGGCGCTCCTTGAGCGTCATGCCCATCGTCTCGAGCGTGCGGACGTCGCCGTCCACCTCGCAGCGGTCGATGCCCGACATCCAGCGGTCCAGCCCGCCGAAGTCGGAGATCAGCGCCCACACCTCCTCCGGGCGCCGCGCGATGTGGACCTCGGTCCTGCCCTCTGCCATGTGCCTCCCCCTCCGGGTGTTCAGGTCGAGGGGGCAGTCTGCCACCCGAGGGCCCCCCGCCCGGACCGTCGCCGACCGGGTGGCGGCGGCTCGAGGTCAGGGCTCGGCGAGGACCGCGGTGGCGATCTCCCACGGGCCGAGCGCGAAGCGCTCCTCGAACGGCGCCTCGGGCCGCCCTCGCAGGTCGACGAGCCAGCCCCGCCGGCCGGCCACCGCCACCTCGGTGGGGGTGGCGGTGGGGTTGAAGACCCGCAGGTGCAGATGGCCGGACTCGCGGGTGACGGCGCTGACCTCCGCGCCCGCCACCGACAGCAGCTGGCCACGCGCGGGCCGGGTGCCGGCGGCCCCGCCGCCGCGGGTGACGAGGAGCGGCAGGAAGGCGTCGTCGGCGACGGCGTAGGGGTCCCGGTCGCCGAGGTGGAGCGCGAACCGCAGCGCCACCGGTCCCTGCAGCTGCGGGCCCTCCATCGGGGTCATCGGCCCGGCCGGCAGCGGGCGGGTGGCCATCGGGCCCTGCGACAGCATCCCCGTGGCCCGCACCAGCGTGAGGGCGAGCGCCCCGGCGGTGCCGTCGACCACGTCGACCAGCTCGTACTCGAGCAGTCCCTCGTGGGCGACCGTCAGACCGCCGGCCCGCACGAAGCGCCGGGACGGGAACGTGGGCAGGCCCACCTCGGTGGGGCCGCCCTCGGCGTCGAGACCCCGCTCCACCACGGCGAACGCGCACTCGGCCTCGGAGCGGTCCGCGCGCGACGGCAGCGGCAGGTGGACCCGCAGGCGGTGGTCTCGCAGCCCGTGGTTGTCGAAGGCGACGGTGACCCGCACGAGGTCCTCCCCGGCGCCGAGCTCGAGCGTGGTCCGCACCTCCACCTCGGCCCGGCCCACCCGGCCGTCGCCCTCCACGTGGGTGGGGAGCGCGTAGGTGCGCCGGACCTCCAGCCGGCCCCGCACCGGCCCCGCCTCCACCACCCGGGTGTCGACCGCCACCGGGTGGTCGACGAGCAGGTCCTCCGGCGGCGGGCACCAGTTGTACGTGTCGCCCTCGTCGCCGCCGTCGACGAGCGCGCCGAACCCCCGATGCCCGTCGACGGCGAAGGTCCCGTCGGCCAGGTCCACCTCCACCCGCACGCGGCCGTTGTCGAGCGACCGGTCGGTCACGGCCACCGGGTCGGTGGCCGCCGGACCGGTCCAGGCCCGCCAGCCGAACCCGTCGACCACCGGCGCCGCGGCGAGCACGGTCACCGCCGGGCGGTTGCGGACCCGCACCCGCACCTGCTGGCCGGCCCGCTCCTCGCGCAGCGCGGCGAGCGCCCGGCGCTCGCTCGGGCCCACGAGGTTCCCCTCCGGGCCCCGCTCCACGGTCATCAGCACCTCGCCGCCGAGCGTCTCGATCGTGAAGGCGAGGATCGCGTGGAGGTACTCGAGCTCGGCCACCGTGACCGTGGCGATCTCCACCGGGGTGGCGTCGAGGAGCACCCGCTCGGCCGGGCGGGCCGACACGAGCTGGCAGCCCTCGGGGACCTCCTCGCCGGGCAGGCGCAGCTCGACCACGCCGCCGCGGGCCCGGGCCGCCGGGTTGACGAGCACCGGGGTCTGCCCGTCCACCGCCACCGTCGCCCCGAGGGCGCCGAGCGCCCGCTCGGCGAGGCCGTCGGCGATCTGCGTGGCCTCGGCGTAGCGGTGCAGCACGGCGTCACACACCTCGTCGACCGAGCAGGCGCAGATCGAGTCGTGGGCGCTGTTGCGGATCACCTCCAGCCAGGCCAGGTCGAGCAGCCGGGCGGGCCACTCGTCGCGGGGCAGCACGAGCGCCGAGAGCGGCTCGGCCAGCCGCTCGAGCGCCCGCTCGGCCCGGGCGGCGGCCTGCTTGATGTCGACCCGGTTCGACGCCACCCCCATGAGCAGGTTGGCCCGGGCGCCCGAGCGCAGTTCGCCCGTCCACGACGGCAGCCCCTCGGTCGGCGCCTGGGCCACGTGCTCAGCCAGCGAGCACACGCGCAGCTCGTAGGGGCTGTCGCCGGCGGCGGCCAGGTCGTTCGCCTCGGCCACCACCCGGCCGAGCCACGGCTGGGGCATGAGGTGGTCGGTGCCGTTCATCCAGAGGATCGGCCCGGTGAGCAGCGCCCCCTGCTCCTCCTCGAACTCGGCGATCCGGCGGACGAGGCCCTTCGCGTCGTCGGGGACCCGGGCGCCGTTGCCGTACCCCTGCGGGAGGTACTCGGCCCGCACCGTCGAGCCGTCCGGCGACGACCACCAGAACCCGCTGCGGTCGACGGCCGACGGGACGCCCCGCCACACCACCGCGTGCTCGAACCCGAAGCGGCGCAGCAGCTGGGGCATCTGGGCCACGTGGCCGAACATGTCGGGCAGGTAGCCGACCTCCATCGCCCCGCCGAAGCGGGCCGCCACCCGCAGGCCCCGCTGCAGGTTGCGCACGAGGGTCTCGCCGGACACGAGGAACTCGTCGGGCAGCGCGTACCACGGGCCCATCGCCACCCGACCGGTGCCGGCCAGCGCCCGCAGCCGCTCCTCGGCCTCCGGGCGCACCTCCAGGTAGTCCTCCACCACCGCCATCTGCCCGTCGAGCAGGAAGTGGGCGTACGCCGGGTCCCGCTCCAGCTCGTCGAGCAGCTCGTCGAGGAGGTCGACGAGCCGCAGGCGGAACGTCTGGTACGGCAGGTGCCACTCCCGGTCCCAGTGGGTGTGCGGGACGATGTGGACGCGCCGAGGAGCCATGCGCGGCACCGTATCGCTCCTCCCGCCGGCGGCCCGGCGGGTGGCCCCGCCGCCGCGAGCGTCGCCGGAGCGACGGCGATGGTGGGGCGCGCCCCACCATCGTGGAGAACCACGTCGGCAACATCTTCGCCAAGCTCGACCTGGCCCCCGCCCCCGAGGACCACCGTCGGGTCCTGGCCGTGCTCACCTACCTCCGCGAGCGCTGAGCCGCGGTGGTGGGAGGCCCCGGCGAGGGGCTGCCCTCCCGGCGTCGGGCGGGTGCTCTACCCTCGGCGCTGATGTCGATGGCCGGGACGACGACTGCTCGATCGGCGCGCTCGGTGCCGGTCCTGCGCAAGGCGCTGAAGCGCGCCGCGCCGTCGACCACCGTCGAGCGGGCCCTGTGGGCCGAGGGCCACGACGTCGTCGTCGGGATCGACGAGGTCGGCCGCGGCGCCTGGGCGGGGCCGCTCACGCTGGGGGCGGCGGTGATCCCGAAGGACCGGCGGGTCAACAAGATCCGCGACTCGAAGCTGCTCACCGAGCGCGAGCGCGAAGCGCTCTTCGACCGCATCGCCGACTGGTGCGTCGCCTGGTCGGTCGGGCACGCCAGCGAGGAGGAGTGCGACGAGCTCGGCATGTCCGAGGCGCAGCGCCTCGCCGCCCAGCGGGCGATCGATGGCCTGGGCGTGGCCCCGGACCGGGTGCTGCTCGACGGCAAGTGGGACTTCGTCGGCCAGGGCACCACCCAGCTGCTCGTGAAGGGCGACGCTCGCTGCCTGTCGATCGCCGCGGCGTCGATCCTGGCCAAGGTCACCCGCGACCGGATCATGCGAGCCGAGGCCGAGCACCACCCGTACTGGTCCTTCGACCTGAACAAGGGGTACCCGTGCCCCCGCCACAAGGCGGCGCTGCAGGGGTTCGGCCCGTCGGCCATCCACCGCCGGTCCTGGGTCTTCATGGATCACCTGCCCTGGGGCGGGGTACCGAGGTTCGTGCCCCCGCCGCCGGTCGACCCCGAGCACCGCTACCAGCAGCAGCTCTTCTGACCCCATGACCGAACCGCTCCCGCCCGACCTCGTCGCCGAGGTCCGTCGCACCCTGGTCGACCTCCGAGCCGCCCAGCTGGCCTCCACCGCCTGGCCGGTCGTGGCCGGCGACCTCGGCCGGCTGGCCGGCGCCGTCGAGCGAGCCGACCACGAGGCCGTCCGCCGGGCCCTGGTGCCGGTGGCGCAGGCCACCTTCGAGGGCAAGGTGCGGGGCCGCCTCGCCGGCGCGGACCGCAGCGCCGCCTACGTCGCCGCCACCAAGCCGTCCCCGGCGCTGCCGATCGTGGGGCTGCTCAGCGCGGCGATCCTGATCGCCGTCGGGTACCTGATCGGCGGGTGGCCGATCGCGGCGCTCACCGCCGCGTTCGCCGTGTTCATCGCCGCCGTGGCCTACGCCGGCAGCCACTCGAACCGCGCTCGGCTGGAGCGGCGCCGGGCCGAGGCGCTCGCTCCCACCAAGGAGGCGACGGAGCCGCCGCCGTCGGTGGTGCGAGGCGCCATCGACCGGATCGAGGCCCAGCTCGAGGGCGCCCCGCCGCCGGCGGGCTGACGCCGACTTCGCCGTCGCCGGCGTCCCTCGGTACGGTCGAGCGCGCCGTGGAACCCGCCCGTCGCCTCCCCGTCGTCGCCCTCGTCGTCTGGACGTTCTTCGTGTGGACCACCCGGATCCGCAACATCTGGACCGACGACGCGCTGACCACCGGCGAGCAGTGGGCCCGCACCGCGCTGGCCGGCAGCTTCACCGCGCTCGGGGTGGCGGTGGCCATCGCGCTCGCCACCCGGGCCGGCTGGCTCCGTCCCGCCGTGATGGCGCTGGCCGCGTGGAGCGTGGCCGTGTGGGTGGTGCGCTCGGTCGGCATCGCCACGGCCGGCCACGACGTGGGCTTCGTCGTCGTGCACCTCGTGCTGGCCGTCGTCTCCGCCGCGCTGGCCGTGCTGGCCGTGCGCGCGGTGAGCGAGCGGCCCCTCCTCGCCGGCGCCCGCTGACCCGAGCTCAGCCGGCTGCGCTGGCCGGCGCGCGCAGGTCCACGTCGAGGGCGAGGGTGAGGCAGCGGCAGCCGCCGCCGGCCTTGAGGAACTCGCCCACCTGGACCTCGACCGGGGTGAACCCCCACGCCTCCAGCTGGCGACCCACCCGGGGCGGCACGCTCGGCATGAGCACCGTCGTGCCCACGACCACCGAGTTCACGCAGAAGGCGAGGGCCTCCTCCTCCTCCAGCCAGAGCGGCTCGGGCACGAGCGCAGCCACCGCGGCCCGCCCGGCCGCGTCCCAGCCCGACGGTGCGCAGAGGGCGTGGCGGTCGTCGAGCGGGCACAGCGTGAGGTCGAGGTGGTAGAGCCGCTCGTCGACGAGGCGGATCGGCACCACCTCGCAGCCGAGCAGGTCGGCCAGCAGCGGGGTGGCGTCGGCGTCGCTGCGGAACGAGTGGGCTGACACGAGCACCGGCGGAGCGTCGCCGCGAGGCACGCCCACGGCGTCGCCTGCCCCCTCGTGGTCGGTGGTCTCGGGGAGGCGGTACACCTCGTAGCCCTCGGCCTCGAACCAGTCGGCGTAGATCGCGGTCTCCGGCTGGCGCTCCGGGAAGCGGAAGTGGCTGGGCACGAAGCGGCGGCCGCTCACGATGCCGGCGTTGGCCGTGAACACGAGGTCCGGCACCTCGGGATGGGGCTCCATCACGAGCACCTCGGCACCGGCGTCCTCGATGGCCGCCCGCAGGCCCTCCCACTGCTCGCGGGCGAGGTCGGGGTCCACGGCCACCTGGTCGCGCATCCAGGGGTTGATCTCGTAGCGCACGCCGAAGTGCTCCGGCGGGCACATGAGGAAACGCGACCCCCAGGGGAGCGGCGCCATCAGCGCACCGCCTCGATCCGGACATCGGGGCGATGGGCGGCCCGATCGGGCAGATGGGGCGTCGCCATGGGTCGAGCATACGATCGCCGCATGGCCGGAGCCCTGAGCGAGGACGACTGGCGCGAGCTGTACTCGGGGATCCTGCGGGTCCTCCCGGTGCGCGACACCTCCACCCAGCGCCAGGCGCTGGCCCCGCTGGCCCGGGTCTACCGGCACCTCGACGACGAGGGGCGGGCCGCCTTCCTGCGCCGGGCGGCCTCCGAGCTCGGCGTGGACCCCGAGGCCGCCCGGGCCGCGGCGGAGCGCCTCCTCGAGGACCCCGCCGACCCCGCCGCCCAGGTGGCGATGCGGCGAGCCCTGTCGCCGCGCTTCGCCGACCTGCTCCACCTCCTCACCGGGCTGCCCCGCGGCGTGAAGCTGCTCGTCGACCTCCGGGCCGACCTGCGCCACCTCCTGCGGGGCGAGCTGCCGACGGCCGAGCTGGAGCTCGAGGAGCACCTCGCCGCCGTGTTCGACGTCGGGCTCCTCCAGCTCGAGCAGATCACGTGGGGCTCGCCGGCTGACCTGCTCGAGAAGCTCATCGAGTACGAGGCGGTCCACGAGATCCACGGGTGGGACGACCTGCGCAGCCGCCTGGCCGACGATCGCCGCTGCTTCGCCTTCCTCCACCCGGCGATGCCCGGTGAGCCGGTGGTGTTCGTCGAGATCGCCCTCACCACCGGCACCCCCACGAGCATGGCCGAGCTGCTCGAGCGGTCCGGTCCCCGCCTGCGCCCGGAGGAGGCCGACACCGCGGTCTTCTACTCGATCACCTCGTGCCAGCCCGGCCTAGCCGGCATCAACCTCGGCAACGAGCTGCTCAAGACGGTGGTGGGCCGGCTGCGCAGCGAGCTGCCCAACCTGCGCCGGTTCGTGACCCTGTCGCCGATCCCCACGCTGCGGGCCGCGGACCTCGACCTGGCCCCCGAGGTGCGGGCCGAGCTCGACGACGGCCGCTGGCTGGACGGCGACGACGCGCGGGTGCGCGAGCCGCTGCTGCGGGCCACCGCTCGGTACCTCACCACGCTCGACGGCGGCCGGGTCCGGGACCCGGTGGCCAACTTCCACCTCAGCAACGGGGCCCTCGTCGACGCGCTGCGCTGGCGGGCCAACACCGCGGACTACGGGATCGCCGACTCCTGGGGCGTGATGGTCAGCTACCGCTACGACCCGGAGCGCATCGCCGCCAACGCCGCCGCCTACGACGCGGGGGAAGCCGTGCCCGTCAGCGAGGAGATCGAGGCGCTCCTCGCCTGAGGCCCGTCGCGCTCGTCGCCGGGGCCGCAGGGGAGGGGGAATGGCTCCCCGCGCGGGCCGATCGGTACCCTGCCCGCCGTATGGGACAGCCGATCACCGTCGTCGAGAAGCGCTCCAGCAACCCGGCCATCTTGCGGTTCGAGACGAACCGACCGCTGTCGGGGCTCGACCACGAGCGCTACACCGAGCCGCCCTCGGAGCTGCTCGACCGACCGGTCGACGAGCTGGCCCGGCGCCTCTTCGCCCACGGCGGGGTGGAGGCCGTCCACATCAACGGCGCCGTCGTCACCGTCACCCTGCAGGGCGGCCACACCGGTGAGGGCCTGGCCGACATCATCCGGGGCCTGTTCCTGCACTACCCGCCGTCCCCGGACGACGGGGTCGCGCCACCCACCGACGAGGGCGACCGCACCCCCGAGATGACCGCCGACCCCGGTGCGACCCCGGCCGCCCAGCAGGCCGAGGAGCCGGCGGCCGCCGAGCCCCCCGCCCCCGAGGCGGCCGAGCAGCCCGACGCCGCCACCACCGAGCCGGGCACTGCCCCTGCCCTGGCCGACGCCCCCGCCGAGCAGCCCGCCGGCGGCGAGGCCGAGGCCGCGTCGTCCGACGCCGAGCAGGGCTGACGCGCGCCGACGCCCCGCCCTGTCGATGACCGCAGCCCCGCGGCGCCGTCAGATCTGGGAGGGTTCCCCGAGATCTTCTCGGTCGGGGTGTCGATCCTGCCGCTTCCGTTCGTAGTGGTGGTGCCGGCACCCCGCCGGCCCTGACGAACGAGGAGATGACGACATGGCTCAGTACCTGCTCTCGGTGTGGCACGACGAGGACTTCAGCCTCGACGAGCTCCCCCCGGACTTCGAGCGCATCCACGCCCAGGTCAGCGCCTTCAACGAGGAGCTGGCTGC
>DATGRC010000302.1:0-48864 GCA_035303865.1 Acidimicrobiales bacterium
GAACCACGGGGCGAGCGTGCCGGCCACGAGGGGCAGCGCCGCCGACAGGGCCTCGCCCCCGGGGACCCCGACGCTTTCGATCGCCTGGCGGAACGAGTCGGAGGTGACGGCCGGCGTGACGAACTCCACGGCCGCGGACTCGCCGAGCCCGCCGAGGTAGGTGCCGGCGTCGACCGGGATCTCGGCCGCCCACGACGAGTGGATGTCGCCGGTGAGCAGCACCACCCCGCGGGCCGCCCGGAACGCCTCGACGAGCGCGGCCTGCTCGGCCTGGTACCCGTCCCACTGGTCGCCGTTGAGCACGAGCGGCAGGCTGACGCCGAGCTGCCCGAGCACGGGGGCGAGGGCGGCCTCGAGCTCGGCCGGGAGGTCCGGGAGGTCGGCCAGGACGAGGGGCGCGAACATCACCGAGTTGGCCACCACCTTCCAGCGGGCGGTGGACGCGGCGAGCCCGTCGGTGAACCAGGCCCGCTGCGCGGCGCCGAGCATCGTGCGATCGAGGTCGCGCACCACCGGGCTGGTGACGAACAGGTCCTCGGCCAGGCCGTGCACCGCCTGGGACCGGTAGCTGCGCTCATCGAGCACGAACACGTCGGCGAGGGCCCCGAACCCGAGGCGACGGTAGATGCGGGTCGACGTCCCCTCCTGGCGCAGCGGCATCCACTCGAAGTACGCCTGCAGCGCAGCGGCCTTGCGGGCCGCGTAGTCGCCCTCCTCGGCCGCCTGGTGGTTGCCGGCCCCGTGCTCCCACGCGTTGTTGGCCACCTCGTGGTCGTCGATCGTGGTGATGAACGGGTACCGCCGGTGGAGCGCGGCGAGGTCGGGGTCGGTCTTGTAGAGGGCGTGCCGGCGCCGGTAGTCGGCCAGCGTGACGATCTCGTGCTCGGGATCGAGGGCTCGGTCGACCCCGAGCGTGGCGTAGCCGCCGTCGCCGTACTCGTAGAGGTAGTCGCCGAGGTGGAGGATCGCGTCGAGGTCGTCGCGGGCGGCGAGGTGCCGGTAGGCGCTGAACCACCCGCCCTCGTAGTTGCTGCAGGACACCACCCCGAAGCGGAGCCGCTCCACGGCCGCGCCCGGGGCCGGTGCGGTGCGGGTGCGACCCACAGGCGACGTGGCGCCGAGGGCCCGGAACCGGTACCAGTGCTCGGTGGCGGGGCGCAGCCCGGCGGCGTCGACCTTGACCGTGTGGTCCCGGGCAGCGGTGGTGGTGACCGCGCCCTGGGCCACGACCGTGCGGAAGTCGGGATCCTCGGCCACCTCCCACGCCACCTCGGCGGGCGGGCCGAGGCCCGAGCCGGGCGTGGCCTCGTCGCTCGGGGTGACCCGGGTCCAGAGCACGACCCGGTCCGGGAGCGGGTCGCCGGAGGCCACCCCGTGGCCGAACGGGCCGGGGGCGGGCTGGGCGAGCGCCGGGTCTCGGAGGAGGGCGGTGGGCCCGGCCAGGGCGAGCGCAGCGCCGCCGAGGCCGAGCTGGAGGAAGCGTCGACGATCCATCTGGGTACCTGGAGCCAGGGGTTCGTCGCCCTCCCCGCTTCCCCTGCCGCGCCCGGCAGATGTCACGCTTCCTTCACCCCCGGTCCCAGATATGCTCACTTTGAGCATAAGGAGCCCCGGTGCCCGAGCCCTCCAGCGCCCTCAAGACCGACCACTACGAGCTCACGATGCTGGCGGCCGCCCGCCGGGACGGGGTGGCCGACCGGCGAGCCGTCTTCGAGGTGTTCGCCCGCCGGCTGCCGGCCGGGCGCCGCTACGGCGTCGTCGCCGGCCTCGGGCGCCTGCTCGACGAGCTCGAGCGATTCCGCTTCGGCGACGAGGAGCTGGCCTTCCTCGAGCGGGCCGGGTTCCTCGACGACGGCACGCTCGAGCACCTGGCCGGCTACCGCTTCGGCGGCGAGATCCTCGCCTACCGGGAGGGCGAGCTGTACTTCCCGGGCTCGCCGGTCCTCGCCGTGGAGGCCACCTTCGGGGAGGCCGTGCTGCTCGAGACGCTCGTGCTGTCGGTCCTCAACCACGACAGCGCGGTGGCCAGCGCCGCCGCCCGCATGGTCGACGTGGCCGCCGGCCGGACCCTCATCGAGATGGGCAGCCGGCGGGCGCACGAGGAGGCCGCGGTGGCGGCCGCCCGGGTGGCGCACCTGATGGGCTTCGACGCCACCTCGAACCTGGAGGCCGGGCGCCGCTACGGCGTGCCCACCGCGGGGACGGCCGCCCACGCGTTCACCCTCGCCCACCCCGACGAGCGGTCCGCCTTCGCCAGCCAGCTCGACGCGCTCGGGCTCGGCACCACGCTGCTCGTCGACACCTTCGACGAGGCCGAGGCGATCCGCACCGGCGTGGAGCTGGCCCGAGCGCGCGGCGCCGCCGGGCCCGGGGCCATCCGGCTGGACTCCGGCGACCTGGCCGAGCACGCCCGGGCGGCCCGGGCGCTGCTCGACGAGCTCGGCGCCACCGGCACCCGCATCGTCGTGTCGAGCGACCTCGACGAGTACCTGATCGAGGACCTGATCGACCGGGACGCCCCGGTCGACGCGTTCGGGGTGGGCACCAAGCTGGTGACCGGCTCCGGAGCGCCCACCGCCGGGTTCGTCTACAAGCTGGTGGCGATCGCCGACGACGACGATCCGGACAGCCCGCTGCGGTCGGTGGCCAAGCGCTCGACGGCCAAGATCACCCACGGCGGCCGCAAGCGGGCGTGGCGGCTCCTCGACGACGAGGGCCTCGCGTGCGGCGAGGTGGTGGAGGTGGTCGACGTCCCCTTCCGCCACCACGAGGAGGCGTCCAGCCCGGACCGCCGGGACCTCCAGGTCCTCGTCGTGGCCGGCGGGGAGCGCCGCCACCGACCCGAGCCGGAGGAGATCCGGGCCCACCACCGCCGGGCGCTCGACGAGCTGCCGACCCGCCACCGCCAGATCCTGGCCGGCGACCCGGCGTGGACGGTGCGCCACGAGCGCACCACCGACGACCGACCGACCACCCAGACCCAGGAGGAACCACGATGACCCGACGTGCACTGCTCGGCGTGGACCTGACCCCCACCTTCTGCGAGGGAGGTGGCCTGCCCGTCGAGGGCGGGAACGACACCGCGGCGCGGGTGGCCGCCTTCCTCGACGCGCACGGCCGCGACTACGACCTCCTCGTCTTCAGCGAGGACTGGCACATCGACCCCGGAGACCACTGGGCGCCCGAGGGCGGCGAGCCCGACTTCCGCACCAGCTGGCCCAAGCACGGGCCGGCCGGCACCGACGAGGCCCGGGTGCACCCGGTGATCCGGGAGGTGCTCGATCGCCTCGCCGCCGACGGCGTGCGGGTGCACCTCGTGCGCAAGGGCATGTACTCGGCCGCCTACTCGGCCTTCGAGGGCGTGGTCGTCGAGAACGACCCGGCCGAGCTCGAGCCGGTCGGGCCGCCGCTGGCCGACTGGCTGCGCCGGGAGGGCGTCACCCACCTCGACGTGATGGGGATCGCCACCGACCACTGCGTGCGGGCCAGCTCGCTCGACGCGATCCGCGAGGGCTTCGAGGTCCGCCTGCTCGGCGATCTCGTGGCCGGCGTGGCGCCGGACACGAGCGAGGCCGCCCTCGAGGAGATGGCCGCCGCCGGCGTGGAGCTGTCGACCAGCGCCGCCGTCGGCGCCCGGACCTGAGGCCCGGCGTGGCCCGCCGACGCCGGTACCGCCCGGCCAACGAGGAGGAGGCCGCCTACCTCGCCGTCTTCGACCCCCGGTCGTTCCCACCGGTGGCCGTCACCGTCGACGTCGTCTCGCTGACGATCCGGGCCGGGCGGCTGTCGGTGCTGCTCGTGCAGCGGGGCGCCTACCCGTACAAGGGGGCGTGGGCGCTGCCCGGCGGCTTCGTCGAGCCCGACGAGGACACCGACGCCGCTGCCGCCCGGGAGCTGGCCGAGGAGACGGGGGTGGCGTCGGTCCCCGGTCACCTCGAGCAGCTCCGCACCTACAGCGACCCCGACCGCGACCCCCGGATGCGGGTGATCTCGGTGGCGTACGTGGGCTTCGGCCCGGAGGCCGCGGTGCCCGAGGCGGGCAGCGACGCCACCGCCGCTCGCTGGTGGGCGATCGACGACCTGGAGGGGCCCGACGCCCCCGCCCTGGCGTTCGACCACGCTCGGATCATCGCCGACGGGGTGGAGCGGGCCCGGGCCAAGATCGAGTACACGTCGCTGGCCGCCAGCTTCGTGGAGGAGCCGTTCACGCTGGCCGAGCTGCGCCGGGTGTACGAGGCGGTGTGGGGCGTGGAGCTGCACGTGGGCAACTTCCGCCGCAAGGTGCTGTCCACGCCGGGGTTCGTTACCGTGGCCGACGAGGACGGCACGGCGGGCACGTCGCGCCGCACCGGCGGCCGGCCGGCCACGCTCTACCGCCGCGGCGGCGCCACGGTCCTGCACCCCGCCATGCTCCGCCCCTGACCCCCGCGACGTCTCGGTGCACGTCTGAGCCGCAGCGGCTCGAGACGGCTCAGCGATGTCGTGCGACGATGGCGCGGACGCCGGCCGCGAAGCGGTCGACGTCGTCCTCGGTGGTGGACCACGAGGTCATCCAGCGCAGCATCGAGCGCTCGAGGTCCCACGGCCACACGAACGACCACGCCGTGAGCGGCTCGATGGCGTCCGCCGGGACGACCGGGAAGAGCGAGTTGACGGGCGGCTCGTCGCCGAGGACGACGCCGGGGATGTCGGCGGTGGCGGCGTGGAGGCGCCGGGCCATGGCGTTGGCCCGCTCGGCGTTGGCCAGCCAGCGGTCGTCCTCGAGCAGGGCGAGGACCTGGGCCGCCACGTAGCGGGCCTTCGACGGGAGCTGCCCGGCCTGCTTGCGCACGAACGCCGCCCGCTCGGCCAGCTCGGGCCGGAGGAACACGACCGTCTCGCCGTACATCGCCCCGTCCTTGGTGAGCCCGAAGGTCATCACGTCGACGCCGGTGTCGCGCACCACCGTGGGCAGGTCGGCGCCGAGGGCGACGAGCGCGTTGGCGATGCGGGCACCGTCGAGGTGGACGACGAGGCCGTGGGCGTGGGCCTTGTCGCAGATCGCGGCCAGCTCGTCGACGGTGTAGAGCGTGCCCATCTCGGTGGACTGGGTGATCGACACCACCGCCGGCTGGGGGTGGTGCTCCACGCCGAGCCAGTGCAGGTACGGGTCGAGCTGCTCGGGCGCCAGCTTGCCGTCGGGCGTGGAGATCGGGGTGACGGTGGCGCCGGTGAAGCGGGCGGGGGCGCCGCACTCGTCGACCACGATGTGGGCGGTGTCGGGGGTGAGCACGGCCTGCCAGGGCTGCAGCACGGTGGCCAGGCCCACGACGTTGGCGCCGGTGCCGCCCCAGCAGAAGAGGCTCTCGACGGGGGCGTCGAACACGTCGCGCAGCGCGGCCCGGGCCCGCGCCGACCACGGGTCGGCGCCGTAGGCGGCGGCCGGGCCGTGGTTGGCGGCGGCCAGCGCGTCCATGACCGCCGGGTCGACGCCGGCGAAGTTGTCGGAGGCGAAGGAGCCCTCAGGGGGCGGGGGGAGCTCGTCCACGTCGGGCACGCTACCGACCGTCGTAGGGTCGGGCGATGGACGTGACCGAGCTGCGCACCGCCGACGGGTGGACCTTCACCGCCCGCACCGCCGGCCCCGACCACGGGCGGCCGGTGCTGCTCCTCCACGGGTTCCCGCAGACGTCGCGCTGCTGGGCGGCCCAGCTCGAGGCGCTGGCCGCGGCCGGCCACCGGGCGGTGGCGGTCGACCAGCGGGGCTACTCCCCCGGCGCCCGACCCGACGACGTGGCCGCGTACCGCCCCGAGGCGCTCGTGGCCGACGTGCTGGCGGTGGCCGACGCCGCCGGGATGGACCGCTTCGACCTCGTCGGCCACGACTTCGGCGGGATGGTGGCGTGGATGGTGGCCGGCCACCACCGGGACCGGGTGCGCACGCTCACCGTCGTGTCCACGCCGCACCCGGCGGCGTTCCGGCGGTCCTACCAGGCCGGGGGCTCGGACCAGCACGAGCGCTCCGGCTACATGCGCGCGTTCCGGGAGGCCACCCGAGGTGAGCTCGAGGCGAGCCTGCTGGCCGACGACGCCGCCGGCCTGCGGCTCGTGTACCAGGGCCTCGACCCGGATGCCGTCGAGGAGTACGTGGCGGTGCTGTCCCATCCCGGGGCGCTCGTCGCGGCGATCGACTGGTACCGCTCGATGTCGGGCCGGGCCAGCGCCGCCACCCCGCCGTCGTCGGTGCCGACCCTCTACGTGTGGAGCGACCAGGACCCGGCCCTCGGCCGGGAGGCCGCCGAGGCCACCGCCGAGCTGGTCACCGGCCCGTACCGCTTCGAGGTCCTCGAGGGCGTGGGCCACTGGGTCCCCGAGCAGGCTCCCGCTCGCCTGAGCGCCCTCCTGCTCGACCACCTCGCCGCCAACCCCTGACCCCCCGCCGAACCGGCCCCTCGAGCGCGCCGTCTCCGCGGCGCGTCAGGTGCGAGGTCGCGGGGGTGCGGGGCGGCCCGGGGGTGGGGTGGCGGCTCGCTCGACGGCGGGGTGGAACCGCACGGGGCCGGTGGGGAGCGTCCCCCGGTCCCAGCGGGGCCTCGTCCGGGCAGCCGACCGGTGCCGTCGAGCAGCCCGGGAGCGGCGGGGGCGGAACACCTGCATCTGCACACCTCCTGGGTCGTTCCGGCCAGCATCGGGGCCGGTGCCGCGAACGCCTAGGGACGATGGTCCTGCGGGGCCGAGCCCTTCGACGGATCAGGCCGGGTACCGTGCGGCGACCGCCGACTCGGAGGCGACGACGTGACCAGCGAACGAGGACACGAGGTCATCGGGCACACCGCCGACGTGATCCTGGAGGCGTGGGGGCCCGACCTGGCGTCGTGCGCGGCAGAGGCTGTGGCCGCCCTCGTGGCCACCTGTGCCGACACCAGCCGCGCGCGGGTGGTCGACCGGCGGCCCGTCCGGCTCGACCCCGCGCCGCCCACCGACCTGCTCCACGCGCTGCTGGAGGAGGTCGTCTTCACGCTCGACACCGAGGCGTCGGTGCCGGTGGCGGCCGAGGTGACCGCCACCGCTGACGGCGCCCTCGAGGCGGTGCTGCTGCTCGCCGACCCGGGCACGGTGGAGCCCGTCGGCTCGGCGCCGAAGGCGATCTCCCGCTCCGAGCTGGCGGTGGACGAGACGCGCCACGGCGTCCGAGCCCGGTTCCTCGTCGACGTGTAGCGCGACCGGCGCTCGGCGGCCGCCGCCCGGCGCGGACCCGCGCCCGTCAGCGACCGGGGTCAGACCCGGGCGGCTCCCCGGCGCGCCGCCGCCGCTCAGCCCTTGACGACGCCGACGGGGACGAGCCGGGCCACCCGGCGAGCCAGGCCGGCCAGCTCGACGGTGCGGACGACGACGTCGACGTCCTTGTAGGAGAACGGGGCCTCCTCGGCCAGGCCGCGGGCGGAGCCGGCCCGCACCTCCACGCCGGAGGCGAGCAGCTGGCGGCGCAGCTCCTTGCCGGAGATCCGCTTGCGGGCGGCGGTGCGGCTCATCGTGCGGCCGGCACCGTGGCAGCACGAGTGGAACGCGTCGCCGCCTCGGTTGCCGGCCAGCACCCAGGACGCCGTGCCCATCGAGCCCGGCACGAGCACCGGCTGACCGACCGGGGCCAGGTCGGCCGGCAGGTCGGCGTGCTCGGGCGGCAGCGACCGGGTGGCGCCCTTGCGGTGGACGCACAGCAGCCGGGGCTCGCCGTCGACCTCGTGGGCCTCCAGCTTGGCCAGGTTGTGGGAGACGTCGTAGAGCAGCTCGAGGTCGCCGGCGCCGAGCGCGGCGTCGAAGGCCCGCCGGGCGGCCTGCGACAGGAGCTGGCGGTTGGCTCGCCCGTAGTTGGCGGAGGCGGCCATGGCGGCCAGGTAGGCCTCGCCCTCGGGGCTGCGGACGGGCACGCAGGCCAGCTGCCGGTCCGGCACCTCGATGCCGTAGCGGTCCATCGCCGCCTCCATGGCGGCGACGTGGTCGGAGCACACCTGGTGGCCGAGGCCGCGGGAGCCGGAGTGGATCATCACGCACACCTGCCCGACCCGCATCCCGAACGCGGCGGCCGCCTCCTCGTCGAGGATCGCGTCGACGACCTGCACCTCGAGGAAGTGGTTCCCCGACCCGAGGCTGCCGAGCTGGTGGAGGCCGCGCGCCATCGCCCGGTCCGAGACGGCATCGGGGTCGGCGCCGGGCAGGACGCCGCGGTCCTCGCAGCGGTCGAGGTCCCGGGCGGTGCCGTGGCCCTGCTCGACGGCGTAGGCGGCGCCGCCCTCGAGGACCTCCACCAGCTGCGCCCGGTCGAGGTCCCACACCCCACCGGGCCCCATGCCCTTGGGCACCCGACGGTCGAGCTCGTCCATGACCGCCTCGATGCGGGGCATCAGCTGGTCGCGGTCGACGGGGGCGAGCAGGAGCCGCACCCCGCAGGAGATGTCGAACCCGACGCCGCCCGGCGAGATCACGCCGCCGGCCTCGACGTCGGTGGCGGCCACGCCGCCGATCGGGAACCCGTACCCCCAGTGCACGTCGGGCATGGCGTACGAGGCGCGCACGATGCCGGGCAGGGTGGCGACGTTGGCCACCTGCTCGAGGGAGCGGTCGGCGGCGACGTCGGGCAGCAGCTCGCGGGTGGCGAACACCACGCCCGGGACGCGCATCGCGCCCGCCGGCTCGATGCGCCACCGCCACGGGGCCTCCTCGCTGACCCGGATGGTCCCGACCCGCTGGATCGGGCCGTCGACGTCCACGTCGTGGCGTGCGTCGGTCGCCGGCTGGGCTGCGTCGCGCTGCATCACTCGTCCTCGTCGGTCCTCGCCCATCGGTCACCCGGTCCCACCATGCAGCCCGCGGCGCTGGGTGACAACCGACGTCCGGGCGGCGGCGAGGGGACCTTCGCCCCTGCCGGCGCGGGCGGCGACCGGGGCACCCTCAGGGTGCCGGGACCCCGCCGCTGGCGCGAGCGGGGACCGGGCTCAGACCACGAGAGGGAGGTGACCCATGGTGTCGACGCAGGTCGTCCCGGTGGTCCTCACACCGGAGGCGATCGAGGCGCTGCCCCTCGAGCCGCTCGGACGGCTGGAGGGGGTGCAGCACCGCGTGCTCTGGCGGGACGACACCTCGATGAGCGGCGTGCTCACCGTGGCGCCCGGCCGGAACCTCGGCCGGCACACGCATCGCCAGAACCACCACCACATCTGGGTGCTGGACGGCGAGCCGATCGTGCTCGGCCAGCGGCTCCGGCCCGGCAGCTACGTCCACATCCCGAGCGGGGTGGAGCACGACATCGAGGCCCCCGGGGACGGGCCCTGCACCGTCCTCTACATGTACCTGCGCCCGGGGACCTGACCCGGGCCGGCCCCGTCGGGCCGTGACCTGACGACGCGAGGAGGAGCCGTGCGAGCGAGAGACGTGTACCGACCGGTCGTGGCCACCTGCGCGCCGGGTGACGCGCTGCGCGACGTCGCCCGGACGATGGCGGACACCGAGTCCGGGTTCGTCGCCATCCTCGAGGACGGGCACCTCCAGGGCGTGATCTCCGAGCGCGACGTCGTGCGAGCCCTCGCCGAGGGGCACGACCCGGGCACGGCCACCGCCGCCGACCACGCCACCCGAGGGGTGGTGACCGCCGCCCCCGACGACGACCTGGAGGCGGTGGCCCGCCGCATGGTCGACGCGGAGGTGCGTCACCTCCCCGTGGTGGACGAGCACGGCGAGCTGGTGGGCGTGGTCGCGATGCGCGACGTCTTCGCCGTGGAGACCCTCCTCTCCGCCCCGCCCGAGCGGGGCTGAGCCTGAGCCCGGCCCCGCCGCTCGAGCGGCGGTCGGCCCCGGTGCACCACGAGCGAACGCGAAGGAGGTAGCCGATGGCTGGACTGATCAAGCGTGAACCGAAGCCGGTCGACGTGTTCGAGCGCTTCGACCGGCTGTTCGACGAGTGGACCCGGACCCTGCCGTTCCGGTGGCCGGCGTGGAGCGCCCCGGACTGGCGCGACGCCGAGGTGATCCGCGTCGACGAGTACGCCAAGGACCGCGAGCTCGTGATCCGGGCTGAGCTCCCGGGCATCGACCCGGACGAGGACGTCGAGGTGACGGTGGCGGACGGGACGCTCCACATCACCGCCGAGCGCACCGAGGAGAAGCGCGAGGAGGAGAAGGGCAACTGGATCCGCCGTGAGATCCGGCGGGGCTCGTTCTCCCGCAGCCTGGCCCTGCCCGAGGGCGTCTCGGAGGACGACATCTCGGCCAGCTACCGAGACGGGATCCTCGAGATCACCGTGCCGATGCCCGAGAAGGCGCCCGCCGCGAAGCGGATCGAGGTGGCCAAGGCCTGAGGCCGCCCGTCGACCCGCGGCTCCGCCGTCGGTCCGGGAACGAGAAGAGCCGGGACCACCGGTCCCGGCTCGCTCGTGCGGTGGAGGTGATGGGATTCGAACCCACGGCCTCTTCGATGCGACCGAAGCGCTCTAGCCAGCTGAGCTACACCCCCAGGGGGATGGTCAGACTAGCGCGGCGGACCCCCGCCGCAGCCAGGCAGCCGACCGGTCAGCTGCCGGAGCGGCGCAGCAGGATCTGGTCCTCGGGCCGAGCGATCGTGTGGGTCGGCTGGAGGTAGCGGACCTTGTGCTCGCGCTCCATGGAGCGCTGCTGGAGGTTGATGAGCATCAGCACGTAGGCGCCGAAGAGGAGGTCGACGCCGAGGTGCAGCGCCCACACCCAGCCCCCGAGGGCGAGGGCCAGGACGAACGTGACGCCGACGGCGCCGAGCAGGGTGAGGAACACGTCGCGACGGCGGCGACGGACCTCGGCGCGGCGCATGGCCGCCGCCGAGGGGGCGGACCGCCGAGGCGGGGCGACGCGCCCGACGTCGAGGTGGGCGAGGTTGCTGGCCCGAGCGCCCGGGGTGGTCCGCTCCAGGACGGACAGCTGGGACCGGAACGAGGCGATCGAGTCGCCCGGACGGGTCTCGCGCCGGTTCTGGAGGTAGGGGGGCACGAGCACGGCGGCCCAGATGGCCGCCAGGATCAGGAGTACGAGCACGGTCGTCACGCTCCGTTGCCGTCCTTTGCGTGTCAGTGACCGTACCTGGCGCCTGGTGAGCGATCGGGGATGCTCGGCTGCCCGGCCTGGTCGGGTGCGGATGGGACCGACCGTGACGGTCGGCTGAAGAACGTTACGGTTCTACTACGAACGCCTCGGCGAGACCAGGCCGGCCGGGTGCTCGGACGACCACGGGGCGTGGTGGACGCCGCCGGCAGGGCCCCGGTCCGGGGCGACCGCCGGGCTAGAGGCCGAGGTCGGCGTCGTCCTCGAGGGGGCCGCGCCGGTAGGTGCCGGAGCGGCCGCCGGTCTTCTCCCAGAGGGCGATGTCGCCGATGACCATCGAGCGGTCGACCGACTTGCACATGTCGTAGATCGTCAGCGCGGCCACGGAGCAGGCGGTGAGCGCCTCCATCTCCACGCCGGTGCGGTCGACGGTGTCGACGGCCGCCTCCACCTCGATCCAGGTGTCCTCGATCCGGAAGTTGATGAGGACCGACCCGACGAGGAGCGGGTGGCACAGCGGGATGAGGTCCGCCGCTCGCTTGGCGGCCTGGATCCCGGCCACCCGGGCCACCGAGAGGACGTCGCCCTTGGTGACGGCGCCCCGGGCCACCAGCGCGGTGGTGTCGGGCTGCATGTGCACCCGGGCTCGGGCCACGGCGCGGCGGTGGCTCGGCTCCTTGGGGGTGACGTCGACCATGCGGGCCCGGCCGAGGGGGTCGAGGTGGGTGAGGCCGCGGTCGGACATGGCGCCGAGCCTACCCCTGCGCCCTCCCCCGGGACCGGGCCCGCTGCTCGGGCGGCTCAGCCGCCGATCTGGCTCATCGACCGGCGGGGCCGCACGAAGTGCACCTGGTTGATGGCGTGCCCGGCCCACTTGGCGCCGACGCAGGCCTCGATGGCCGCCGACAGGTCGTCATCGGTGCCGCCGCGGCGCAGCACGGCCCGCAGGTCGTGGTCCTCGAGGGAGAAGAGGCAGCTGCGGAGCTGACCGTCGGCGGTGAGGCGGAGCCGGTCGCACTGCTCGCAGAACGGCCGGGTGACGCTCGGGATGACCCCCACCTCGCCGGTGCCGTCGAGGTAGCGGAACCGCTCGGCCGGCTCGTTGCCCCGGGCCAGCGGCTCCAGCGGGAAGGCGGCGGCGATCTGCTCGACGATCTCGGCCTGGGTGACGACCCGGTCGCCCCGCCAGGCGTCGCCGCCGTCGAGGGGCATCCACTCGATGAACCGCACGGTGACGCCCCGCTGGCGGCCCCAGGCGGCGAGGTCGACGATCTCGTCGTCGTTGACGCCGCGGACCACGACCACGTTCACCTTCACCGGGGTGAGCCCGGCGGCGACGGCGGCGTCCACGCCGGCGAGGACCGTCGCCAGCTCGTCGCGGCGGGTCAGCTCGGCGAAGCGCTCGGGCCGCAGCGAGTCGAGGGACACGTTGACCCGGCGCAGCCCGGCGGCGGCGAGCGGCTCGGCCTGGGTCACGAGGGTGGCGCCGTTGGTGGTGAGCGCGAGGTCGACGGGCAGCGCCGCGAGCTTGGCGACGAGGACCGGCAGGTGGGCCCGCACCGTGGGCTCGCCGCCGGTGAGGCGGATCGAGCGGATGCCGTGGCGCTCGACGAGGAGCCGGGCGACGCGCTCGAGCTCCTCGAAGGTGAGGACCTCCTCCCGGGGCAGCCAGGTGAGGCCCTCGGCGGGCATGCAGTAGGTGCAGCGGAAGTTGCACCGGTCGGTGACCGAGATCCGCAGGTCCCGGTGGACCCGTCCGAAGGCGTCGACGAGCGGCCGCTCGACGTGGTCGTCCTGGGACCCCCCGTGCATGCGGGCCAGCCTAGGGGGCCCGGTCGGTGGCGCCGCCCGGGTCAGGGCTCGCGCTGGAGCAGCACCCGGACCGGGTCGCCGGCGGCGGCGCCGGGACCGTCGGGCAGGAGGGCCAGGCCGTGGGCCCGGGCCATGGCGGTGAGCTGGTGGGACCCCTGCCCGCCGGCGGAGCGCACGGCGAACGTCCCGTCCGCGGACCGCTCGGCCACCACCCGCACGAGGTGGAGCTTGCCGTCGGGGCGGCGGGTGAGCGCGTCGGCGGCGGTGGCGACCACCGGCGCCCGGTGCCAGCGCCCCTCGGGGTGGCCGGCCAGGCGTCGCAGCGCCGGCCGGGCCAGCAGCTCGTAGGAGACCATCGACGACACCGGGTTGCCGGGCAGCCCGAACACCGGGGTGCCGTCGACGAGGCCGAAGGCGAACGGCTTGGCCGGCTTGATGGCGATCTGCATCCAGGTCATGTCGCCGAGCCGGTCGAGGACGACCTTCACGAGGTCCGTGTCGCCCATGGACACCCCGCCGCTCGACAGGACGGCGTCGCAGGTGGCGGCGCCCCGCCGGATGGCGGCGGTGATCGCGGCCTCGTCGTCGGGGACCAGGCCGAGGTCGACCGGCTCGAAGCCGTCCTCGGCGAGGAGGGCGAGGAGGGTGGGGCCGTTCGACTCGCGGATCTGGCCGGCCCGCAGGGGCCCGCCGCCGCGGACGAGCTCGTCGCCGGTGGACAGCACGCCGACGCGGGGACGGCGGTGCACGGGCACCTCGGTGACGCCGATCGTGGCGAGCACCCCGAGGTGGCCGGGGCCGAGCCGGTCGCCGGCGCGGAAGACGACGTCCCCCGGTCGCACGTCCTCGCCGGGGCCGCGGACGTGGGCGCCGGGGACGGCCTCGTGGGCGATGGCCACGGCGGCACCGCCGTCGAGGCGCTCGGTGTGCTCGACGATCACGATGGCGTCGGCGCCGTCGGGCACGGGCGCCCCGGTGAAGATCCGCATCGCCTCCCCTGGGCGCAGCGCCCGGGGGGCGGGGTGGCCGGCCGCCACCTCGGCCACGACCGGGAGCCGCACCGGCTCCGCGGCGGAGGCCCCCGCGGTGTCGGCGGCCACGACGGCGTACCCGTCCATCGCCGAGCCGGCGAAGGGCGGCACGGCGACGGAGGACACGACGTCCTCGCCCAGCACGAGCCCCCGGGCCTCGGCCACCGCGACGGGGGCCACCGGCAGGGCCGCCACCCGCCCCAGGACGTACCCCTGCGCCTCCTCGACCGGCGTCAGCCCCATGCACCCGATCCTACGGAGCCCCCGCCGGCGAGCCGCCAGCGCGAGCCCACGGCGAGCGCCTCGGACCCGAGCTCGAAGCCCCGCGTCGAGATCGACGAGCTAGACGATGCCCGCCTCCTTGACGTAGGTGGCGAGCCAGGCCCGGAAGTCGGGGCCGAGGTCGGGGCGGGCGAGGGCCAGCTCCACGGTGGCCCGGAGGTAGTCGAGCTTGTCGCCCACGTCGTAGCGGCCGTCGACGAAGGTGTGGCCGAAGACGGGCTCCTCGTCGAGGAGGAGGCCGATGGCGTCGGTGAGCTGGATCTCGCCGCCGCGGCCGGGCTGCACCTCGTCGAGCGCGTCGAAGATGGCGGGCGTGAAGACGTAGCGGCCGAGCACCGCGTAGGACGACGGCGCCTCCTCGGGGGCGGGCTTCTCGATGATCCCCCTGATGCGCAGGAGCCCGTCGTCGGTGGGCTCGTAGTCGACGCACCCGTAGAGCGAGATCTGCTCGGGCGGGAACTCCTTGCACGACAGCACCGAGGCGCCGGTGCGCTCGTGGACGGCGATCATCTCGCGGAGGACCTTGGCGTCGTCGACCATGATGTCGTCGCCGAGCAGCACGACGAACGGGTCGTTGCCGACGTGGCGGCGGGCCTGGGCGACGGCGTGGCCGAGCCCGAGCGGCTCGCCCTGGCGGACGTAGTGGACCTGGGCGAGGTCGGCGAGGCGGCGGACCTCCTCGAGCTCGGCCTCCTTGCCCTTGTCGGCGAGCTCCTTCTCGAGCTCGACGCTGCGGTCGAAGTGGTCCTCGAGGCTGCGCTTGTTGCGCCCGGTGACGATGAGGATGTCGTCGATGCCGGCCCGCACCGCCTCCTCCACGACGTACTGGATGGCCGGCTTGTCGACGACCGGCAGCATCTCCTTGGGCTGCGCCTTGGTGGCGGGCAGGAAGCGGGTGCCGAGACCGGCAGCGGGGATGACGGCCTTGCGTACGGGGGGCATGGCGCCAGGCTACCGACGCCCGGTGGGGCCTTCGCCCCGCCGGAGCCCGGGCTCCTCGCCCTGCCGGAGGCGGCCCAGGTTGTCGCGGTGGCGCACGATCACGAGGAGCCCGCAGGTCGCGAAGGCGGCGATCTCGGCGGCGGGTCGACCGACCGCGGCGGCGCCGACCGGGAAGGCGGCCGCGATCGCGATCGACGCGATCGACGCGGTCGACGTGGCCCGGGCGACGACCACCCAGACGACCGCGAGGGCCGCGGCGACGATCGGCACGAGCACGAGGGCCATCCCGGCGGCGGTGGCCACGCCCTTGCCGCCCCGCCGGCCGATCGGGGCCACGTGGCCGAGCACAGCGGCCAGCCCGCAGGCCACGCCGACCCCGCGGCCCGCGAGCAGCAGCCCGGCGGCCGACGCCAGCGCGCCCTTGCCGAGGTCGCCGAGGAGGACGAGGGCGCCGGCGCGGCGTCCCATCGTGCGCAGCGTGTTGGAGGCGCCGGGGTTGCCGGAGCCCTCGCTGGTGACGTCGCGGCCGCGGCGCCGTCCGACGAGCACCGCGGTGGGGAAGGTGCCGAGCAGGTAGGCCGGCACGACGAGGGACCAGCCGAGCGACACGGGGGCGAGGGTAGGCGCCGCTCAGCGGACGGGGCGACGTGGCGGCGCGTGCCGGGCGGCCGCTACATTGGCACTCGCCTGCCGAGAGTGCTAACGACGGCGGCAGAGAAGCGCTGGGCGGTGGCGGTGTGCCGCCAGTCGGAGCGACACGGAGGACGGAGTGCCCACCTACGAGTACCGGTGCCGGGAGTGCGGTCACGAGCTGGAGGCCGTCCAGGCCTTCACCGACGACGCGCTCACGACCTGCCCGAGCTGTGGCCAGGAGGGCCTGCGGAAGGTCTTCGGGGCGGTCGGCATCTCGTTCAAGGGCAGCGGCTTCTACAAGACCGACAGCCGCTCGGGGTCGAGCAACGGCAGCTTGAGCGACAGCTCCTCCAGCGACTCGTCGTCGAGCACGGCGGACGCCGCCTCCGCCTGACCGGCGCCGCCGACGGGGCCTTCCGCCTGCGGACGGCCCTGGCTAGCGTCGGAGCTGCTTCCCCCACACCGCCGCCTCACCCCGGAGGCGCGCCGTGCTGCGCCCGACGCCTGCTCGACCCCTCCCCCGCCGCCGCGGCGGCCTCCTCCCCGCGCTCCGGCGCCGGCCCCGGCTGTGGTGGGCGCTCGTCGTCACGCTGGCCCTCGCCGTGGGGCTGACGGTGTCGTCGGCGGTCGAGCGCGCCGACGCCGCCCGCCGGGCCTGGGGCGAGCCCGTGGCCGTGGTCGTGGCCACCGCGGACATCGGCCCGGGCGATGCGATCACCGACGCCGTGGTCGCCCTGGAGGAGCGTCCGGGGGCGGTCGTGCCGGCGTCCGCGCTCACGGAGGTCCCGGTCGCCCGGTCCGCGGCCACCTCGATCGCGGCCGGGGAGGTGGTGGTGGCCGAGCGCCTGGCCGACGCCGGTCTGCGGGGCCCCGCCGCGATGCTGCCACCGGGCACCCGGGCGGTGGCCGTCCCGGCCGAGCGGGGCCTCACGCCGCCGCTGGCCGCCGGCGATCGGGTCGACGTGGTCGTGGCCCTGGGCGGCGACGGCGAGGACCGGGGCGGGGCACCGCCGGGGTTCACGCTGGTGGACGCCGCGCTGGTCGTCGACGTGTCGGAGGACGCGGTCACCGTGGCCGTGCCCCGGGCCGACACGGCGCGCGTGGCGGTGGCGCTGGGATCGGGCGTGGTGACCCTGGCCCTGGTGGGGGCCCGCTGAGCTGGCCCGGACGCGCCGGTCAGAGCAGGTAGAGCCCGAGCACGACGACCCCGACGAGCACCCGGTACACCACGAAGGGGGTGAACGTCCGGGTGCGGATGAGGCGCAGCGTGCCCCACACGGCCAGCCAGCCGGTGACGCCGGAGGCGACGATGCCCCAGGCGAACGGGGCGACGAACCCGTCGGGGATGCCGCCCTCGCTCGCCACGTCGAGCGCCTTGTAGACGAGGGCGCCGGCGGTGATCGGCAGGCTCATCAGGAACGCGAAGCGGGCGGCCCCGTCGCGCCCGAGCCCGACGAGGCGCCCGGCCGTCATCGTCACCCCGGAGCGGGACACGCCGGGCTGGAGGGCGACGGCCTGCCCCACGCCCATGATGAGCGCGTCGCGCAGGCGGATCTCCTCGACCACCCGGGTGCCGGGGGCCCGGTCGGCCCAGGCCAGGACGAGCCCGAACACGATGAGCATCGTGGCGATCAGCCAGATGTAGCCGGTCTTGTCCTCGATCACGTCGGCGAACAGGGCGCCGGTGATCGCGGCGGGCACGGCGGAGGCCACCAGGAACCAGGCGATCCGCCCGTCGAGCGTGCCCAGCGCCCCCCGCCGGAGCCCGGCCCGGGCGTAGCGGACGACGTCGGCCCGGAAGTAGGCGAGCGCGCCGATCAGGGTGCCGAGGTGGAGGGCGACGTCGAAGGTCTTCTGCAGGTGCTCCTGCCCGGCGAAGTCGTCCCAGCCGAACAGCCACGGGACGAGGCGGAGGTGCCCGGAGGACGAGATGGGCAGGAACTCGGACAGCCCCTGGGTGATGCCCAGGACGATGGCGTGGAGGATCGGCATGCGGGCGGGTGGGGGCCGGTCAGGTGCCGGAGAGGGTCACGTCGGGGATGACGAGGGTGACGCCGCCGGTGCCGTCGGGCAGCCACTCGAGGTCGGCGCCCACGGCGGCGATGTCGAGCAGCAGCCGCTGCAGCGTGGAGGCCACGGTGGCCTCGCGGATCGGCTCGGCCAGCGCTCCGTCGCGCACCATGAGGCCCTCCACCCCCACCGAGAAGTCGCCCGACACCGGGTTCACGCCCGAGTGCAGGCCCGCCATCGACGTGACGAGGAGGCCCCGGTCGACGGTGGCGAGCAGCTCCTCGTGGCTGCCCTGCCCGGGGGCGACGGCCAGCGCGGTGGCCGCCACCCCAGGGGTGGAGGACACGCCCCGGGCGGCGGACCCGGTGGAGGCGGTGCCGGACCGGCGACCGGTGTAGGTGTTCTGCAGGAACCCCTGCAGGACGCCGTCGCGCACGAGCTCGTTGCGGCGGCGGGCCAGGCCCTCGCCGTCGTAGGTGTCGGCGCCGAGGCTGCGGGGGTCGGTGGGGTCGTCCACGAAGGTGAGCAGCGGCGACGCGATCGCCTCCCCCACCCGGTCGCGGAAGGGGGATCGGCCCTTGAGGACGGCCTCGCCGTTCAGCATCCCGCCGACGAGCCCGAGCACGGTGGCGGTCATCCGCGGCTCGAGCACGAGCGTGACCCGCTGGGTGGCCGGCTTGGCGGCGCCGAGCAGGCGGGTGGCCCGCAGCACCGCGTCGTCGGCCGCCTCGTCGACGGACAGGTCCTCGAGCTCGCGCCCCACCGACAGGCCGCCGGCGATCTGGGTCTCCCCGTCCTGGGTGGCGAGGGCCTGGACCATGAGGTAGCTGGTGCCGGCCCGGTCCCACACCCGGATGCCGGTGCTGGTGGCCACGGCGGCCTCGCCGAGGCCGTCGCTGTACATGGCGACGCGGACGCCCTGGACGCGCGGGTCCCGCCCGGTGGTGGCTCGCTCGAGGTCGAGGGCGAGGGCCACCTTGTCGGCGGTGGGCACCTCGGGCAGGCCCTTGGGCCACAGGTCGAGCTCGGCGGGGGCCACGCCGTCGGGCTCGGCCAGGCCGTTGAACTCGTCGGGCTCGGCGTAGCGGGCGTTGTCCCGAGCCTCCTCGAGCGCCTCCTGCACGGTGGCCTCGTCGAGCGTCCCCGCGTAGGCGAAGCCCTCCCGGTGGTCGACGACCACCCGGACCCCCACCCCGGAGGTGGAGGCCTGGGTGAGCGACTCGACCTCGCCGCCGTAGGCCCGGACCGACGTGCTCGTGCTGCGGGCCACGAACGCCTCGACCTGCTCCCCGGGGCGGGCCTGGTCGGCCACCCGGGTGGCGAGGGCGAGGAGGTCGGGCTCGGTGGGCGCGCTCGCCATCAGGCGGTGCCGCCGACGGTGAGGGCCGGGACCCGCAGCGTGGGGACGCCGTCGCCGACCGGCACGCCCTGGCCGTCCTTGCCGCACATGCCGGGGCTGCCCATGGCGAAGTCGTGGCCGACGGCGTCGATCGAGGCGAGCACCTCGGGGCCGTTGCCGATCAGGTTGCCCTCGCGGATCGGCTCGGTGATGCGGCCGTCCTCGATGAGGTACGCCTCGGTCATCCCGAACACGAAGTCCCCGGTGGCGGTGTTGACCTGACCGCCCCCCAGGTGGGCCACGTACACGCCCTTGGGGGTGGAGGCGATGATGTCCTCGGGGTCGTCGGGGCCGGCCAGCACGTAGGTGTTGGTCATCCGCACCATCGGGAGGTGCTTGTAGCTCTGGCGGCGGCCGTTGCCGGAGCGGGGGCGGCCCTCCTTGCGGGCTCGGAGCAGGTCCCACATGTAGTCGGTGAGGATGCCGTCTTGGATGAGGACGTTGCGCTGCGCGACGGACCCCTCGTCGTCGACCGCGAAGGCCCCCCACTCCTCGGCCATCGTGCCGTCGTCGACGAGCGTGATGCGCGGGTCGGCCACCCGCTCGCCGATCCGGCCGGCGAACACCGAGGCGCCCTTGGCCACGAGGTCGGCCTCGAGGCCGTGCCCGCACGCCTCGTGGAAGAGGACGCCGCCGCCGCCGGGGCCGATGACGACCGGCATCGTGCCGGAGGGGGCGGGGCGGGCCGACAGCTTGAGGAGGGCCCGCTCGGCGGCCTCCCGGCCGATCTGGTCGACGTCGTAACGGTCGAACAGCTCGAAGCCGACGGTGCGGCCGAGCGACTGGTAGCCCGTCTGCATCCCGGTGTCGCCGGTGGCCACGGCCATGACCGACAGCAGGGTGCGGACCTGGTCGTCCTCGGTGAGCAGCCCGTCGCTGTTGGCGACGAGGATGCGGCGCCGGCTGTCGCCGTAGCGGGCGGTGACCTGGGAGATGGCGCCGCCGGCGCCGCGGGCGGCGGCGTCGGCCCGGCGCAGGAGCTCGACCTTCTCGCCCTTGCCGACGGTCTCGGGCAGCACCGCCACCTCGTGCGGGCGGGGGGCGTGCTGGCGCTCGAGCGCCACCTCCTTGACGCCGCCACCGCCGGAGCGGGCGGCGGCGGCCGCGGCCTCGGCGGCCTCGAGGAGACCGGCCGGGGTCAGGTCGGCCGTGTGGGCGAAGCCGGTGGTGTCGCCCACGATCACCCGGATCCCGGCGCCCCGATCCCGGCCGGAGGTGAGGTGCTCGACCTTGCCGTCGTCGAGCACGGCGTTGGAGGAGGCTCGGTCCTCCACGAAGATCTCGGCCAGGTCACCCCCGGTGCGCAGGGCGGCGGCGAGGGTGCGTTGGATCAGATCCTGGTCGAGCACACGACTCCTTCGAGCAGGCAGGGGGCAGGCGTCCCGACGCCTTTGACCCGGCGGCGAGGGTGGCGAATATGGTACCCGGGTGCCTCTGTCCCCCGGCCTGCACGCCACCGTGAAGCTCGTGGTGTCCGACGCCGACACGGCTGTCGCCCACCGCTCTGGCGAGGTGCCGGTGCTGGCCACGCCTCGCCTGATCGCGCTGTGCGAGGAGGCGGCCCACGCCGCCGTGGCGCCCGAGATCCCCGAGGGTCAGACCACCGTCGGGATGCGGGTGCAGATCGACCACCTCCACCCCACCAACGTGGGGTCCACGGTGGCGGCCGAGGCCACGCTCGAGAAGGTCGAGGGCCGGCGCCTCGTGTTCACGGTCACCGTGGAGGACCACGGCGGGCTCGTGGCGGCCGGGAAGGTCACCCGCGTCATCGTCGACACCGATCAGTTCCTCGAGAAGGCCCGCTGAGGGGCCGCCCCGGGGAGGGGCGGCTCAGCCGAGCCCGTCGAGGAAGTCCGTGAGCGCCCGCCACCAGGCCTCGGGCGCCTCGAACTGCGGCGAGTGGGCGCCGCCGGGGATGACGGCCAGCGTGGCGTTCGGGATGGCGGCGGCGATCCGCTCGGAGGCCCGCCGGAACGGCGCGTCGTGCTCGCCGACGATGACGAGGGTGGGCACGGCGATCGCGCCCAGCTCGGCCAGGCGGTCGAGCTCCTCGGAGCGGTCGGTGATCTGCCGCAGCATCGACGCGTACATGTGGGGCGACGAGGCGAGCATCTTGCGCTCCCCGAACGCCTTGTAGTCGGGGCGCTCGGCTTCGAGGCGGGCCGCGATCTCGTTGGCCAGCGGGTTGGCGTCCCGGGCCATCTCCTGGGCGGCGAGCACGGCGGCCATCCCCTCGCTGCGGGCCAGCGCGGCCGCCAGCTCGACGACGCCGGGGTCGGCCTTCACGGCCCGGTGCGAGGTGTCCATGAGCACGAGCGCCTCAAAGCGCTCGGGCGCCGCCAGCGCGGCGGTCTGGACGACCATCCCGCCCATCGAGTGCCCGAGGGCCACCGCGGCGCGCCACCCGAGGGCGTCGAGGAGGCCGAGCACCTCTCGGGCGTAGTGCTCGAAGGAGTACGCCGCCTCGTCCTCGGGCTTGTGGCTCTCGCCGTGGCCCCGCAGGTCGGGGGCGACGGCGTGCCAGCCCCGCTCGGCCAGCGGGTCGAGCCAGTCGGTGAAGTCCTCCTTGGCGCCGGTGAACCCGTGCACGAGGAGGAGCGGGCGCTGGCCCACGCCCGCCTCGGCGATGGCCAGCTCCTCGACGCCGAGGGCGTCGACGGTGATGCGGCGGTGCTCCATGGGCGCCGGACGGTAGCCGGGCCGGCAGCCCAGCGGCCGCCGGCCCGTCGGGTCAGCCGGTGGGGTCGAGCCCGAAGGCGCCGGCGCCGCCCATGACGTCCACGAAGGGGGTGACCTCGGACGGGTCGGGCACCTCGATGTCGATGTCGGCGCCGTAGTCGTAGAGCTCGAACACCATCTCGCCGGCCTCGAGGCCGTCCATGTCCTCGTCGCTCAGGGCGTCGCCGGCCATCTCGAGGAGGTCGAGCGACAGCCGGTACACGAGGCCGTCGTCGGCGATCCACACGTCGAGGGGCATGTCGGTGATGCCGAGCTCCGCCATCTCCTGCCGGTACGAGGCGCGGGCGTCCTCGGGCATCGCCTCGACCGCCTTGTCGAGGTCGATCACGACCCGGTAGCGGGTGGTGTCGACGCCGCGGACCGTCTCCTCGCCCACCCGCTCGAACTCGTCGGACACGCCCCGCAGCGCGGAGAGGATCTTGGTGGGGTCGTTGGTGCCCATGCTGAGGTCGAGCAGGTCGGTGTCGCCGCCGAAGTCCTCGGGGCTGACCGACAGCCAGCCGTCGGTGCCGGTGAGCATGGCCAGCATCGGGGCCTTGATGTAGGTGGTGGTGCCGTCGAGCACGTAGGTCATCGGCTCGTCCATGCCCGGCATCGCGGGGACCTCGCCCTCGATGGCCTCGAACATGGCGGCGAAGTCCATCGTGAGCATGAGGCGATCGTCGGCGTAGGCGCCGTCGGCCCGGATGACGATCTCCTCGCCCTCGACGGTCATCGTCATCGTCATCGCGAGCCGGGCGGTGCCGGCCTCGGCGACGGCGTCGGGGGCGGCCTGCAGCCGAGCCAGGGCCTCCGCGCCGCCGGTGGCCTCGACGGTGCGGTCGTCGTCGCCGCAGGCAGCGACGACGAGGAGCGGGGCGACCAGGGCCGCGGCCAGACGGGGTGCTCGCAACGGGGGACCTCCACAGCGATCGGTTCGGGTGCTGGTGGGGTCCGCCCGAACCCCGACAGGCACGGTAACGCGCGCGGCACCCGTGCCGACAGGCGCGATCTCGGACGGTGGCTGCGGGGCGCGGGGGCGTACGATGAGGTCTCGGCCGACCAGAACGAGGGGGCAGGTGAACCGCAAGCAAGCCGTGTCGCTGGCCCTGCGCATCGCGCTCAGCGCCGCGATGCTGGCCGTGCTCGTGTGGCGGGTGCCCGACTTCGAGCTGGACGAGGTGGTCCCCGAGCTCACCGCCCGCACCACGGGGTGGCTGGTCCTGGCCGCGGCCCTCACGCTCCTCGGGCTGGTCCTCTCCGCGCTGCGCTGGCAGCGAGTGCTCGGGGTCATGGGCCTGGACGCGCGGCTGCGCCGGCTGCTCTCCCACTACCTGGCCGGCCAGTTCGTGTCGAACGTGCTGCCCACCACGATCGGCGGCGACGTGCTGCGGGTGACCCGGCTGGCCCGGGAGACGGGCGAGTCGCCGCGGACCTTCGCGTCGGTGGTGCTGGAGCGCCTCACCGGGTGGCTCGTGCTGCCGGTGATCAGCGTGGCCGGCTTCCTCGTGAACCCGCCGCTGGCCGACCTGGGCACCGCCAGCAACGTGGCGCTCGGCCTGGCCTTCGCCACCCTGCTGGCCCTCGGGATCCTGCTCTACGCCGTGGCCGACCAGCGCATCGGCGGCCGGTTCGAGGCCAAGGAGGGCTGGCGGCGCTTCGCCGGCGCCGTCCACCTCGGGGTCGACCGGCTGCGCCACGAGCCCCGCGCCGCGGCCGACGTGCTGCTCGTGGGCTTCGCGTACCAGATCGTGCTGGTGCTGGCCGCCGTGGCCGCCGCCCAGGCCCTCGGGGTGCGCCCGGCGGGGCTCACCGCCCTGCTCGCGTTCTTCCCGGCCGTCGCCATCGCCCAGGTGCTGCCGATCGGGATCTCGGGGCTGGGCATCCGGGAGGGCGCGTTCGTGCTGTTCCTCGGTCCGCTCGGCGTGGCCAGCCAGGACGCCATCGCCCTGGGCCTCCTGCTCTACCTGCTCAACCTGGGCGTGAGCCTGCTCGGCGCGCCCGCCTTCGCCATGGGCGGCCGGGTGCCCGGCCCGTCCGAGATGGCGGCCGTCGGCCCCTGACGCCCAGGCCCGCTGGCCGGCGCCCGGACCCGGTGCTGCCGACCGCGGGGCCGGGCTGCTATCCCATCCCCATGCCCGACGCCGCCACCACGAACGCCCCGGCCCCGCCCGACGGGTCCAGGCGGCCGCTGCGGTGGTGGAAGGAGGTGCTCTTCGGCGCCGCCGTCTACGCCGTGTACTCGTTCGTCCGCAACCAGTTCGGCTCGGCCGGCGGCGACCCGGGTCCCGCGTACGAGCACGCCCGCCAGATCATCGACCTGCAGGACGCGATGGGCCTCTACTTCGAGGCAGACCTGCAGCAGTGGTACCTGGACCTGCCGGCCACCGGGCTGATCCGGCTCTGGAACGTCTTCTACGGGGTGGCCCACTTCGTCGTGACGTTCGCGGCCCTCGTGTGGCTGTTCCGGCGGGACCCGGGCCGCTACCCGCTGTGGCGGAACACGCTGGCCCTCACGACGTGCCTGGCCGTCATCGGCTTCGCCGCCTACTCCCTCATGCCGCCCCGCCTGCTCGACGACCCCGGCGAGTACGGGGCCTGCCAGCTGTACGCCCCCGAGGCGGTGGCCGGCTGGTCACCGGGGGACCCCCACCCGGACGGGTGCGACCGCTACGGGTTCGTGGACACGATCGCCCGCTACGGGGGGTGGATCTCCTTCGGCAACGAGGGGATGAAGGACGTGTCGAACCAGTACGCGGCGATGCCGAGCATGCACATCGGCTGGTCCACCTGGAGCGCCCTCGTGCTCGTGCCGCTGCTGCGGCGGCGGTGGGCCCGGATCCTGGCCGGCGCCTACCCCCTGGTCACCCTGGCCTGCATCCTCGTCACCGCCAACCACTACTGGATCGACGGGGTGGGCGGCCTGCTGTGCCTGGGGGCCGGCTTCGCGCTGGCCCGAGCCGTCACGGGGCGCCGCTGGCTGGACCGGCGCGATCCCGTCCCGGCCGGCGACGCCGTCGGCTGAGGCCGGCGCCGCTACTCGCCGTCTTCGTTGTCGCCCTCCTGCTGGGCGTCGATCTCCTCTTGGATCTCGTCGCCGATGGAGTCGACGGTGTCGCGCCCGTCCTGGATCTCCTCGTCGGTGGTGCCGCCGTCGCCGTCCTCGTCGGAGCAGGCGGCGAGGCCGAGCGAGCCGAGGCCCAGGAGCCCAGCGGTGGTGATCGCAGCGATGCGGGTGCGGGTCATGGCTGGGGGCTACCCCCGAGACGAGCCGGGCAGACGGCGGTCAGCCCGCGGCGCCCCAGCGCACGGGGACGCCGTGGTACCCGGCCCGTCCGAGGAGCTCGTCGCGCCCGCCGGGCCAGAGGGTGAGGCGGACCTCAGCCAGGTCGTCGGTGGCCGGCTCCATCCGCAGCCACGCCAGCGGGGCGGCGGCGCTGGCCCGCCGGCCCGCGTCGGCGAGGGCGTCGCGCAGGTCCCGTCGCCGGGGCGGCGGGAGGTACTGGAGGACGATCGAGTGCACGACGACGGTGGCGAGGCCGGGGCGGGGCTCGGCCAGCTGGGCGGCGGTCCAGTCGGCGGCGTCGGCGTGGTCGACCTCCACGGGGACCTCGGCGGCCAGCTCGAGGGCGGTGCGCAGGCGGGCGAGGCGCACCACCTGGTCGGGCCACACGTAGCTGGCGAGGGTGAGGCGGTCGTCCTCGGAGGTCGGGTCGAGGGGGTTGCGGTCGCAGCCCCGGCGCTCGGCCACCGCCACCGGCCCGGACAGGTCGGGCGCCGGGTCCCACACGTCGGCGAAGCGCAGCGGGCTGGCCGGGTCGCCGAGCACGTGGCGACCGGTGTCGTAGCAGTACCGGTCGAAGCGCAGGTTCAGCCCGGCCGAGGCGCCGAGCTCGAGGACCCGCAGCGGCAAGCCGGTGCGGCGGGCCACCTCGGCGTAGCCGCCGACGAGCGCCGCCGAGCGGCCCACCTCGTTCGTCTGCACGCCGTCGGCCAGGCGGTGGCGGACCTCGTCTTCGTGGTCGGCCACCGTGGCCAGGAACGCCGCGACCGGGTCCCCGGCGGACGGGTCGCCGCCGGTCGAGGGGTAGAGGGCGGCCAGCGCCGGGGCCCGGCCCTCCAGCGCGATCCGGTGGACGGCGCCGAGGAAGCGCAGCGCGAGCGCGGAGCCGTACGGGTCGACGTGGTGGTCGTCGAGCACCCGGGCGCAGACCCCGCCGGCCCGGACGTCGGCCAGGGCGCCGAGCAGGATGCGCTCGTAGAGGGAGGAGCCCACGATCCGGCAGGCCGTCGCCTGGTAGGCGAGGACGTCGGCGACCTCCTCCACGTCGATCACCGGCGCACGGTACCCCGAGGCCACCGAGCGCAGCGGCGGACCGCCGTACGTGCTCCTCGGGTGCTGCCAGAGGTACCGTTGGGCACCTTGTCGATCCTCCCTTCCATCACGTGCCCGGCCGACCTCCGCGAGCTGTCGTACGACCAGCTGACGCAGCTCGCCGCCGAGATCCGGGAGTTCGTCGTCGACGCCGTGTCCCGAGCCGGCAGCGGGCACCTGGGGTCGAACCTCGGTGCGGTCGAGCTCACGCTGGCCCTGCACCGGGTGTTCGACTCGCCCCGGGACATCATCCTGTGGGACACCGGCCACCAGGCCTACGTGCACAAGATCGTCACCGGCCGGGCGGCGGACTTCGACACGCTCCGCAAGGAGGGCGGCCTCTCCGGCTACCCGAGCCGGGCCGAGTCGGAGCACGACTGGATCGAGAACAGCCACGCCTCCACGGTCATCAGCTACGCCCACGGCCTGGCCGTGGCCCAGGAGAGCGAGATCGGTGAGGGTCGCCGGATCGTGGCCGTCGTCGGCGACGGGTCGCTCACCGGCGGGATGGCCTTCGAGGGCCTGAACAACCTCGGCCACTCCGGCAAGCGGGCGATCATCGTCCTCAACGACAACGGCCGGTCCTACGCCCCGACGGTGTCGAAGCTCGGCGAGAGCCTGGCCCGCCTGCGGGTGAACCCCACCTACGTCCGCAACCGCCATCGCCTGGACCGCATCCTGTCCGAGGTCCCGGTGGTGGGTCCCCAGCTCGAGCGCAGCCTCGAGGGGATGGTGGCGGCCATGCGGGAGATGTTCGAGCCGCCCGCCTTCTTCGAGACGCTGGGCGTGCGCTACACGGGCCCGTTCGACGGCCACGACATCGAGGGCCTCGAGAAGGCGTTCCGCAACGCGGCGGAGCTGGACGGCCCGATCGTCGTGCACGTCGTCACCCAGAAGGGCCGCGGCTACGCGCCGGCGGGGAACGACTCGATCAAGCACCTCCACGACATCGGGCCCGGGATGCCCAAGCCGGGCACCTACACGGCGGCGTTCACCGAGGCGATGATCAAGGAGGCCGAGGCCCGGCCCGAGCTGGTGGCGATCACCGCCGCCATGCCCGACTCCACCGGGCTGCTGCCCTTCGCCGAGCGGTTCCCGGACCGGCTGATCGACGTCGGCATCGCCGAGCAGCACGCGGTCACGGCAGCGGCCGGCATGGCGATGGGCGGGCTGCGCCCGGTGTTCGCCGTGTACTCCACGTTCCTCACCCGGGCGATCGACCAGGTCACCTACGACGTGGGCCTGCACCGCCAGCCGGTGGTGTTCTGCCTGGACCGCGCCGGGATCACCGGCGACGACGGGCCGTCGCACCACGGGATCCTCGACATGGCGCTGCTCACCAAGGTGCCGGGGATGACGCTGTTCGCGCCGTCGTCGTACCAGGAGCTCGGCCAGATGCTCCACGACGCGCTGGAGCTCTGCACCGATGGCCCGGCCGCCATCCGCTGGCCGAAGACGCCGGCTCCGTCGGTGGGCCCGGACGAGGTGGGCTCGGGGCTCAGCGCCCGCAAGGCCCGCACCGGCCGGGACATGTGCTTCCTCGCGGTGGGCAAGATGCTGGCCGCGGCCCAGGGGGCGGCCGAGCAGCTGGCCGCCGAGGGCATCGAGGCCACGGTCTGGGACGTGCGGGTGGTGCCGCTCGACCCGGCGATGGTGGCCGACGCCGCCGAGCACCCGATCGTCATCACCGTCGAGGACGGGATCCGCCAGGGCGGGGTGGGGTCGATGATCGCCGACGCCGTCGCCGACCTCGACCATCCCGGCCCCAAGCCCCGGGTGAAGGTGCTCGGGGTCCCGGTGACCTACATCGACCACGCCAAGGCCGACGCCATCCTGGCCCGCCTCGGCCTGGACGCCGACGGCCTCGCCCGCGAGGCCCGCGCCCTCGTCGCCGCCCTCCGCGCCTGACGCGCCGCGGCCGGCGCCGGCAGCGCAGCCGACGGGCGGCCGTCCCGACGGGCGGCCGTCCGGTCAGCGGGGCGCCCGCGAACCGCCGGTTCGGGCTCGACGGATCAGTAGAAGGGGTTCTCGCCCGCCGCGTGGTCGGTGGTGTCGATGACCTCGGTGATCTCGGGGATGGCCTCGGTGATGGACCGGGCGATGCCGTCGCGCAGCGTCATGGCGGACACGGCGCAGCCCTGGCAGCCGCCGCCCATGGTGACGTAGGCCTTCTCCCCCTCGACGCCGACGAGGTTGGCGAAGCCGCCGTGGGCGGCGAGGGCGGGGTTGATCTGCTCGCGCAGGAGCTGCTCGATCCGCTCGGTGACGGTGCCGGTGAGCTCGAGGTTGCGCCCGGCCAGGGGGTTGGGCCGGTTGGGATTGCGCAGCACGAGCCCGGGCCCGCCGCCTGTGGGGACCGCGAGGGTGGCGCCGGTGAGCTGCTCGATGCTGCCGGCGGGGACGATCACCGGCAGGCCGTCCTGCTGGAACACGGCGTCGGCCTCGCCGGCCGCGGCGACCGGATCGAACGTGAGGTCGTAGGCGTACTCGACGCCGTTGGTGCCGGTGACCTCGATGCGCAGCCCGAGGCTGTCGGCATCCTCTTCGGCCTCCCGCAGCTCGAGGATGCGGGCGACGGCCTCCGGCGTGACCGTCAGCACGGTCGTGTCGGTGCTGTCCTGGACCGGGGGCGTGGTGACGTCGGCCATGCCCCCAGGCTAACGAGGGGATCGGCGCCGTCCTCCTCGTCGAGCCGCGCCGGCCACGCGCCGTGGCCGGCTCGACGCGGTTCGCGCCGGGCGGGGGTGCCGATGGCCCGGGTCGACCATCGAAAATGGGCCGATCGACCCTGGCAGAGCGCGTGTCAGAAGTCTTGGATGGTCACATCGCACGGGTCGCTCCGTCGGAGCCGCCCGGTGCACCTGGCCCCGGCCGATGCGTTCGGCCGGGCTCCGGATGCGGTCGAGCTCCGGCGGGCGGAGCTCGACCGCGCCCCGGACCCCGGGGTCAGCGGGACTCGAGCTCGGCCCCGAGCTCGAGCCAGCGCTCCTCCACCTCGGCCTGGCGGGCCTGGACGGCCGCCACCTCGGCGCCGAGGCGGGCCAGGGCCTCGTGGTCGCCCGCCGCGGCGGCGTCCGCCACCGCGGCGTCCAGGCGCGCCGCCTCGCGGGCGAGGCGGGCCAGCTCCCGGTCGGCCTCCTTCATGAGGTGGCGCAGCGTGCTGGGCGAGCGGCCCGGGCTGGTGGTGGCGGCTCGGCGGGCCCTGCCCTCACCGACGCCGGTGCCCGCCGGGGCCCGGGCCGGCGACACCGAAGGCGCCACCCGGCCGCCGGCGGTGGTCCGGGCGCGCCGCTCGGCCTCCCAGGCGGCGAGGCCCCCGGGGCGCCGGCCGGCGGTGCCCTCGCCGTCGAGGACGACCACGTCGGTGACGGTCCGCTCGAGGAAGGCCCGGTCGTGGGACACGACCACGAGCGCGCCGGGCCAGTCGTCGAGGAAGTCCTCGAGGGCCCGGAGCGTGTCGAGGTCGAGGTCGTTGGTGGGCTCGTCGAGGAGGAGCACGTTGGGCTTCTGGGCGAGCGCCAGCATGAGCTGCACCCGGCGGCGCTCCCCGCCCGAGAGCAGCGAGATCGGGGCCCACTGGGCGTCGGCGTCGAACCAGAACGCCTCGAGGAGCCGGGCGTCGGTCCAGTCGGGCTGGCGGGTGGGGCCGGCCACCGCCTCGCGGACCCGCTGGTCCGGGTCGAGCGTCGCGCCCTGCTGGTCGTAGACGGCGAGGCGCACCGTCGAGCCGTGCACCACCCGGCCCTCCCGGGGGGTGCGGCGGCCGGCCAGCACATCGAGCAGGGTGGACTTGCCGGCCCCGTTCGGTCCCACGATGCCGAGGCGCTCGCGGGGATCCAGGGCCAGGTCGAGGCCCCGGAACAGCCAGCGGTCCCCGTAGCCGTCGCCGACGCCGTGGAGCTCCACCACCTGGTCGCCGAGGCGGGGCGTGTCGAAGTGCAGGGGCAGGTCGCCGCTGCGGGCGGCGGCCTCGGCCTTGGCGCCGACGAGCGCGGTGGCGGCGGCCACCCGGGCCTGGGGCTTGCGGGTGCGGGCCGGCGCGCCCCGCCGGAGCCAGGCCAGCTCGGCTCGGGCCAGGTTCCGGCGCTTGGCCTCGGCGACCGCGCTCCGCTCCTCCCGCTCGGCCCGGGCGTCGAGCCACGCCTGGTAGCCGCCCACGTGCACGTAGCCGCGGCCCCGGTCGAGCTCGAGGACGACGTTGGTGACCCGGTCGAGGACGTGGCGGTCGTGGGTGACGAGCACGAGCCCGCCGGGGAAGCGGGCCAGCCAGTCCTCCAGCCAGGCGATGGCGTCGAGGTCGAGGTGGTTGGTGGGCTCGTCGAGGATCAGGAGGTCGCCCTCGTCGGCGTGCCCGCCGGGGCCGCCGACGGCGACGAGCGCCTGGGCCAGCGCCACCCGCTTGCGCTGGCCGCCGGAGAGGGTGGCCACGTCGGCGTCGAGGCTGCCGCCCATGCCCAGCCGCTCGAGGACGGCTTCCCCCTCCCAGCCGCCGCCGACGACGGCGCGGACGGTGCCGGCGGGCAGCGGGGCGTCCTGGTCGAGGACCGACACCCGGGCGCCGCGGCCGCGACGGACGGTGCCGGCGTCGGGCTCGCGGGTGCCGGCCAGCACCTGGAGGAGCGTCGACTTGCCGCAGCCGTTGATGCCGACCACGCCGAGCCGGTCCCCGCTGGCCACCGTGACCGACAGGTCGGCGAAGAGCGGCTTGCCGGGGCGGCTTACGGCCAGCTCGGCGGCGTCGACGAGGATCACGGGCGCATCCTCCCAGACGGTCCCCGACCGTCGGCAACCGCCTCGGTACGGTCGGGTCATGGGCCGCGACGGCATCCTCTCCGACCCCATCGACCTCGACGGTCGACGTCGCGACCCGGGGCCGAGGCGGGTCCCGGCCCGGCGGGGCGTCGTCGTCGAGCACCGGGCCAGCGGCGTGGTCGGCTCGATCGTGTCGTTCAACCCGCAGGTGGTGGTGCTGAACGACCGGTTCGGGCGCAACCGGCCGCTGCGGGTGGAGCCCGGCGGGTTCCTCGTGGACGGCGAGGTGGCCACGCTCGTGCCGCCGGCGGCCGCGCCGAAGGCCCCGCCGCGCACCGCCTCAGGGTCGGTGGCCAGCAGCGACCGGCGGGCCAAGGTGGCTCGGGCCAGCCGGATCCTGGTGGAGGGCGTCCACGACGCCGAGCTCGTCGAGAAGGTGTGGGGCGACGACCTGCGCGACGTCGGGGTGGTCGTCGAGCGGCTGGACGGGATGGACGACCTCGAGGCCGTGGTGCGGGATCTCGACCCGGGGCCGGGCCGGCGCCTCGGCGTGCTGCTCGACCACCTCGTCGAGGGGTCGAAGGAGTCCCGCATGGCGGCGGTGGTCCGCCACCCGCACGTGCTCGTCACCGGCATCCCGTTCGTGGACGTGTGGGCGGCGGTGCGACCCAAGGTGGCGGGGATCCCGGCGTGGCCCGACGTGCCGCGGGGCGTGCCGTGGAAGGAGGGGGTGCTGCGGGCGCTCGGCGTCGACGCCCACCCGGGGGCGTTCTGGAAGCAGCTGCTCGGCCGGGTCCGCACCTACGCGGACCTGGAGCCGGCCCTCGTCGGCGCCGTCGAGCAGCTCATCGACTTCGTGACCGACCCGGGCGAGTAGCCCGGTCGGCCAGGGGGCGGGGCGGGGGCGCGTAGTGTCGGCGGCCATGTCCGACGCTCCTGCTGCCGAAGCCGTCACCTGGACCGTGGAGGACGGCGTGGCCGTCGTCCGGATCGACGACGGCAAGGTCAACGTGATCAGCCACCGGGTCCTCGAGCGGCTCCACGAGGCGCTCGACGTCGCGGCGGCCGAGGCTCGGGCCGTCGCCATCGTCGGTCGGCCCGGCAAGCTCTCGGCTGGCTTCGACCTCACGGAGATGACCGCGGGCCCCGACCGCACCCGCGCCCTGGTGAGCGCCGGAGCGAGGTTCCTGCTCCGCCTCTACGACCACCCCCAGCCGGTGGCGGTGGCGGTGACCGGCCACGCGCTCGCCGCCGGGGCGCTGCTGGTGCTGTCCTGCGACACCCGCATCGGCGCCGACGGCCCGGCCAAGATCGGCCTCAACGAGACCCAGATCGGGATGGCCCTCCCCGAGTTCGCGGTGGCGCTGGCGGAGGCCCGCCTCTCCCCCACCCACCTCACCCGGGCCACGATCCAGGGCGAGGTGTTCGACCCGGCCGGCGCGCTGGCCGCCGGGTACCTCGACCGGGTCGTCCCGGCCGAGGAGTGCGAGGCCGTCACCATCGCGGAGGCCCGCCGCCTGGGCGCGCTCCGCGCCGGGGCCTACGCCTACACGAAGTCCTCGCTGCGGCGGCCCATGGTCGAGCGCCTCCTCGCCAACCTCGACGCCGACATGGCCACCCTCACCGCCCCCGACACCTGACCCAAGGGCGAGGCAATAGGTCCCGCGACCGCCCGCCTGAGGCATTGCGTCCCACATGTGGGACGCAATGCCTCGGGCCCGGGCGAGCGGGACGCATTGCCTCGGGCCGGGGGGGGGGCGGCGGCACGGGTAGCGTGCTGGGGGTGACCGACCGCTCCGCCGCCCGCTTCGTCGTCCACCAGCCGGTCGCCGATGCGCTCGCCGAGGGCCGCCCGGTGGTGGCCCTCGAGTCGACGATCATCAGCCACGGCCTGCCCCGGCCCGACAACCTCGACGTGGCCCGCCAGATCGAGCAGGCCGTGCTCGACAACGGCGCGCTGCCGGCCACGATCGCCGTGGTCGACGGGGCGGTGCGCATCGGCCTCGACGAGGACGCCCTCGTCGAGATCGCCACGTCCGACGACGTGGTGAAGGCCAGCGTGCGCGACCTCGCCATCGTGGCGGCGCGTGGCGGCCACGCCGCCACCACCGTGGCCGCCACCGCCCACCTCGCCTCGGAGGCCGGCATCGCCGTGTTCGCCACCGGCGGCCTGGGCGGCGTCCACCGCGGTGCGGCGCACACCTTCGACGAGTCGGCCGACCTCACCAGCCTCGGCCGCCTGCCGATCACCGTCGTGTCGGCCGGGGTGAAGTCGATCCTCGACGTCGGCGCCACCCTCGAGCGGCTCGAGTCCCTCGGCGTGGCCGTGGTCGGCTACGGCACCGACCGCTTCCCGGGCTTCTACCGCCGCGACAGCGGCTTCCCCGTGGACTGGCGGGTCGACCGCCCCGAGGAGGTGGCGGCGATCATGGAGGCCCGGGCCCGGCTCGGCACCGACGGGGCGGCGCTGGTCGTCGCCAACCCCGTCCCCGAGGAGGACCAGGTCGACGCCGAGCTGCACGACCGGGTCCTCGCCGAGGGCCTCGCGGCCGCGGAGGCGGCCGGCATCCGCGGCAAGGACGTGACCCCGTTCCTCCTCGAGCGGTTCCACCGGGAAACCGAGGGCGAGAGCCTCCGCTCGAACGTGGCGATCATCCTCGCCAACGCCGCGCTCGCCGCCCGCATCGCCGCGGCGGCCGCTCCCGCGGGCCGCCCGTGAGCGAGCCGGCGGGCCCGGAGGTCCTCGTCGTCGGCGACCTCATGGTCGACGTCGTCGTCGTGCCGTCCGGCCCGCTGAACCACGCCAGCGACGTGGCCTCGACGATCGAGATGCGCGGCGGCGGGTCGGCGGCCAACACCGCCTGCTGGCTCGGCGCGGCCGGTCGGGCCGTGCGGCTGGTGGCGATGGTGGGCGACGACGCGGCCGCCCCCGGGGCCCTGGCCCTGCTCGAGTCGTGCGGCGTGCGCTTCGCCGGCGCCGCGGTGGCGGGCAGCGCCACCGGCACCTGCGTGGTGCTCGTGGACCCAGACGGTGAGCGCACGATGCTCCCCGACCGGGCCGCCAACGACCGGCTCGACCCCGACCTCGTGGTCGCGGCGGTCGAGGACCGACCGGCGTGGCTGCACCTGTCCGGCTACACGCTCCTCGACGAGGGGTCTCGGCCCGCCGCCCGGGCCGGGCTGGATCGGGCCCGGGCCCTCGGCGTGCCCGTGTCGGTCGACGCGTCGAGCGCCGGTCCGCTGCGGCAGCTGGGCGGCGAGCGGTTCCTCGAGTGGGTGGACGGCAGCCGCGTGCTGTTCGCGAACGACGACGAGGTGGCCGCGCTCGGCGGGCTCGACGCCTGCCGCCGCCACGTCGAGGTGGTGGTGGCCAAGCACGGTCCGCGTGGGGTGTCGTGGGTGTCGGCCGACGCCACCGTGTCGGTGCCCGCCGCCCCCACGACGGTGGTGGACACCGTCGGCGCCGGCGACGCGCTCGACGCCGGCGTCATCGACGCGCTGGTCGGCGGCGCGGGCCCCGAGGAGGCCCTGCGAGCCGGTGCCGCGCTGGCCGCCCGGGCCGTGGCCCGCGTCGGCGCCCGCCCCTGATCTGCCACCCTGGGGCATGACCGATTCGCCCGAGCCACGCCTGTCGAGCCTCACTCGGCACTGCCGGCGGTGCGGTGAGCGACGACCGCCGGGGCGCGACGTGCGCTGCGCCCGCTGCGGCGCGCTCGTGGGCGTGCCCTACGAGGCCGTCGTGGTGGCCCAGATGGCGAGCGGGATCGCTGTGCTCGTCTGGAGCCTCGTGCAGGGTCGGGGCCGGGAGGAGGCGATCGCCCTGAGCATGCTCGAGGCGGGGATCGTGACCGCGCTGGCGCTCCTCCTCAGCTACCGGGTGGGCGGCCTGGCCCGCCCCGGCGCGGTCCCGTACCGGACGGCGTTCGCGTTCGCCGCCCTGCTCGTCGCCGCGCTGTGCGTGCCCGTCTACGCGTACGTGGTCGGCGACGCGGAGCTGCCGGCGCCGGCGGTGTTCGCGGTGGCCGTGGTGGGCATGCCGCTCCTCATCGGGGGCCTCGCCGCCATCCCGATCTCTCGGGGCCGCCATCTGGTCGACCTCGGCCACCGCTGCCCCCGCTGCGGCGTGCAGGCCTCCCCGCTGACCCAGTTCTGCACGGCCTGCGGCGCCCCGATGCCGCCGGCCTGAGCGGTCGGGCTCGCCCCCGGGGCCGAGCCCACCGATCGGTCAGTCGATCCCCTCGTAGCTGGCGTCGAGGTCGGCGGTGCCGTACTGGCGGAAGGCGATCATCGTGACGGTATTGAGCACGCCGTCGAGCTTGGAGATCCGCTCGGTGACGACGGTGGCGATGGCCTCGTGGTCGGGCACGGCGAGGATGGCGACGAGGTCCACCTCGTGGCCCGCCACCGAGTGCGCCTCCCGCACGCCGTCGATGTCGGCGAGCGCCCGGCCGAGCTCGGCGATGGCGTCGGGGCGGGCCTCGATGAGGACGAACGCGGTGATCACGCTCGCCGAGGCTACCGGCCGGCGCGGCCGCCGACCGGTGGGCGCTCAGCGCCCGGCGCTGGCGGGGGCCGGCGCGCGGTGGCGGTCCGCCGCAACCGGGGCGGGGTTCGACAGCTCGAGCGCCTCGTCGACGACCGGGCTGCGCTTCAGGGAGCGGTAGTCGGCCAGGTAGCTCTGGTACACCCGCCACGGGTGCCGGGTGCCCTGCTTGGGGAAGCGGTCAGCGGCCCGGGTGATGTACCCGGACTGCAGGCCGAGGAGCGGCTCCGGCGAGATCGACGGGTCGTGGTTGCGGGGCGTGGCCTGGCGCAGGCCGGTGGCCCGCAGATGGTTGAGCAGGCGGGTCACGTAGTCGCACGTGAGGTCGCACTTCAGCGTCCAGCTGGCGTTCGTGTACCCGATGGCCAGCGCCGCGTTCGGAACGCCCTCGAGCATCATCCCCTTGTAGGCGAGGCGGTTCGCGACGTCCACCGGCTCGCCGTCCACGGTGAGCTCGATGCCGCCGAGGAACAGCAGCTCGAGGCCGGTGGCGGTGACGATGACGTCGGCCTCGAGCTCCTCGCCGGAGCGCAGCCGGATCCCGGTCTCGGTGAAGGTGTCGATGTGGTCGGTGACCACCGACGCCCGGCCGTCGCGGATCGCCTTGAACAGGTCGCCGTCGGGGACCGCGCAGAGCCGCTGGTCCCACGGGTCGTAGCTGGGGTTGAAGTGGGTGTCGACGTCGTAACCGGGTGGCAGCTGGCGCTCGACGCCCTTGCGCAGCACCTTGCGCATGAACCGGGGCCAGCGCTGCGACGCGAAGTACGAGGCCTGGGTGCCGAGGGCCAGCATCCAGCGGATGGCGGTGCTGCCGGCCCGTTCGGGCAGGGTGCGTCGCAGCAGCTCGGCGAGCGGGTTCCGCTCCGGCATCGACACGACGTAGGTGGGCGAGCGCTGGAGCATCGTGACGTGCGCCGCGGTCTCGGCCAGCGACGGCACGAGCGTGACGGCGGTGGCGCCGGAGCCGATGACGACGATCCGCTTCCCGGCGTAGTCGAGGTCCTCGGGCCAGTGCTGAGGGTGGACGATCGTGCCCTGGAACCGGTCCCGACCGGGGAACTCGGGTTCGTAGCCGTGGTCGTAGCGGTAGTAGCCCGTGCAGGAGAAGAGGAAGCCGGCGGTGAGCTGGAAGCGCTCGCCGGTGTCGGTGCGCTCGGCGGTGACGAGCCAGCGGGCGTCGTCGGTGGACCACTCGGCCGCGACGACCTTGTGGTGGAAGCGGATCTTGCGGTCGATCCCGAAGACCCGGGCGGTGTCCTCGATGTAGCGCAGGATCGACTCGCCGTCGGCGATCGTCTTCTCCCCGTCCCACGGTCGGAACGAGTAGCCCAGGGTGAACATGTCGGAGTCCGACCGGATGCCCGGGTAGCGGAACAGGTCCCAGGTGCCGCCGATGGCGTCGCGGGCCTCGAAGATGGCGTAGGAGGCCCACGGGCAGCGGTCCTGCAGGTACCAGCCGGCGCCGATGCCGGACAGGCCGGCGCCGATCACGAGCACGTCGAGGTGCTCGAGCTCGTGGGCGGCGCTCGGGGTGGAGCCGTTGGCGGCGGGGGCGTCAGGCGGCATGGCCGGCCAGCTTGTCGGTGAGGGTGCCGTCGGTGCCGAAGAGCTCGGCCCGCCACTGCTGAACGAGCGCGGTGGTGTCGCGGTCGTCGGGGTGGAAGTCGGGCCGGTCGTACTCCTTGAGCTGGCGCCACAGGTGCCGGCTCATGAGCGGCGTGGACCGGAACCGGCGCCAGCTGGCTCGCAGCGCGCCCCGTCGGTAGGTGGCCCGGTCGCCGAGCAGCGACACGGTGATCTGGAGCGCCATCGAGGCGACGAAGGCAACGCGGATGGCGCGCATCGTCCAGACCCGCATCCGCTCGGTGCCGCCCACCGCCCGGTACACGTCGAAGGCCACGGCCTTGTGCTCGCTCTCCTCGAGGGCGTGCCAGAGGAAGAGGTTGCGCACCTCGTCGTGGCCGAAGAGGTCCCGCACCTCCTCGTCGGTGAGGATGAGCTCGGCGAGGGTGGCGGTGAAGTGCTCGAGGGCGGCGGTGGCGGCCAGGTTCGAGCGGGGCGACAGGAGCCGCTCGCGCAGGCGCAGGAAGCGGTCGGTCATGCGCTCGAACCGCTTGGTGGGGTACCCGAGCTCGGCGAGGCGGTCGTTGAAGGCGCGGTGCTCGCGCCCGTGCACGGCCTCCTGCCCGATGAAGCCGGCGACGTCGCGCTTCAGCTCGGGATCGGTGATCTGGTCTCGGAAGTGGCGCACGGAGCGGACGAAGAACTCCTCGCCGTCGGGGAACACGGCGGACAGCGAGGCGGCGAGGTGGCTGAGGATCAGGTCTCCGTCGACCGCGAAGTGGCGGGGGACGTCCTGCAGGGCCTCCTCGAAGGAGATCCGGCGGGTGGGGACCTTGCGCTCGGGGGCGGTGGCGGTGGTCACGACGGTCACGGTAGAGGATTTGAGGATTTCCATCAATTCCTCAAATCCGTTACGTTGGTCACGTGCGAGACCCCCAGCCGGCCACCCCGAAGGGCGAGCGGACCCGCCAGGCGATCCTGGCCGCCGCCATCGAGCGCTTCGGGCGCGACGGGTACCGGGCCACGTCGGTGGCCGACATCGCCCGCGACGCCGGCGTGAGCGGCACCGCCGCCTACGCGTACTTCCCGAGCAAGGAGGCGCTGTTCGTCGCCGCCGTGGACGAGGACGCCGCGGCGGTCATCCGGGCCGGGCTCCACGAGGTGATCGAGGACCCGACGATCGCGGACTGGCGCCGCACGCTCGTGTTCACCCTCCTCGACGCCGTCGAGCGCCACCCGCTGGCCCGGCGGCTGCTCGCTGGCCAGGAGCCCGGCGTCACCGAGCGGGTGATGGACATCCCCGCGCTGGCCGAGGTCCGCAAGGCCTGCGCCGAGCGGATCCGGGCCGACCAGCTGGCCGGCCAGGCCCGCCCCGACGTCGACCCGGTGGCGCTGGGCAACGGCGTGGTGGCGATCGTCCTGTCGCTACTCATGGCGCTGCTGCAGGTGGGCCCGGCCGCGGCCGCCGCCTACGGCGACGACGTGGCCGCCGTGTTCGAGGCCGCCTTCGCGCCGCCGCCCCGCTGAGCCTCCACCCGCCCCGGATCTGACGGGTCGTCATGGACAGGGGCGGGGCCCTGGTGGATGATCCTCGCCATGGCGATGCCCCTGCCCCGCAAGCCCGTGCGCGTCGAGCGCCTCCTCGACGACCCGGAGGTCGTGGAGCGCCTGCTGGTGCGCCACGGCCCCTACTGGCCCGTGCAGCGCTACCTGGCCAACCGGGCCGAGTACGCCGCGCTGTCCGGGGCCCGGGCCGAGGCGCCGGTGGTCGGGCCGGTGTTCCGCGGAGACTGGGCCTTCGGCGGCGACGTCCGCGACGGCGTGGACGCGATCCTCCACCACCCCACCCTCGCCGCGGCGGCCCGGCAGGTGTTCGACGCCGAGATCGTGCGGCCCCACACCGTCTACGTGAACCTCACCCACCAGCTGCCGTTCCCGCAGGGCCGGGGCCACACCGACATCCCGGCCTTCCGGGGCTTCGACCGCACGACGGTGCCGGTGGCGTTCCTCACGATCATGGGCCAGTCGGGGCTCTTCGAGGACGTCCGCGTGAAGGTGGCCACCGCGGTGGCGTGGTTCTACGAGGGCGACGACGGGGGCTTCGAGTACTGGCCCGAGGGCGCCGACCAGCCGTCGGTGGTCCACGAGGGCGCGATCTCGAACACGGCGGTCGTGGCCGACAACGACTTCATGTGGCACCGGGTGCGCCCCACCGGCCGCCCCGAGGACGGGATGCCGTCGATCACGCTCGACGCCCAGCTCGAGCACCGCGGCGACGACCGCTGGGCGATCGTGGACGGCGGGAGGACGGTGGCCGAGACGGACCGGTCGCGGGTGCGGGTGAGCCTGTCGTGGAAGGCGACGCTCTTCGAGGACGAGGCCGACCGGCGCCGCCACGACGAGCACGAGGACGACATCGACCTGGCCGAGGTGCTGCGGCGCTTCCGGGTGGACCTGGCCGAGCGCGGCGTCAGCGTGGACGTGCCCGCGGACCCGCTCCGCGACGAGGCCTTCGTCCAGCTGCTCGCCGACACGTACGTCCGCTTCCCGGTGGAGGCCTGAGCCAGCGGGTAGAACGAGGCGCGTGGCCCGCCTCCTCGTCGTCCACCACACCCCCTCCCCCGCGCTCCACACGATGCTCGAGGCGGTGCGGGCCGGGGCGACCGCCCCCGAGGTGCCGGAGGTGGAGGTGTCCGTGCGGGCCGCGCTCTCGGCCACGGCGTCCGACGTGCTCGCCGCCGACGGGTACGTGATCGGCGGTCCGGCCAACCTCGGGTACCTGGCGGGCGCGGTGAAGCACTTCTTCGACACCGTGTACTACCCGTGCCTCGAGGACACGGTGGGCCGCCCGTTCGCCGCCTACCTGCACGGCAACGACGACACCACCGGGGCCCGCCGGGCGCTCGAGACGATCACCACGGGGCTGCGGTGGCGGCCGGTGGCCGAGGTGGTGGAGGTGCGCGGCGGCGTGGACGCGGCCGCCCGCGACGCGCTGTGGAACCTTGGTGCCGTGGTGGCCGCCACGATCGCCGAGGACGGCGGGTGAGCGCCGCTCGCCCAGCGTCGGGACGCCGCCCGCCGGTGGTGGTCGTCGCGCCCGAGGACACCCACGACCTGCGCCGCCGGATGCTGCGCCAGCACCTCACCGGACCCGAGGCCGACGTGGAGTACCCGGCCGACCGGCTCCCCGGCACGCTGCACCTCGGCGTGCGCGACGGCGGCGAGGTGGTGGCGATCGCCACGTTCTCGCGGGAGTCGGCCCCGGGTCACCCCGAGGTGGTGGCGGCTCGGCTGCGGGGCATGGCCGTGGACCCGGCCCGCCAGGGCCAGGGCCTCGGTGCCGCGCTTGTCGAGGAGGCGCTGCGCCGCCTGGCCGCCGAGGGCGTCGAGCTGTGCTGGGCCAACGCCCGCCTGAGCGCGCTGGACTTCTACGAGCGCCTCGGGTTCACCCCGGAGGGCGAGGTCTTCGAGAGCCTGGGCCTGCCCCACCGCGTCGTCGTGCGCCGCGTCACCGGCTGAGGCGGCGCGGCTCGATCAGCGGGCGTGGAGCACGGCGACCGCGACGACGTGGTCGTCCTCGTAGGAGACCGACACGAGCGGCGCCGGTGCGCCAAGCTCGTCGAGCAGCGCGCCGAAGCGCCCCGAGAGGGTGACGTACGGGGCGCCGGTGCGCTCCTCGTGGACCTCGATGTCGCGCAGCAGGTCGCCGTCCTGGAAGCTGGTCCCCAGGCTCTTGAAGACCGCCTCCTTGATGGCGAAGCGGGTCGCGAAGGCGACGGCGGGATCGCCCGCTCGCCGGGCGGCGGCCGTCTCCTGGTCGGTGAAGGTGGACGCCATATACCCCGCGGCGGCGGAGCCGTCGAGGATCGAGCGGATCCGGTCGATCCGCAGCAGGTCCACGCCGACGCCGAGGACGCTCACCCCTGCCCCTCCTGCGCGCAGCACGCGGCCATGACGGCCACCGCGACGATGTCGTCCACGGTCGAGCCGCGGGACACGTCGGAGACCGGGTGGGCGAAGCCCTGCAGGAACGGGCCGTAGGCGCCCGCGCCGGCGAGGCGCTGGGTGAGCTTGTAGCCGATGTTCCCGGCGTCGAGGTCGGGGAAGGTCAGCACGTTGGCCCGACCGGCGACCGGACTGCCGCCGGGCACCTTCTTGGCCGCCACGGCCGGCACGAGCGCGGCGTCGGCCTGCAGCTCGCCGTCGACGGCCAGCGACGGAGCCCGGGAGCGGATCCGCTCGAGGGCGTCGCGGACCTTGTCCACGCTCGGACCCTCGGCGCTGCCCTTCGTGGAGTACGACAGCAGCGCCACCCGAGGCTCCCAGCCGAGGAGCCGGGTGACCGTGTCAGCGGTGGCGATCGCGATGTCGGCGAGCTCGTCGGCGGTGGGGTCCGGGACCACGCCGCCGTCGGCGTAGGCCAGGAGCGTGCCCTCCGGGCCGTCGTACCCGGGGATCTCCATGAGGAACATGCTCGACGGGGTGGTGATCCCCGGCGCCAGGCCGATGAGCAGCTGCGCTGTGGCCACGACCTCGCCGGTGGGGCACCGGAAGCCGGCGACGAGCGCGTCCGCTCGGCCGGTGCGCACGAGCATCGCCGCGAACGCGAGCGGCTGGCCCAGGAGCCGACGAGCCGCTCGCTCCGGGAACGACGGGTTCGCCTGGAGGTACGCGGCGACGAGATCGTCCAGCACCGGGCCCCGTGGTTCGACGACCTCGATCCCGTCGAGCCCGACGTCGAGCGCCGACGCGGTCGCCGAGACCGCGTCGGCGGCGGCGACGAGCACCGGGTGGACGGCGCCGAGGTCGGCCACCCGCCGGGCGGCGGTCACGACCTCCGCGGCATCGCCGTCCGCGAACGCGACCCGCTTCGGATCGGCGCGGGCCCGTGCCGCCAGTCGCTCGATGAGCTCGGTCATGGTTCCGCCTCGTTCGGTGCTCGGTGCGGGCCGGGCCGGCTCAGGCCGGCGCGCCGGCCCTCAGGCCCTCGATGCGGGCCACGAGGTCCCCGACCGTCTTCGACCGCAGCACGTCGAAGACCGGGACCTCCACGCCCAGCTCCTCGCCCAGGAGGACGCTCAGCTCGATGCGGTTGGCCGACTTGAGCCGCAGGTCCTCCGCGAGCCTCGACGCGTCGTCGATGTCAGCCGGGTCCCGCCCGGTCGCCTCGGCGACCAGGCGGACCACCGTCTCCCTCGTCTCGCTCACGGCGTCACACCACCTTGAACGCGAGGACGGGGAGCCCACCGACGTCGATGATGTCCGCTTCCACGGGGACGGGTCCCCGCTGGAAGAGCTCCTCCAGCGCCGTCGGTGTGGGTTCGACGTTCGTCACGATGCCCTGCACGTACACGCCCTCGTCCAGGCGGACGTGGCCGTAGCTGTACGGGGCGAGGTCGTTGAACGCCGGGTTCGGCGGCGGCGCGGCCCCGTGGGAGACGTACTCGAGCGTCCCCTTGCCGGAGAGCTCGACCCACTCCACCTCGAAGCTGCCGCACTTCTCGCAGGCCGTCGTCGGGGGGAAGGTGACGGTGTCGCACGTCGGGCACTTCGTCGCCTGGATCGTCCCCTCGGCGAGGCCGTCGTAGTAGCGCTTGATGACTGAAGTCGTCATCTCACATCCCTCCCCGAAGGACGAGGACCGTGCTGATCATGGCGTAGCCGTGGGTGTGGACCACCGCGATCTGCGGCGGCGTCGGGATCTGCTTCTTCCCGGCCCGGCCGCGGATCTGATCCATCGCCTCGAGCGTGTCTGCGCCGGCGCTGGCCGCCCACGCGTGGCCGAACGCATGCCGGCCGCCGTGGGTGCTCATCGGCCGGTCACCGTCGAAGCGGAGCCGACCTTCCGCGGCGTACATCAGGCCCTTGCCCTCGGGCAGGTAGCCGGACAGCTCGGCGTTGGTCAGACCCGAGATGTGCGAGCAGTCGTGCGTGTGCAGGTAGCCGATCTGCTCGGGCCGGATGTCGGCCATCTCGTAGGCCTCGCGGAACGCGATCACGTCGGCGGGGAACGTCGTGGCGTCCTCCTGGTACCACGGCAGGTCACCGACCGAGATCCCCCACCCGAGCAGCTCGACGGGCAGGCCGTCGTAGGCCCGGGCCCCGTCCGCGTCGCTGAGCACCATGGCCGACGCCCCGTCGGCGGCGGTCACGAGGCTGCGGAGGCGGGTCGGGTACGCGATGTAGGGGTTGTGGGGCGAGGTCCAGAACTCGTAGAGGTCGGTGAAGCCGAGCCGCTTCGCCTCCTCCTCGAGCGTCTCCTGCAGGATGGCGTTCGGGGTGAGCGAGCCGTGGAGCCGCTTCGTGCGGCACAGCTCCATCATCCCGCGGTCGAACTCCTCCTGCGTGAGCCCGTGCTTGCGCCGGTAGGCCAGCGCCATCAGCCCGTTGTAGACGGGGAAGATGTCGTAGCCCTGCGGGACGCCGTACGCCTGGTTCACGCCGTAGTCCGTCCACATCCACATGTTCTCGGAGGTGATCGGCTCACGGCCGTAGGGGAACGGCCCCTTGGGGTTGTTCTGCGTGGCCTCGACGCCAACGACGAGCACCTTGCGGTACACGCCGGCCGCGATCTGGCTGGCGGCCATCGTGGCCGCGGCGTTGGTCGTCGAGCACGCCGCGGCGACCTGGACACCGGCCTTGCGCTCCATGCCGATCCACTTCGTGAACTGGCTGTAGAGGCTGCCCATGTTCAGGCTCTGCGGCATGTGGTTGCCGATGATGAAGGCGTCGATCTCGCGCGGGTCGGTCTTGGCGTCCTCGAGCGCGCGGCGAGCGGCCTGTGCGGCCAGCTCGTAGATCGACAGCCCCTGGATCTCCGGTGTCTCCAGGAGGTTGCCGAACTTCGTGCAACCTGCTCCCAGGAGGTACACCGGGCGAGTCAGCTTGCCCATGACTCCTCCTCGCTGTCGCCTCCATGGAGGATGCGCCCGGAGGGCCCGCCGCAGTAGAGGAGGAGGTCCCGACCTGGACCAGCGGAGGTCCCTTCCCTCCACCCGCTCGGTTGGCGGGCCGGGGGAACGGCCGAAGGTCCCGACAGAAGGGTCCGGTCGCGCCTGGGCGGCCTCGGCCCGAGCCGGTACGGGTGAAGGTGCGCTCGATCGCGCGAGGAGGTCGCCATGTCGCCACGTCGTCGGCGGTCCTCGGCTCATCGCCGTCACCGCTTCCCCCGCCCAGCCCTCGGGGCGGCCTGCGCGGCCCTCGCAGCGATGGTCGCCTGGCCGCTGCTCGTCAGCCCGGCGCTGGTCAAGTACCCCACCGACCTCGACGTCACCCAGTCGCTGGCCGGCACCTTCACCGTGCTCGTCGACCCGGTGACCGCGGCGCCGCTCGAGGAGCCGCGGGAGCTCGACCTCGCCGTCGAGCGCCACCTCGAAGCCCTCCCCGACGAGAGCGGCGCCGACACGGTGGTGGTCCGCGAGACCGTCCACCAGCGCGCCGGCGACCTCATCGACCTCACCCAGGTGAACCAGTACGTGATGGACCGCTCGACGCTGCGGAACGTGGCCGACGAGCGGGCCTTCGCGTTCGAGCCCGGCACGCCCGCCGATCGGGCCGGCGCCTACCGGCTCCACCTGCCGTTCGGGACGAGCCGCCACCGGACCTACGAGATCTGGGGCAACGAGATCGGCACCACCTACGAGATCGCCCCCGACCCCGAGCAGCCCACCGGCGAGCTCGAGGGCCTCGAGGTGTACTGGTTCGTGGCCGAGGAGCACGAGGTGCCGCTCACCGACGCCTACCTGGCGGAGCTGCGGGAGGCCGTCCCGCTGCCGGAGACGATCACGCTCGCCCAGGTCCGACCTCACCTGGCTGCGGCCGGCGTGGAGCTCGACGCGCTGCTGGCCGACCTGGCCGCCGTGCTCACCCCGGCGGACACCGACGTGCTGCTGGCGATGGCCGGGGAGCCGATCGAGCTCGAGTACGTCACCACCTTCCAGGGGCGCCTCGCCGTCGAACCGGTGACCGGCACCGAGGTGGACCTGGCCGTGGCCGAGACGGTCGCCGCCCGACCCCACCTGCCCAACCTGGCGGAGTTCCTGATGGTGCTCGGCCACTACCCGGACGAGCCCGCCGCGGTGGAGGCGGTCGAGGTGCTGTCGGGCCTCGTCGACGGCCCGCCCATCCCGCTCTTCGAGTACGCCTACGAGCAGACGCCGGCCTCGCTGGCCCACATCGCCGGGGAGGCGGCGTCGATGCGGCGCCTCGTCCTCGCCGTCACCGTGTGGGCGCCGGCCGCGTTCGGGGTGCTGGCCATCGTCGCCCTGATGGGCGGCCAGATCGTGCGGGTGCGACGCAAGCCGCGGCCCCTCGACCTGTCGACGCTGTGGGACACCCCGGCCCCGCCCGACCCCCACGACCTCGCCGAGCGACCGACCGCCGCTCCGGACGTCGAGCACCGCCGGCGCTGACCCGGCCCCGCCTGCGGACCGCGGGGCCGGGCGCGACGGAGGGCCGCCACCAGGCGGCCCTCCGGTAGCGGATCCGGCGACGCGCGGTCAGCGGATCGTCGTGTCGGCCTCGGCCTCGACCCGGTCGTCGTGCACGAGGTCGCCGTCCGCGTCGGCGGGGGTCAGCACGGCGCTGAAGGTGATGTCGGAGCCGGGCTGGTGCTTGAAGTTGTCGCCGTAGGCGAAGGACTCACCCGGGGCCCAGGGGAACGGGGCCTCGGTGTTGCCGGTCGCGATCGCCGACGCCGGGATGCCCATCTCCTCGTAGAGGGCGCGGTCGCTCGAGCCGTCCATGCCCTGGGCCCACTGCCAGTCGGCGTAGCGGGCGGTGACGTTCACGAGGTTAAACGGCAGCTGGATCGTGTCGCCGCTCGTGTTGGTGGCGACGTAGAGCACGTAGACGAGCTCGTCGCCTGCCTTGAGGATCGGCTCGTTGGTGGACGGGTCGATGAACATGCCGTCCTTCGGCGCCGCCGCGGTGCCGACCTGGTACACGTCGACCGTGAAGCCCTCGCCCTCGATCGTGGTGAGCAGGTCCCCCGTCACCTCGAAGGGGTTGGCCCACGCCGGGGTGGCGCCGTCCGCGGGGCCGGTGTCGTCGTCATCATCGTCGACGTCGTCGTCAGCATCGGCCTCGGTGGTGTCGGAGCCGGGGTCCTCGACGTCCGCCGCGGTGGTCGTCGTGGTGTCGTCGCTGGCGTCGTCGTCGTCGCCGCAGGCGGCCAGCCCGAAGACGAGCGCGGCGATCGACAGCGTGCCGAGGGTGCGAGTCAAGCGCATTGGGGGAAGGTTCCTTCTGGTGGGGTTCGGGCAGGCCCGCCGGAGACGACACTAGTGACCGGCTCGCGCCGCTCCGAACCGATGCCCCCCGTCTGGACCCCTGCTCGGGCTCGCGACGTTTGCGCCGGGCGCCGCCTCGACCCTCTGCGCTTCAGGCGGCGACCACGACCGCCACGGCGATCGTGACGATGACGCCCAGGAGGATCCCGGCGAGGGCGAACGCGAAGAGGACCGGTCGGGCGTAGAGGAGCGGCACCGCCGCCGGGTAGCGCTCCCGGACCTGGCGGAAAGTGGTCGGGCCCTGCGGCTGCCAGGTGGGCTGCTGCAGGGCGGAGGCCATGGCGTAGAGCTGGTCGGCCGACCAGAACGGGCCATTGAACATCGCGACCTTGCGGCCCTGCGCGTCGGTGACGATGAGCGTCGTGTCGATGCGCGGGTCGTAGTGGGCCAGCTCCCGGACGAAGATCACCTCGCCGAGCCGCTCCTTGGGCACCGCGGTGTTGCGGATCAGATCCCGCCGGACCAGCCCGCGCGGGCCGACCGAGGTGAGCGCCCGGCGGAAGTAGAGCGCGGTCCCGGCGGCGGCGCCCGCGAGGCTCACCACGAGCAGCGCGAGCGCGAGGCGCAGGTCGTCCATGCGGAAGAGGTTGAGGGCGACGATCGCCATCAGGAAGGCCGGCACCCTGAGGAACTTCGCGCGGTAGTTCTCCCACGACGGCCGGAACACGATGGTGCCGTCGGGCTCGACCACGGTGTCCTCGGGCCAGGTGTAGCGGTGAGGGTCGGTGGTGCTCATCGTCTCCAGTCTCGCGGAGCGCGCGAGATGCGCCGTTCAGGCGGTTCGGGTCGCCACGACGGGCGGGCGGTCACAGGACGAGGAGGAGCACGACGACACCGACGAGGAGCGCTCCCAGCACGGCGGCGCCGATGCACAGCACGAACGCCATCGGCCGGGCGTACATGAGGGGCACGGCACGCGGGTAGCGCGCGCGGATCTCGAGGTACGACACGGGCTCTTCGGGCATCCACGTGGGCTGCTGGAGGGCGGACGCCATGGCGTGGAGCTGGTCGGGCGACCAGAACGGGCCGTGGAAGAGGGCGACGCGCCGACCCTGCGCGTCGGTGACGATCAGCGTGGTGTCGAGGCGGCGGTCGGCGTGGTCGAGGTGCCGGACGAAGATCACCTCGCCCAGCTCGTCCCGGGTCAGCGCCTTGCTGCGCAGGAGGTCCCGGTGCACGAGGCCGCTCGGGCCCACCCGGGTGACCGCCCGCCGGAAGTAGACGATGTTGCCGAGCACGGCGACGACGAAGGTGCCGACGAGCACCCAGATCGCCCACCGGTCGCCCAGCCGGAAGGCGCTGAGGGCCACGATCGCCAGGAGGAAGGCGGGCGCCCGGAGGATCTTCGAGCGGTAGGTCGCCCAGGAGGGGCGGAAGACGATCGTGCCGTCGGGCTCGACGGTGGTTCCGGCCGGCCAGCTCACGAGGTGGGGGTCGGTGGCGCTCATGGGCTGGAGTCTGGCGGGTCCATCGCGCCCCTCCACCGGGCGGCTCGCCGCGGGGCGAGGTGGCGATGGCAGAGTGGCGTCGTGCTCCTGCCGCAGCGGCTGTGGCCCGGCATCGAGGACGGGTCGGTCACGGTGGCGTTCCGCCGATGGCGGCGACCGACCGTGAAGGCGGGCGGCACGCTGCAGACGCCGGCCGGACTGCTGGCAATCGAGGCCGTCGAGCCGATCGAGCCGGACGACATCACCGATGCCGACGCCCGCCGGGCCGGCGCCGCCGACCGGGAGGCGGCGATCGCCGAGCTCCGCCCCGAGGGCACGCTCTACCGGATCCGCTTCCGCCGCCTCGGCGAGGACCCACGGGTGGCGCTGCGCAACCAGGCCGAGCTCACGACCGAGGACGTGGACGAGCTGCGCCGGAGGTTCCGGCGGCTGCCCTGGGCCCGGCCCGTCCTCGAGCTCATCGAGGCCCACCCGGCCACGGTCAGCACCGAGCTGGCCGAGCAGCTCGGCATGGAGCGCCTCCGGTTCAAGGAGCGGGTCCGCCGCCTGAAGGCCCTCGGCCTGACTGAGAGCCTCGAGGTCGGCTACCGCCTCTCCCCTCGCGGCCAGGCCTTCCTGGACGAGCTCCGCCGCCTGGACGAGGAGCGAGCGCAGCACCGAGTGGAGCGGTGAGCGGCCGGCGAGGCGCCGCAGGGCCCCGACGACCTGCACGAGATCGGGCCAGCGATAGCCTTCCCGCCTGCGACCAAGCGCGGACCTTCACGAAGGTCGGCGCGGACGTCCCGCCCTCGTAGCTCAGTTGGATAGAGCGACCGCCTCCTAAGCGGTAGGCCACAGGTTCGATTCCTGTCGGGGACACTCATCTGGTCGACCTCGCTCCTGCCGGAGCGGGGCCGTTCAGCGTTCGTTGATCATCGTGCGGATCCCCACGTACATGAAGAGCACACCGGCAGCAGCGCAGAGCCACACGCCCCCGCCCAGGTTCGAGGTCAGGCCGCCCTCAAACCGGTAGCTGTCGTCGTT
>DATGRC010000303.1:0-5338 GCA_035303865.1 Acidimicrobiales bacterium
AACCCCGATGCCACACTGATCCCCGAGGTCACCTACCTCGACGTGCTCAACCGGGGGCTGAAGGCCATGGACTCCACCGCGATCACCCTCTGCATGGACAACCGCCTGCCGATCGTCATGTTCGACCTCCTCGGCCGCGGCAACGTGCGGTCCATCCTCTCCGGGGAGCCGATCGGTACTGTGGTTCGATGACCTCGAGGAGGCACGCGCCCCGATGAGCGCCGAGATGCTCAAGCTGGTCCTCGACGAGACCGCCGACAAGATGCGCAAGGCCGTCGAGCACACCCGCAGCGAGTTCGCCGGCGTCCGCACCGGACGGGCCACGCCTGCCCTCGTCGAGAAGCTGCCGGTCGAGTACTACGGCAGCGAGGTGCCGCTCCAGCAGATCGCCGGCTTCCAGGTCCCCGAGGCGCGGATGCTCGTGATCAGCCCGTACGACAAGAGCGCGCTCGGCGCCATCGAGAAGGCGATCCAGCACTCTGACCTCGGGCTCAACCCGAGCAACGACGGTCAGGTCATCCGGCTCGCCTTCCCGCAGCTCACGGCCGAGCGCCGCAAGGACCTCGTCCGCGTGGTCAAGAACATGGCCGAGGAGGGCCGGATCGCGATCCGCAACCTGCGGCGCAGCGCCCGCCACGAGTTCGAGGCCCTCGAGAAGGAGGGCGACATCACCGAAGACGAGGTCATCCGCGCGGAGAAGGAGCTGGACAAGCTCACCCACGCCCAGGAGGCCGAGATCGACAAGGCCCTCGAGCAGAAAGAGCGCGAGCTGCTCGAGGTGTGACCGAGCGCCCCACCGGGCGCGCGGGCTCCGCCGACGCAAGGAGGTCCCATGGACCAGGATCGACGATTCGACCCCGACGAGAAGCGCTCGGATCCGCCCAGCGAGGGGGTGCGCATCATCGGCGCCGAGGAGGCTGCCGAGGCCATCGAGCGGGGTGACGTCGCTCCCCGGCGCGGCGAGGACCAGCCGCGCTACGGCGACCGCCCCCGCTCCGACGTCGGCGACGGGCCCCGCCCCGTCCTGCGCTTCCCGCTCGGCTCGTCGTCGGACCCCCGCGACATCGAGCGGCCCGCCGTCGCCGAGCCCGAGCCCCCGGCGTGGGCCGCCGACGAGCCCGCCGGCGCCGGTCGCGAACCGGAGCCCGAGGCGTCCGAGCCGATCTCGGAGCCCGTCGAGCTGCCCCACTGGACCGAGCCGCCCACCGGCCAGGTCCCCCAGATCCTCCCCGACCGCGACGACGATCCCGACGCCGACTTCGAGGACTGGGCCAGCTTCGCCGCGTCCAGCCCCCGCTGGCGCGACGACGTGAGCGGCCACGAGGAGTCCGACTTCGGCGACTGGGGCGCCGACGCCGACGAGGAGGCCCGCATCGGGGCGCTCGACACGAGCGAGCGGCCCAGCCACGACGAGTACTTCTCCTTCGCCGACCTCGACGCCGGCGTCACCCCCGGCGCGTCGGTGTTCGCCCCCGGCGACGACGACTACGAGCCCGAGCCCTTCGAGCCCGACTGGGACCCCGCACTGCAGGAGCCGGCCTACGAGGAGGCCGCGGTGGCCGCCGGAGCGCCCCGCCGGGCCGAGCGGAGCCGGCGGGCCGCCCCGCAGCGCAGCAGCCGCCCGCCGGCGCGCTCCGGCGGTGGCGATCGGGACATGGGCGCCGCCGTGGGCGTGGGCGTGGGCTTCCTCGCCCTCGCGCTCGTGCTGTTCAACCTCGGCACCGTGCCGGCCATGGTGCTCGTCACCGCCGTCATCGGCGTCGCCGTCGCCGAGCTCTACGGCGCCCTCCGCCAAGCCGGCTACCAGCCGGTGGCGCTGGCCGGGATCGTCGGCTCCGTCGGGCTCGTGATCGGCGCCTACAACTACGGCTACGGCGCGTACCCGGCGGTCCTGTTCCTCACCACCGCCGTGTGCCTGCTGTGGTACCTCGTCGGCGCGGCCCACGAGTCACCGGTCCTGAACGTCGGCGCCACCCTCCTCGGGGTGCTGTGGGTCGGGCTCTTCGGGTCCTTCGCCGCGCTGATGCTCGGGCTCGGCGACCCGGGCCTCGGCATCCTGCTCGCCGCCATCATCGGCACGATCGGCTACGACGTCGGCGGGCTCTTCATCGGCCGCAACGCCGGTCGCCAGCCGCTGTCGGCGGCCAGCCCCAACAAGACCGTGGAGGGCCTCCTCGGTGGCTGCGCGGTGGCCTTCGTGGTCGTCGTCGTCCTCAGCGCCCTCGTGGGGTTCGGCCCGATCGACTCCTTCGCCGAAGGCGCCCTGGTCGGCCTCGCCGTCGCCCTCTTCGCCCCCCTCGGCGACCTCTGCGAGTCCCTCGTGAAGCGCGACCTCGAGGTCAAGGACATGGGCAGCATCCTCCCCGGCCACGGCGGCCTCATGGACCGCTTCGACGGGATGCTCTTCGTCCTCCCCGCCGTCTGGCTCCTCGCCACCCTGCGCGACTTCTTCATGTAGCCCCCGCCCCGACCGCTCGTGGCGAGGCAATGCGTCCCGCCGCAGCGCTGTCGAGGCGATACGACCCACATGCGGGACGCATCGCCTCGAGACCGCGGACGTGGGACGCATTGCCTCGGGCACGCGTCCCGTGGGGGAGTGGGGCCTAGCCTGGGGGGATGGCGAGGACGGTCTCGATCGCAGGGTCGACGGGCTCGATCGGGACACAGACGCTCGAGGTCATCGAGTCGGAGGCGGACCGCTTCGAGGTCGTCGCGCTCGGGGCCGGGTCCTCGGTCGAGGCGCTGGCCGAGCAGGCGCGCCGGGTGCGGCCCAAGGTCGTGGCCATCGCCGACGCCTCGCGGGCGGCCGAGCTCGAGGCCGCCGTCGCGCCGGGCACCGAGGTGCTGGCCGGGCCGAGCGCGCTGGCGGAGATCGCCACCGTGGCCGACGTGTGCGTCAACGGCGTGGTCGGCTTCGCCGGGCTCGGCGTCACCCTCGCCGCGCTCGGCGCCGGCAAGCGCCTGGCCCTGGCCAACAAGGAGTCGCTGATCGCGGGCGGACCGGTCGTGCGGGCGATCCGGCGCCAGCCGGGGGCGGGGGAGCTCGTGCCCGTCGACAGCGAGCACTGCGCCGTCCACCAGTGCCTCCGGGCCCAGCACCCCCACGCCGAGGCGGGGGACTGGGTGGCTCGGATCGTGCTCACCGCGTCCGGGGGGCCGTTCCGGGGTCGCACCCGCGAGGAGCTGGCCGGCGTCACGGTGGAGGACGCGCTGGCGCACCCCACGTGGTCGATGGGGCCCAAGATCACCGTCGACTCGTCGACGCTGATGAACAAGGGCCTGGAGGTCATCGAGGCCCACGAGCTCTTCGACGTGCCCTACGACCGCATCGAGGTCGTCGTGCACCCCCAGTCCGTCGTCCACTCGATGGTGGAGATGACCGACGGCGCCACGATCGCCCAGCTCTCCCTGCCCGACATGCGCCTGCCGATCGCCTACGCCCTGGCCTACCCGGAGCGGGTCGCCACCCCGTTCGGGCGGATCGACTGGACCGAGCTCGGCCGCCTCGACTTCGAGCCGCCCGACCTCGACGCCTTCCCCTGCCTGCGCCTCGCCTACGAGGCGGGGCGCGCCGGGGAGCTCGCCCCGGCCACCCTCAACGCCGCCAACGAGGTGGCGGTGGCCGCCTTCCTCGACGGGCAGATCCCCTGGATCGCCATCCCCGAGGTCCTCGACGCGGTCCTGGCCCGGCATGATGGAGGTGTCGCCGACAGCGTCGACGCCGTGATCGACGCCGACCGCCGCGCCCGGCTCGCCGCCACGGCGGTCATCGAGGAGAGGCACCGCCTGTGACCCACATCCGAACTCCCGACCGCGAGCCGCCGGCTCCGCCCCAGCCGTCCCCGTCGGCTCGCATGACCGGGGCGGCCGGCGGTGGCGAGCCCCGCGGCGAGATCGCCGGCGGCTGGTGGCGCCTCGGGATCGTGATCACGGCCACGGTGGCCCTCGGCCTCTGGGCCGGCAAGGGCTGGCTGCTCATCATCGGCGCGCTGTCCGTGATGATCTTCCTCCACGAGCTCGGCCACTACCTCGCCGCCAAGTGGTCGGGGATGAAGGTCACCGAGTTCTTCCTCTTCTTCGGCCCGAAGATCTGGTCGTTCCGCCGCGGCGAGACCGAGTACGGCATCAAGCTGATCCCCGTCGGGGCGTACGTGCGGATCATCGGGATGAACAACCTCGACGAGGTGCCGCCCGAGGACGAGCCCCGCACCTACCGCCAGCAGTCGTACCCCAAGCGCCTGCTCACGGTGTCCGGCGGCTCGATCATGCACCTGCTGCAGGCCTTTGTCCTCTTCTTCGTGGTGTTCGCGTTCTTCGGCGTCCCGGCCTACAGCGAGCAAGCCGAGCGGCTCGGTCACCAGGTCGACGAGACCGAGTGGGTGGTCGGCGAGGTCACCCCCGGCTCCGGCGCCGACCGGGCCGGCGTCGAGCCCGGCGACCGGATCGTGCGCATCGACGGCGAGGAGGTGTCCACCTTCGCCGACGTCGGCCCGCTCGTCGTCGACCGCCCGGGCGACACGATCCCGATCGTCGTCGAGCGCGACGGCGTCGAGGTGCCGCTCGAGGCCACGATCGGTCGCCGGCCCGACGACCGATCGCTCGGCTTCCTCGGCGTGTCCGGCGCCTTCCCGGACCGCCCCGACGTGACCGGCGGCATCGTCGACTCGCTGCTGCTGTCCGGCGAGTACACGGTCACCACCGTGAAGGACACCGTGGTGAACCTCACCCGGTTCTTCACCGGCGGCGTCGGCGACTTCGCCTCCACGGTGCTCGAGGGCGGCCGGCAGCCCGAGCCGCAGGCCGGCGCGCCCGCCGGTGGCGGCGGGGGGCCCCGCACCGCCGACGAGGGCGACCAGAACCGCCTCGTGTCGATCTACGGCGTGGCCCGACTCGGCGCCGACATGAGCGAGGACGGCATGTCCGGGTTCCTGCTGCTGCTCGCCTTCGTGAACATCTCGATCGGCGTGCTCAACATGATCCCGCTGCTCCCGCTCGACGGTGGTCACGCCGCCGTCGCCACCTACGAGCGGATCCGCTCGATCGGCGGCCGCCGCTACATGGCCGACGTGTCGAAGCTGCTGCCGCTCACCTACGCCGTGTTCATGGTGCTCGTCCTCATCGGGGTGTCGTCGATCTACCTGGACATCGTCGACCCGATCGGGCTGGGCTGATGGTCCCGCTCGACGCCACCCTCGAGCCCCGCCCCGCCGTCGTCGGTCCGGAGGAGCCGCAGTGGAGCTAGGCCAGTCGTCGTACCCGCGCCGCCGCACCCGTCAGGTCATGGTCGGCTCGGTGCCCGTCGGCGGTGACGCGCCCGTCACCGTCCAGTCGATGACCA
>DATGRC010000304.1:0-11381 GCA_035303865.1 Acidimicrobiales bacterium
CGAGGGCGCCGCGGCGGCCCTGCTGCGGGCCGCCGGCTGGGCCCCCGCCCCGGTCGACGACGAGCCGCCGCCCGGCCGCCACCGCCGCTGGACCCGGCCGCTGCCGGACCCGGAGCCCGACGGGTGACGGCCACCGCCGAGGCAGCCCCCAGTCGGGCAGCCCGGTGGCGGGCCGTGCGCCGGGTGGACCGGGGGCGCTGGCTGGTCCTCGGCTGCGTTCTCGCCTACCTGCCCTTCACCCTGCTCGGCTACGGCACCGACATCGACGTCGCCGACATCCTCCGAGCCGGCGGCGACTGGATCGACCACGGCGAGTACCGGTTCTCCCGGCCTCCGGGCGCCCCGGTCCACGAGCTCGGCACGGCCCTGCTCCACCGGGTGGGCGGCTCGGTGGCCATCAACCTGGCTTCGGTCGCGTTCGCCGCCGCGGCGCTGTGGGCGATCCACGAGCTCACCCGATCCGACGGGTCCCGTTGGCCCGGCTGGGTCACGCTGCTGGTCGCCGCCAACCCGTGGTTCTGGATCGCCGCCACCTCCCTCGGCGACTACGCGTGGGCCCTCGGCTTCGCGCTGGCCGGAGCCCTCCAGGCCCACCGCGGGCGAAGGATCACCGCCGGCCTGCTCTTCGGCCTGGCCGTCGGCTGTCGCAGCTCGACCGGCCTCCTGGTCGCCGCCTGGCTCGTGGCCGAGCGCACCGGCACCCCGGCCCAGCGGCCGTCGTGGCGGGACTCGCTCACCACCGCCGGGGTTTTCCTCGGGATCGGTCTCGCCGCCTACATCCCGCCCTGGTGGGCCGGCGGTCGCTCGCTCGCCTTCCTCCGCCACCAGGTGCCCTTCGCCGGGTGGACGATCCACCTGGGGCGCTGGGCGGTGAAGAACGCGGCGGTGGTGGGGGTGCCGGCCGGCATCGTGTTCCTCGCCGGGGTGCGCCGCGGCTTCGGCGCCCTCGCCCGCTGGCGAGCCTCGGTGGTGGTGCGCTTCGCCGTGCTCGGCTTCCTCGCCGTCGAGGTGCTGTTCCTGCGCTGGCCCTACAAGCCGCTGCACCTGCTCCCGGTCATCCCGCTGGTGGCGCTGCTCGTGGGGGCGTCACCGACGGTGTCCCGGCGGTGGATGGTGGCGCTCTTCGCCGCGCAGCTGGTGGGTGGGGTCGTCGGCTCCACGATCGGCGAGCCCGACGTGCCCCACGCCGCCACCTCCGGGCGCATCAAGCTGCAGGTGGTGGAGGGCCCCCTGCTCAACGACGTGCGCTGCCGCCTCGACGACCGACGCGACGGCCCCTGGCCCGACCCGACCGACCCCGAGCAGCTGCGCGCCGCGCAGACCCGAGCCGCCATGCTGTTCGACTGCCAGAGCCGCACCTGGAAGGCCGAGTGACCCGCTGAGGCAATAGCGCCCGCAATGGGGAAGTCGAGGCAATGAGGCCCACATGTGGGCGCTCATGCCTCGAGATCGCCCGGGTGGGCGCTATTGCCTCGCGTCGAGGGAGGTCAGTCGAAGTCGATGGCGCTGAAGGCCCGCAGCTTGTGCAGCTGGTGGTGGGCGTTGATCAGCCGGACCGTGCCGGAGCGGGAGCGCATCACGAGCGACTGGGTGGTGGCCCCGCGCGGGTCGTAGTGCACGCCCTTCAGGAGGTCGCCGTCGGTGATGCCCGTGGCGGCGAAGAAGCAGTTGTCGCCGGCCACGAGGTCGTCGGTGGTGAGCACCCGGTCGAGGTCGTAGCCGGCGTCGATCGCCGCCTGGCGCTCCTCGTCGTTGCGGGGCCAGAGCCGGCCCTGCTGCTCGCCGCCCATGCACTTCAGGGCCGCCGCGGTGATGACGCCCTCGGGCGTGCCCCCGATGCCGAGGAGGATGTCGGCGCCCGAGTCCGGCCACGCCGTGGAGAGGGCGCCGGCCACGTCGCCGTCTGGGATCAGCCGGATCCGGGCGCCGGTGGCCCGCACCTCGGCGATCAGCTCCTCGTGGCGGGGGCGGTCGAGGATGACGGCAGTGATGTCGCGGACCGACTCGCCCTTGGCCTTGGCCACGGCCTTGATGTTCTCGGCCACCGGTGCGGTGATGTCGATGTGCCCCGCCGCCTCCGGGCCGACGGCGATCTTCTCCATGTAGACGCACGGGCCTGGGTCGAACATCGTGCCCCGCTCGGACACGGCGATCACCGAGATGGCGCCGCCCCGGCCGAGGGAGGTGAGCGTGGTGCCGTCGATCGGGTCGACGGCGATGTCGGTCAGCATCGGCGTGCCGTCACCGATCCGCTCCCCGTTGTAGAGCATCGGGGCCTCGTCCTTCTCGCCCTCCCCGATGACGACGAGGCCGTCCATCGGGACCGAGTCGAGGACGATCCGCATGGCGTCCACCGCGGCGCCGTCCGCCCCGTTCTTATCGCCCCGACCCATCCACCGGCTGGCCGCCAGAGCCGCTGCCTCCGTGGTGCGCACGAGCTCGAGTGCGAGGTTCCGATCGGGCCGCTGCTTGGTCGTCATGTCCGGCGACCATACCGGAGCGGCGGGTGCCGCCCCGAAGCGAGCCGGGGCCTGCCAGGCTGTGCAGATGGGACTGTTCAGCCACCGCTCCGAGGAGGACGACCTCGGCGACCTGTCGCTGGCCGGCGTGCCGGGCCTGGACGACGGACCGCAGGAGTCGGTGTACCCGATGGACGACTGGAGCGAGGCCGGCCTGGCCCTGCTCCGCGAGCGGCTCACCACCCTCGGCGTGCCCCACGAGTGGGAGGAGGACGGCGCGCTGGTGGTCGACACGACCAACGAGGCGTGGGTGGAGCGGATCATGGAGCAGGTCGAGGACGAGCTGGCCGACACCGTCGACCCGTCGCTGCCCCAGGTGGCCTACGACCTCTCCGGCTGGCTGCCCCAGCAGCGCGAGCGCCTCTACGAGATCCTCGACGACGAGGCCGTCCCCTTCGGGGTGGAGGGCGACGAGCTGTTCGTCCACGAGATCGACGAGGCCCGGGTGGACGAGCTGATCGACGCGCTCCTGGCCCCGGTGGAGGAGCCCACCGGGACCGCGACGCCGGCCGAGGCGATGGGGGAGCTGTTCGTCGCCGCCGACCTGCTCCGCAACGACCCAGCCGGCTCGGCCGGCGCACTGGCCCTCGTCGACGCCCGGCGCCTCGCCGACGCTGCCGCCCCGCCCTACGGGATGGACCGGGAGTGGTGGAGCGGCGTGCTCCGCGAAGCCGACGTCCTGCTGGCCCTCGTCGACGAGGACCCGATGGACGTCACGCAGGTGGAGGAGGTCGCCGCCCGCCTCCGCGACGCCCTCCGCCCGTACGTCTGACCCGAGGCAATAGGCCCCGCCAACGCCGTCTCGAGGCATTGCGTCCCACATGTGGGACGCAATGCCTCGTCCTCGTCGGAGCGGGACGCATTGCCTCGGGCGACTGGCGGGGAGGCGGCCTGAGGTCGGTAGCGTGAGCCGGTGCTGCTGGCCGAGCTCGAGGTGTTCCACTCCCGGCCGATCGCGCCGACCCGGCGGGTGGCCCTCGGGACCCGCCACCTCCCCGCCGACCCCGCGCCGGGCTTCGGCGGGATCCTGCTGGCCGGGATCGTCGCCGCCCACATCGGCGACCTCGACCCCGAGCTCTTCGACGACCTCCACCGCCTGACGCTCCAGCTCCAGGAGGGCCACCGCATCCCCCAGCCCCGGCTGCGCCACCGCCTCCAGGTCGACACCGTCGGGCTCACCCGCAGCCGCCACCGCCTCTACGGCGGCGGCGAGGAGCTCGAGTTCGACTTCGAGGAGAAGGGCGCCCCGGCCCAGCACATCCTGGCCGCCGTGTACGCGGCGGGGGAGCTGCCCCTCGTCGCTCGAGGGCGGGTGATGGAGGGCCTGCGCCTCGCCATGCGCTGGTCCGGCGGCCTGAACCGGTCGTTCGTGGCCCAGGTGACCGGGCTCGACCGTCACCAGCCGTGGACGGTCGCCGCGTTCCACGACCCGGTCCGGTGGGCGATCGAGACGCTCGGGCTCACCGACCAGGTCAACGGGCACGGCGTGCCCGACCGCAGCGCCGTGCAGCGGCGCTTCCGCGACCTGCTCCGCCAGGCCCACCCCGACCACGGCGGGGCGCGCGACCGGGCCGCCGCCCGCATCGCCGAGCTCACCGAGGCCCGCCGCATCCTCCTCCACGACCGCCGCTGACGACGTCTCGGTGGGATCTTCAGCCGCAGCGGCCCGAGATCGCACAGCGACGTGGGAGGATCGGGGGATGGGTGTGGCGGACGTCGACGCGGTGCTGCTCTTCCCCGGTGCGGGCAGCGGGAGCGACCACCCGAGCCTCGTCGCCATCGAGGAGGCGCTGGCCCCGCTGCCGGTGGCCCGCCGAGACTTCGGCTACCGCAAGCAGGGCCGCCGAGCCCCCGACCGCGCCCCGAAGCTGGTGGCCGAGGTGCGGGCCGAGGCCGAGACCCTGGCCGCCGAGCTCGGCGTGGCCCCGGCCCGCCTCGCCCTCGGGGGCCGCTCGATGGGTGGTCGCATCTGCTCGATGGCGGTGGCCGACGGGCTGCCCGCCGCCGCCCTCGTGCTCGTCAGCTACCCGCTGCACCCGCCCGGGAAGCCGGACCGGCTGCGAGTGGACCACTTCCCGGACCTCACCGTGCCCTGCCTGTTCGTGTCCGGCACCCGCGACGCGTTCGGCTCACCCGAGGAGCTCGAGCACCACACCGCGGCGATCCCCGGCCCCGTCACGCACGAGTGGATCGACGGCAAGGGCCACGACCTGCGCGGCGCCGACGCCGAGGTGGCCGCCCGCATCGCCGCCTGGCTCGGCCGCTGACACCGCGACGCCGGCCCACCTGAGCCTTCTCGGGCTCCCGTTCGGACCGGAGCCGGGTCGTCAGCCCGAGATCGGGACGGGGCCGCGGCCCGCCGCTGACCCGTTCTCGGGCTGGGGTTCGGGTCTGGGCCGGGTTGTTGGCCCGAGAACGCTTGCGGGCGGCGGGTGGGCGAGCGCGGTCGGGCGGGTGACCCGTTCTCGGGCTGGGATTCGGGCTTGGGCCGGGTTGTTGGCCCGAGAACGGGTGGGGGCGCTCAGGCGAGGATCTCGACGGGGGTGCCGAGGGGCAGGCCGATCTCCTCGACCAGGCGGGTGATCACGTCGTTGTGGAGGCGGATGCAGCCGCTCGAGACGTCCTGGCCGATCTTGTCCGGCTCGTTGGTCCCGTGGATGCCGATCACGCCCTGGCCGCCGTTGAAGGACTCCAGCACGTTGGAGAAGCCGTTCAGCCCGTACGCGTACACCCCGTAGGGGCCGTTCGGGTTCGGCGGCTGCAGGAGCTCCTTGATGTAGTACACGCCGCCAGGGGTGGGGCGATCCTCCCGGCCCACCCCCACCGGCTCCTCGAGCAGCAGCGTGTCGCGGTCGTACACCCGCAGCACGTGGGCGGCGATCTCCACCTCGATGCGGTGCCGCACGGGCGCCAGGTCCACGTCGGCCTTGTCCACCCACCCGGTGCTGCCGTTCGGGCGCACCGGCAGGTACACCTCGACCCGGTCGGCCGTCTCGTCCTTGACGAGGAACACGATCGGGATGCCCGGGGCCGAGGTGGCCTCCGCGGCGGTCAGCTCCCGCTCGGGCTCGGCGGCGTCGGCCGACGGGTAGATGGCGATCGACTCCCCCTTGGCCTGGGCCCGCACCGGGTCCGGCGCCTCGGTGGTGGTGGTCGTGGCCTCGGTGGTCGTGGTGGTGGACTCCGGCTCCTCGGCCAGCTCGGGGCGGCTGCCGCTGCTGCAGGCACCGAGCAGCGCCCCCGTCGCCACCGCCAGGACCGCCGCCGTCCTCCGCCACCGTCGCACGGTCGTTCGCATGGCGGTCAATCTACTGACGCCGGTCGGGCCGGCGGGACCGGGGGCACGGCCGGGGGCCGGTCCTCGGGGTTGAGCTCCTCCAGCTCCCGGTGGGCGGTCTCCGGGTAGGCGACGATCACGAGGACGGCCATGGCCATCGGCCCGAGGGACAGCAGCGCGAGGGCCGGTCCGAGCCCGTCCCAGCGCTCGGACAGGAACCCGGCGACCAGCAGCCCGACGACGCCGCCGATCACGCCGAGCACCGAGATGATGCCGTTGGCCCGGCCCCGCTGCCCGGTGGGGAACAGCTCGGGGCCGTACACCCCGAGCGCCGGGATCGTGAGCGCGCCGACGACGGCGCCGACGACCGACAGCGCCCACATCGGCCAGCCGGCCACGAGCACCATCCCCACCGTCATCGCCGTGCCGCCGACCACGCCGACGGCGCCGATGGCGCGCCGGCCCCGCACGTCGGCCAGGCGCCCCCCGATCAGGATGCCGAGCCCTCCCGGCGTGTTGGTCAGGATCGTGAACAGGCTGATGCGGGCGGCCGAGAACCCCCGCTCGTCGCGCAGGAACTCGTTCATGAGCTGCGAGGCCGGGGCGGTGAACAGGTTGAGCAGCAGCGCGGAGGCGGCGAGGAGCCAGAACCGCCGGCCCAGGGGCTGGCGCTCGGCCGGACCGGCGGTCGTCGTCGCCGGCGCCGTGAACCGCCGGCTCTCCTCCAGATGGCGGCCCACCCACCACACGAGGGGCAGCCAGATCAGCCCGAGGGCGTACAGGAGCCGCCACCCGGCCTCGCCGAGGTCGGCCAGCGGCAGCACCCACAGGGCGGAGCCCACCCCCAGCGCCCCGGCCATGCTGAGCAGGCTGACCCCGTAGGCCCGGGCGCCGGCCGGCATCTCCTCGGCGACGAGGACGGCGAGCAGCACCGCCCCCGCCGTGGTGAGGCCCCGCACCCCGGTCTGCACGGCGCCCAGCGCCACCATCCCGGGCACGAGCGCGGTCAGGGCCGTGCCCACGCACGCCGCGACCGCGGTGCCGAGCAGGACCCGGCGGCGGCCGCGTCGGTCGGCCAGCGCTGTCAGCGCCACCGCCGCCAGCACCCCGATGCGCACCGCGGCCAGCGTCGCCCCCTGGGCGGCCTTGTCGGCGCCGAGCTCGTCGGCGCTGAACGTGATCGTCTGGGTGAGGAGCGCCCCGAGGTACCCGAAGGCGATGGCCAGCAGGCACAGCCCCCCGAGCGCGTTGGCGGCGCGCGCGTCGGGCGGCTCCGGCGGCGCCCAGAACGGGCGGGCACCGTGGCGGGGCGGACGGTGCAGCGCCGCCCGGTAGAGCCACGAGAACGGCGGGACGACGAGCGACGGCAACCGGTACCGCAGCTCCTCGACGACCTCGTCGCCGTCGCGGCGGAGCTGCCGCTCGTAGGCGAGGAACGGACCCCGCGACAGCCCGAACCGCCCGTCGCCGAGGTCGACCTCCTCGACCACGTCGTCTCGAGCCTGGGCGGCGGCCTCCGCGATCGGGGTGCCCGCCACCAGCCGGCGGGTCAGCGTGGGCACGGCGTCACGACCCCGCCGGCGGCTCGGGCGGCTCGGGGGGCGCGGGCGCGGCAGCGCCGTGGTCGGCCCCGGCGCCGCGTCCGCCGGGCGGCCGGGTGCCCCGCCGGTTGCGGGCCGACAGCAGCGACACGAAGATCGCGATGGGCAGCAGGACGACCAGGATCTCGTCCCAGCCCCCATGGTGAGCGAGCACCACGCCGCCTATCGTCGCGGCTGGGCTCATCCCAGCACCAGCAGCGCGGCGGCCACCACCGACGCCGCGGCGGCGGCGGCCAGGGCCAGGGACGTGGCCGCGGCCGAGCGGCGGGGGAGCAGGGCGAGCGCCCGGTCGTGGGCGACGACGACGGCGCCGACGTGCCCCGCGCCGACGGCCAGCACCTGCACCCACGCCACCCAGGGCTCACGGGCGAGGCCGTAGTCGATCGTCTGGGTGATCGTGCCGAGCAGGTCCCAGCCCCGCCCGATCGGGTCGGACAGCAGCGCGATGAAGTTCTGGCCCTCGAACAGCAGCAGGGTGAGGTCGTGGCCGACGAACCAGCCCGCGGCCAGCGGCACGAGCACCACCCCGAACGCGGCCGCGGCCTGGCCGCGGCCCCGGCCGCCGAGCGCCAGGGCGGCGAGGAAGACGGCGGCGACCACGGCCAGCGTCCACGCGAACCCGATGGTGAGGACGACGGTGCGGGACCAGCCGAGGCGGTCGGCCACCACGTCCTCGAACCAGGGGGTGCCGGAGAGGGCGTCGAAGGCCACGCTGGTCAGCCAGACGGCCATGACGGCCCCGGTGCCGGGCGGGGCCGGCGACCGCCGGACCGGCGCCACCGACGAGATCGCGGCCGACAGCGCGCCGAACCCCTCCCCGGTGGTCAGCCAGCGGCTGCCCCAGCGCAGCCCGGCCGCCACCGCCGCCGCGCTGTAGGCCACCACCAGCACGGCCACCGCCCGGGGCGAGCCGGGCCGGTGGTAGGCGACGAAGAACCAGGCGAAGGCAGCCAGGAAGGCGGCCGGCACCCAGGCCGGTGGGGGCGGGGCTGGGGTGCGTCGGTCGCCGCCGGCCCGCTCGACGAGCCGGACGACGGCCACGAACGGGTTGACGGCCCGCATCACGTCCCCCGCGAGCAGGCACAGCATCGGCAGCCCGACCCACCAGACGATGAGGACCGCCACCGGCGCGATGTTGGCCGCGCCCTCGTCGGGGCCGACGATGGCGGCGCCCACCACGAGCACGAGCAGGACGAGCCCCACCACGTTGCCGGGCCCAACCGCCGGTGGCGGCCCCGCTGCCCCGTCGTCGCGCTCGGTGGCGCCGAGGTCGTCGGCCACCGAGACGAGGTGGCGGGCACGAAGCCAGCGGGCCCGCAGGGCGAGCGCGGTGGCCAGCACGGCGAAGCCGCCGAGGTAGGCCAGCAGCCACGGCGGCGCCGGCATGGCGCCGTTGTCGACGGCGTGGGCGGCGGCTGGCTCGGCGCCGAGCGAGACGAGCAGGACGCCGCCCGCCGCGGCCCGCACGGCGGGCGACCACCGCCGTCTCCGACCCGGGCCAGACATGGCAGCGCATCGTAGGAGGCGTCGGCCGGGAACACCGATCGACGATGCGGTGTTGTGCAGGGTCGAGGTGGTCGCCGCGCCCGCGCCCGTGCGACCATGGAGACCCCCGGCATCGTGAGGAGCGACGTGCTCGACGAGGAGAAGCTGCAGAAGACGATCGAGGCGATCCGACCCGCCATCCAGGCCGACGGCGGCGACGTCTTCCTGCGCGGCGTGGACCAGGAGACCGGCGTCGTGTCGGTCGAGCTCGTCGGCGCCTGCGTGAGCTGCCCCGCGTCCACCGTCACGCTGAAGGCCGGCCTCGAGCGGATCCTCAAGGACCGGGTGGAGGGCGTCACCGAGGTGGTGAACGTCGGCGAGGTCGCGCTCGGCGAGACCCCCGTCTCGCTCTAGCCCCGCGCCGCGCCGCTACCGTCGGCGGGGCCATGGTCCCGTCCCCCGATCCGCTGCCCCGCGACCCTGCCGCGCTCCTCGAGCGCGCCCGTCGCCGAGACCGCGCCGCGCTGGCCCGGCTGCTGTCGCTCGTCGAGCGGGGTGGGCCCGACGCTCGGGCCGTGGGACGGCTCACCCACCGCCTCGGGGGGTCGGCGTACACGGTGGGGATCACCGGCGCGCCGGGGGCCGGGAAGTCCACCCTCACGAGCGCGCTCGTCGGCCAGGTCCGGGCGGAGGACCTGGACGTCGCCGTCCTGGCCATCGACCCGTCGTCGCCCTTCACCGGGGGCGCCATCCTCGGCGACCGGGTCCGCATGGGCGACCACGCCGTCGACCCCCACGTCTACATCCGGTCGATGGCCTCCCGCGGCCACCTCGGCGGGCTGTCCCTCGCCACCCTGGAGGCGATCCGGGTCCTCGACGCTGCCGGCTGGCCGCTCGTCGTCGTGGAGACCGTGGGCGTGGGGCAGGTGGAGGTGGAGGTGGCCGGCGCCGCCGACACCACCGTCGTCGTCGTGAACCCGGGGTGGGGCGACGCCGTGCAGGCCAACAAGGCCGGGATCCTCGAGATCGCCGACGTGTTCGTCGTCAACAAGGCCGACCGGCCCGGCGCGCGCGAGACCCGTCGAGACCTCTCCCGGATGCTCGACCTCACGGTCGACGGCGGCTGGCGGCCCCCGATCGTGGAGACCGTCGCCGCCGAGCAGCGCGGGGTGGACGAGCTGTGGGCCGCGATCGGCGAGCACCGGGCTCACCTCGAGGCCACCGGGGAGCTGGCCGTGCGGCGACGGGAGCGGCTGGCCGACGAGGTCGTCGAGATCATGGCCGCGCTCGTGCGCGAGCGGGTCCAGCGCCAGGCCGACGGGCGCCTCGGCGAGGTGGCCGCCCAGGTGGCCGACCGGGCCATCGACCCGTGGACGGCCGCCGAGCAGCTCCTCGACGGGTGAGCGGGTTCGGGTCGACGGCCCGATCGGGGTAGCGTCGCCGGCCATGCCCGAAGCTCTCGTCCACGTCGAGCGCCGTCCCGACGGGGTGGCGGTCCTCCGCCTGCAGCACGGCAAGGTGAACGCGCTCTCCACCGAGCTGCTCCGCCAGCTGGAGGCCGCGGCCCTGGTCCTCCAGGACGACCCGCCCGGAGCCGTCGTGGTCACCGGCGGCGAGCGGATCTTCGCGGCGGGCGCCGAGATCTCGGAGTTCCGGGCCCCCGACGACCCGAGCCGGGTCATCTCCCGGAGCGAGGCCGAGGCCCTCGGACAGCACTTCCTGCGGGCCCTCAACGCCGTCGCCGACATCCCCCGCGCCACGATCGCCGCCATCTCCGGCTACGCCCTCGGCGGCGGCTGCGAGCTGGCCCTGGCCTGCGACTTCCGCATCGCCAGCGACAAGGCGAAGCTCGGCCAGCCGGAGATCCTCCTCGGCATCATCCCCGGTGGCGGCGGCACGCAGCGCCTGCCCCGGCTCATCGGTCCGGCCAAGGCGAAGGACCTGATCTTCACCGGCCGCCAGGTGCGAGCCGACGAGGCGCTGGCCATCGGCCTCGTCGACGAGGTGGTCGAGGCCGGCACCGAGCTCGATCGGGCCATCGAGCGGGCCGCCGAGCTGGCCCGCGGCGCCGTCGTGGCCCAGGGCCTGGCCAAGCGGGCCATCGACCGGGGCCTCGACATCACCCTGAACGGCGGCCTCGACCTCGAGCAGCAGCTCTTCGCCGAGGTGTTCACCACCGACGACGCCAACGCCGGCGTGCAGTCCTTCCTGGAGCACGGCCCCGGGAAGGCCACCTTCTCCGGCAAGTAGGCCCGCCGCGGCGGGCCGCCGGCGGGGTGGGCTACGCGGCGTCGGGGTCGCCGGCCCAGGCCACCCGGCCCAGCTCGGCGGGGGTGACCAGGTCGGCGTGGCGGGGCACCACCCGCACGGTGACGCCGTAGCGGCCAGCCCGGTCGCAGGCGAAGCGGCCCACGTAGCGGTAGCGGTCGCCGTCGGCGCCGCCGTCGGGCACCATCGGCACCACCTCGGTGTCGCTCAGCACGCCGCCCTGGCCTTCGG
>DATGRC010000305.1:0-2782 GCA_035303865.1 Acidimicrobiales bacterium
CAGTCGTCGTCGGGGTCGAGCCCGTCGAGCCACGCGATCGTGCGGTCGGCCACCCAGTCGGTGTGGTACAGCTCCCGCGGCACCGGGTTGTCCTTCACCTGCGGCGCGCCGGTGTCGCCGCCGCCCTCGGCGTTCACCTCGAGGTCGCGGTCGAGCACGGCGTAGAAGCCGGCCGCCGCCTCCGGGTGCTGCGACTGGATGAACCGGGCGTAGTGCAGGCCCCCCATCGGGCTGTGGGTGGCGAGCTCGTAGTGCTCGAAGCCCCGGTGGGGCCCCACGCTGCCGTCGTGCCACGGCGAGGGCACCGTGGACACCCCGTCGCGGGCCAGGCGGTTCTCGGTGAAGCGCCCGAAGGGGTCGAGGAACGGCTCGAAGTGGGGCTTGCCGACGAGCGCCGTGCGGTACCCGGCCCGGTGCAGCTCGGCCGCCACCGAGGGGGCGTCGACGGGCAGGGCCACGCCGTTCATCCACACGCCGTGGGTGCTCGGGTGCTGGCCGGTGAGCATCGTCGAGCGCGACGGCATGCACACCACGGACTGGGGCACGGCCCGCTCGTAGCGGATGCCGGCGGCGGCGAGGCCGTCGATCACCGGCGTGCGCCCGACGATCCCGCCGTTGCAGCCGAGGGTGTCGTAGCGCTGCTGGTCGGTGGTGACGAAGAGGATCTTGCGACCCACGGTCAGGCCTCCTCGGGGCGGGGGTGGGTGGTGCCGTCGACCGCCTCGACGGCGGGGCCCTCGCCGGACTCGAGCTGGCGGGCCAGCTCGGCCAGCGCGCCCTCCATGGCGCCGCCGAGGATGATCGCCATCGTGGCCGGGTCGGCGTCGCTGGCGTAGACGACGACGCAGCGGTCGTCCTCGAGCGGCAGCACGTCGATCGACGCGAGGTGCTCGCGGAACACGCCCCCGGCGATGCGGTACTGGAAGCGCCGCTGCAGGGGGTCGTTGGTGAGCAGGTCCTCGGCCAGCTGGAGCCCCATGCCGGTGGTGATCGTGCGGGTCGACCCCTCGACCGTGCAGTCGACGATCCCGGGGAACCACAGGTGGAGGAGCTCGGGCCGGCTGATCACCGCCCAGGCTCGGTCGGCGCTGACGTCGATGACCCGGTGGCGTCGCTGGCTGGCCCGCACCCGGCCCACCCTATCTATTGACATATTGCATGGCAATACTTACGGTCCTCGCATGGACCTCCTGCTCGACTCCCTCCGCCGCCGGATGCGGGCCATGCACTCGCTCTACGAGGACGCCACGGCCACGATGGGACCCGAGCACGTGAACCACTTCGAGCGCGAGGGCGTGCTGCCGATCGCGTTCTCGCTGTTCCACTACGTGAACATGCAGGACACCTCGGCCGGGATCCTCTGCGGCGAGGGCCTCATCTGGGACGCCGACTGGCAGGCCCGGGTGCAGATGGCGATCGACGACCACGGCAAGGAGCGCCCGGTCTCGGACATGATCCACCAGCGCATCGGGGACTACGAGGCGTTCATCGAGTACATGGACGCGGTGTTCGCCCGCACCGAGTCGTGGCTGGCGGGGCTCGACCCGGCCAGCCTCACGAACGTCGTCGTCCCCCGCCCGCTGCCGCCGGTGGTGGCCAGCACCTACAGCGCCCGAGTGGCCGGCGAGGCGGGCATCACCCTCCTCGACGCCATCGAGTGCTGGATCTACCAGCACGGCCTGCGCCACATGGGCGAGATCGAGCTGGCCCGGGGCCTCGTCGGCCTCGGCGGCATGACCTCCTGACCCCGCCGAGCGCCCGACCGTCTGCCACCGCCCGCCTTGGGGAACACCTGGGGCGTGCCCCCACCGCCGTCGACGGTCCCTGACGAGGCGATCGAGGGCCAGGGCCACCGCTCCCGGCTCCACCTGGCCACCACGGTCGCGCTGACGCTGCTGCTCGCCGCCGTCGCGGTCGACGGGCTCGGCCTGCTCGACGTGTTCGGGCCCGACGAGCGCACCCGGACTGCTGCCGGCGGCGGCTACGAGCTCGAGGTGTCGGCTCCGACGGTCACCCGGCCCGGCCTGGCCACCCCCTTCGAGGTGCGGGTCCGCCGCGCCGGCGGGTTCGAGGGGCCGATGGAGGTGGCCGTCTCGACCCGCCTCCTGGCCGCCTTCGACCACCAGCGCCTCTACCCCGAGCCGAGCGCCGAGCGCTCGATGGGCGAGCTCACCGTGCTCGAGCTCGACGCGCCGACCGGCGACGAGCTCGTCCTCGCGTTCGACTGGAAGACCGAGCCGGGTCGCCAGTGGGGCCAGTCGGGCCGGGTGGCGGTGGTCGACGACGACGCCGTGGTGGTGGAGGTGCCGGTCGACGTGCGGGTGTGGCCGTGAGGAGGGCTGACTAGGTGGAGATCGTCCTGCGGGCCAGCATCACGTTCCTCTTCCTCCTGGCCCTCACCCGGGGCCTGCGCCGACGGACCCTCGCGGACATGGCGCCCTTCGAGATGATCCTGCTCATCGTCGTCGGCGACGTCGTCCAGCAGGGCGTCACCCAGGAGGACATGTCGCTCACTGGGGCCGTGCTCGCGGTGTCCACGATCGCGGCGTGGGTGAGCGCGCTCTCCTACCTCACGTGGCGCTTCCGCCGGGTGGCCGACGTGGTCGACGGGCTCCCGGTGCTGCTCCTGCGCGACGGCGAGCCGATCGAGGCGGCGATGGCCAGCGAGCGCCTCCCGATGGCCGAGCTGCTCGAGGCAGCCCGCCAGGAGGGAATCGGCGACCTGGCCACGGTCAAGGCGGCGGTCCTGGAGCCGAGCGGCCGCATCTCGTTCATCCAGTAG
>DATGRC010000306.1:0-9979 GCA_035303865.1 Acidimicrobiales bacterium
CGCCGGCGCAGTCGAAGACGGACAAGCAGCCGGCCACCGGCGGCATGGCCAGGATCTGCTCGACCGAGGTCTCCCGGCGGAACTGGGCCCGCGGGTTGCGCGCCCCGTTGTGGTGGTTCTTCGAGGCGATGCGGGCGAGGACGGCCTTCAGCTCGTCCATCGGCACGCCGTAGCGCTCGGCGTAGGCCGGGGCCACCATCGAGAACATCGCGGCCGCGGTGAGCGTGCGCTGCGTGCCGTCGGTGGGCACCGGGAAGGCGTTGAGGCCCTGGTAGCCGCTGTCCTTCACCTTCTCCACCCCGACGGCCATGGCCAGGTCGTAGGCGCCGGAGGCCACGGCATAGGCCGCCTGGCGGAGGGCTTCGGAGCCGGTGGCGCACATGTTCTCGACGCGGGTGACCGGCTTGCCCTCGAGCTGGAGCGGCTTGGCCAGCAGCATCCCGCTCATCCCGCCCTGGGCCGTGCCCACCCAGTAGGCGTCGACGTCGTCCTTGGTCACCCCGGCCGACGCGAACGCCTCGCCGGTGGCGTCGAGCAGGAGGTCGTCGAGGCCCTTGTCCCAGTGCTCGGCGAAGCGCGTGCACCCCATCCCGACGATGGCCACGCGGTCGCGGATCCCGTGCGACGCCACCTCAGCCCCCTCCCCCGGCGGGCACGAGCCGCGCCTTCCAGAAGTAGTTGTGGATGCCGTCGGCGGTGAAGAGCTGACGGAACGTGAGCTCCACCCGGGCGCCGATGCGGACCTCGTCGATGTCGACGTCGGTGAGCTCCACCGCCAGGCGGCCGCCGCCGTCGAAGTCGACCACCGCGAAGACCACCGGCGGGCTCGGCGAGTGGGCCAGGCGGTCCACGGTGAAGGTGGCGATCGTGCCGGAGGCGTCGGCCATCGGCACCGGCGTCTGGTCGAGCGGCTGCGGCGGCAGGTGCACCTCGCCGCCCTCGTCGGCCGAGCCGACGAAGCCGAACTTCCAGTCGGCCGAGCGGCTCGCGGCGGCAGCCGACGGTCGGGCCGGCTCGGGCCGCCGAGGCGGCTCGACCGGCAGGAGGCCCCGCCAGCGCAGGTAGGTGCCGTACGGGATCGGGGCGCCACCGCGGACCTGGGCCGCGATCGGCCGGCGGGGCGACCAGGCGGCCACGGCGTCGGTGACCCGGAAGAGGAGCGCGTCGGCCCCGTCGGCGAGGGCGACGAGCGCCACGACCTGGCCCGGCACCGCGGACTCGAGCGTCGACGTGAGGAGCAGCGTCGGGTGGGCAGCACCGGTGTTGCCGACGGTGGCGGCGAGGTCGTCGACGAGGCGCTCGCCGAGGCGCAACTGCCTGGCCAGGGCGCGGGCGGCCCGGGCGTGGGTGCCGGTGATCACGACCCGGTCGACCTGGTCGGCCACGAGGCCGGCCTGCGTCAGCGCCGTCTCCCAGGCCTCCACGCCGAGGGGCACGTAGCGGGTCTCGCCGAAGCGCTCCTCCCAGGTGCGCGAGCGCACCTCGCCGGGGGCGCGCCAGCGGTCGAGCAGCTCCTCGGTGACGCTGCCGGCGCCGACGAGCTCGGCGAGGAGCGGCGCCTCGGCCGCCCCGTCGCCGACGAGGAGGGCGGCGGCGCCGTCGCCGAACTGGGACTCGTCGCTCCCGCCGGCCAGGCCGGTGCGCAGGTCGGCGGCGACGACGAGCTGGGTGCCGGCGCCGTCGAGCGCGGCCCGCAGCGCGCCCAGCGCCGAGCGCACCGAGCCGTTGGCGTCGAACGCCGGGGTGCCCCGAGGCAGGCGCAGGGCGGCGTGGACGGCGGTGGCGTTGGTCTTGTCGGCGTAGGCCGGGGCCACGGTCGAGAGCCACAGCCCGTCCACCCGCTCGGCGCCCGTCGGCCCGAGGCCGGCGAGGGCCAGGCGGGCCGCCTCGACGCCCATCGTGGTGGTGTCCTCGTCGTAGGCGGCGACCGTGCGGGTGCCGGTGCCGCCGCCCCCGCCGGCCACCGCGGCGATGGTGGCGCGGTCGAGTCGCCGATGGGGCAGGTAGCCCGCGGCGGCGAGGATCCCCCTGGCCATGGGACGAGCGTACGTGGAGATCTGACGGACCGTCACATCTGACGTACCGTCAGCGCATGCGCCTGGGTGACATCGCCAACGCCGCAGCCGCCGGGAACGGCAAGCCGCTCGACGGGGTTCGGGTCCTGGCCCTCGAGCAGATGCAGGCCCTCCCCTACGCCACCCAGCTGCTGGCCCGCCTCGGCGCCGAGGTGGTGAAGGTGGAGCACCCCCGAGGCGGCGACCTCGGGCGGGGCAGCCAGCCGGCGATGCTCGACCCGCAGGGACGCCCGGTGGGGGCCACGTTCCTGCGCAACAACCTCGGCAAGCGCAGCATCTGCGTGGACCTGAAGTCCGAGGAGGGGCGTCGGCTCGTGCTCGACCTGGCCCCCCGCTTCGACGTGGTGGCCGAGAACAGCCGGGCCGGGGCGATGGCCCGCCTCGGGCTCGGGTACGACGACGTCCGGGCCGTGCACCCGTCGGTGATCTACGTGTCGGTGAGCGGCTTCGGGAGCACCGTGCCCTCGCCCTACGACGGGTGGCCGGCGTTCGCGCCGATCGTCGAGGCGATGTCGGGCATCTACGAGCTGAAGCGCCGGGGCGACGACCCGCCGCTCGTGGCGCCGGTCGGGGCGCTCGGCGACATCGCCTCCGGGCTGTTCGCGGTGATCGGGGTCCTCGCCGCGCTGCGCCACCGCGACGCCACCGGACACGGGCAGCACGTCGACATCGCGATGTTCGACTCGGTGGTGGCGATGACCGACATCGTGGCCACGTTCTGGTCGCTCGGGCTGCGGGGCGGGGAGCTGGCCCCGCTCATCATGGACGGGTTCCGGGCCGCCGACGGCTGGTTCATCGTGCAGGTGGGCCGGGAGCCGCAGTTCGCCGCGCTGGCCGAGGCGGTGGGGCACCCCGAGTGGGTGGGCGACGAGCGCTTCGCCGACCGCCAGGGCTGGGTGGACCACCTCGACGACGTGATCCGGCCCGCGGTCGACGCGTGGGCGGCCGACAAGACCCGCGTCGAGGCGTGCGAGGCCCTGTCGGCAGCCGGCATCGCGGCCGGGCCGTGCTTCACCGACGAGGAGGTGGTGCGCGACCCGCACCTCGCCGCCCGGTCGATGCTCGTCGAGGTGCCCCGCACCGACGGCGTCGAGCAGCCGGTGCTCGTGCCGGGCAACCCGGTGAAGATGACCGGCGTGGCCGAGGGCCCCGAGACGCGGGTGCCCTGGCTCGGCGAGCACACCGACGAGGTGCTGCGGGCCGAGCTGGGCCTGGGCGACGACGACCTCGCCCGCCTCCGCGCCGCCGGCGCCATCGCCTGACCGACCGAACCGCTCGACGCGGCGCCGCGCTCGTGCCCCATGCTGTCGAGGTGCGGCGCGTGTCGGTGGTGGGCTGCTCGGGGTCCGGCAAGACCACGGTCGCCCGCGCCCTCGCCGAGCGGCTGGGGCTCGTCCACGTCGAGCTCGACGCCATCTACCACCAGCCGGGCTGGACCCCGCTGCCGCCCGACGACTTCCGGGCCCGCACCGCCGCGGCACTCGACGCCGCCCCGGATGGATGGGTGGCGTGCGGCAACTACTCGGAGGTGCAGGGCACCGTCGTGTGGCCCCGGGCCGACACGGTCGTGGTGCTGGACCTGCCGAAGGGGCTCGTGATGCGCCGGGTCGTCGCCCGCACGCTGCGGCGGGTGGTGACCCGCGAGGAGCTGTGGAACGGCAACCGCGAGCCGCTGTCGAACCTGTGGCGCTGGGACCCGGAGCGCAACGTCATCCGCTGGGCGTGGACCACGCACGGGCGGAGCCGGGCACGCTACGCCGCCGCCGCGACCGACCCGGCCCACGCCCATCTGCGGTTCGCCTTCCTGCGCAGTCCGGCCGAGGTCGACGCCTTCCTGGACGCCGCGGGCTGATCCCCGCCCGGCTACTCGGCGGGCTTGGCCGGCGGGCGCCAGAAGCCGGCCAGGAGCGCGGCGGCGCCGCCCACGCCGGCCACGAGCGCGATCACGAGGCCGGTCGCGCCCTCGAGGTCGTCGCGCAGGTCGAGGGCGTGGTCGAGGGACCACTCGCCGGCGCCCACGACGGCGAGGGCCAGGCCGCAGAACGCGAGGGTCATCACGTACTCCCAGCCCTCCCCGGGCCGGAAGATGAAGAACCCGTTGCCCCGGTGGTTGGTGATCCAGGCCACGAGCATCACCCCGATCACCGCGGCGCCGGCGAGCGGCATGAGCAGCCCGAGGACGAGCATCGCCCCGCCGACCACCTCGGTGAGGCTGGCCAGCCAGGCGTGGAGGCGGCCCGGCGTCATGCCGAGGCTCTCGAACCAGCGGCCGGTGCCCTCGATCTTGCCCCCGCCGAAGATGTGGTTGATCCCGTGGGCCAGCATCACCGCGCCCACGCAGCAGCGGAAGGCGAGCAGGGCCAGGTTGATCGAGTCGACGTCGCTCATCGGCGCCCGACCGTAGCCAAGCGCGACGGGCCGATCGGCTGGCGTGAGGCGAGGCGGCCCGACGTACGCTCGCCGCATGGCCCGACGCTGGGGACGGACGCGCACGCTGCTCGGGGTGGTCTTGGCGGCCACCGCCGGCGTGACCGCGGTCCAGGCGGCCCGCCGCCGGGCGGGCGGCGGGGACGCACCGGGCGCCCCGATCGAGGTCACCTCCCGCGCCGCTCGCAGCGCGGCGATGGCCGGGATCGGCGCCAAGGCCGGCGGGCAGTACGCGCTGCACCGGGCCCGCAAGGTGTTCGCGTCGGCCGACCGACACGCCGAGCTCGACCACCGCTTCGAGCTGCAGACGGCCGAGGCGATCACCGAGGCGCTCGGGAACATGAAGGGCGCCATGATGAAGCTCGGCCAGATGGCCAGCTACCTCGACCAGGGGCTGCCCGAGCACGTGCGCGAGGTGCTCGCCGACCTGCAGTCCAACGCCCCGCCGATGAGCGCCGAGCTGGCCGCCCAGGTGGTGGAGGAGGAGCTCGGCGGCCCGCCCGAGCAGGTGTTCCTGGAGTGGGACCCGGAGCCGATCGCGTCGGCGTCGATCGGGCAGGTCCACCGGGCCATCACCCGCGACGAGCGGGCCGTGGCCGTGAAGGTGCAGTACCCCGGCGTCGGCGAGGCGATCCGGGCCGACCTCGGCAACGCCGGCCTGCTGTTCGGGGCCATCGGGATGCTCTTCCCGGGCCTCGAGCCCGAGCCGCTCGTCGAGGAGCTCAAGCTCCGGCTCGTCGAGGAGCTCGACTACCGCCTCGAGGCCGACAACCAGCGGCTCTTCGCCGACTTCTACCGGGGCCACCCGTTCATCCACGTGCCCGCGGTGGTGGACGAGCTCACCACCGAGCGGGTGCTCACCACCGAGCTGGCCCAGGGCGTCCCGTTCTCGGAGCTGCTCACCTGGAGCCAGGAGGAGAAGGACCTCGCCGCCGAGGCGATCTTCCGCTTCGTGTTCGGCAGCCTCTACCGGCTCCACGCGTTCAACGGGGACCCCCACCCCGGCAACTACCTGTTCCGCCCGGGCGGACAGGTCACGTTCCTCGACTTCGGGCTCGTGAAGCGCTTCGAGCCCGACGACGTCGCCGTGCTCGAGCGGATGATCAAGACGATGGTCCTCGACCGCGACATCCGCTCGTACCGCGACACCGTCGAGGAGATCGGGTTCCTGAAGCCCGGCCTGCCGTTCACCGACGAGGAGGTCGAGGACTACTTCGGGCACTTCTACGACTTCGTCATGCGCGACGAGGTCCGCACGATCACGCCCGAGTACTCCTCCGAGACGGTCCGCCGGTTCTTCGACGCCAACGGCCCGTACGGCCCGATCATGAAGGCGGCCAACGTGCCGCCCGCCTTCGTGATCATCCAGCGCATCAACCTCGGGCTCTACGCGATCTTCGGCCAGCTGGAGGCCACCGCGAACTGGCGGCGGATCTCCGAGGAGCTGTGGCCCTTCGTCGGGGGCCCGCCGAGCACCGAGCTCGGGCGCCGAGCCGCGGCGTGGACCGCCGCCCACCCGGGATGATCGAGGTCATCGCCCTCGACGGCGACGACACGCTCTGGCACAGCGAGCAGCTGTTCGTCGACACCCAGGCCCGATTCCGGGAGCTGGTGGCGCCGTACGTGGACGTCGACGAGGCCCACCTCGACGCGCTCCTCCTCGAGGTGGAACGCCGGAACCTCCCCACCTTCGGCTACGGGGTGAAGGCGTTCACGCTGTCGCTCGTCGAGACCGCCATCGAGGTCACCGACGGCGACATCCCGGCCAGCCGCCTGCAGGCGATCCTCGACCTGGGCCGGGTGCTCATGGACCACCCCGTGCAGCTCCTCGACGGCGTGGCCGAGGCCGTCGACGCCCTCACGGACCGGTACCGGGTGATGATCATCACGAAGGGCGACCTCCTCCACCAGGAGTCGAAGATCGCCCGGTCCGGGCTCGACCACCTGCTCTGGCAGGCGGAGGTGGTGTCGGAGAAGGACGAGCGCACCTACCGGCGGATCCTCGAGCGGCACGGGATCGACCCGGCGACGTTCGTGATGGTCGGCAACTCGGTGCGCAGCGACGTGCTCCCGGTGCTGGCCCTCGGCGGCCACGCCGTGCACATCCCCTACCACGTCACCTGGGCGCTGGAGGAGGTGGAGCCGGACCCGGACCGCGCGTTCGCCGTGCTCGGGTCGATCCGCGAGCTGCCCGGCCACATCGAGGCGCTGGATCGAGAGGGACCGTGCCCGAGCTGACGATCGCGTCGTTCAACGTCCACTGGGGCCGCGGGTCGCGCAAGGAGGGGTTCCCGCCCTTCGACGTCGTCGAGGCCTGCCGGCAGCTCGACGCCGACGTGCTCGTGCTGCAGGAGTGCTGGGCGCCCGACGACGGCGAGTCCGACCACCAGCGGGTGGCTGATGCGCTCGACATGGTGGTCGCCTGCGACACCTCGCTGGCCCGCAGCACGATCCACCCCGACGGCCGCCCGTCGATCGACGGGCGGGCCACGCACCGCGGCGGCACCGGGGGCTGGCACCTGGCCGCGCTGTCGCGGGTGCCGGTGCGGGCCGCGTCGGTGATCCCGCTCCCCCACCTCGTGCTCGACCCGGTGGACCGGGCCGTGCTCGCCCTCGAGGTGCAGGTGGAGGGAGCGTCGCTGCACGTGCGGGGCACCCACCTCCCCCACCTCGAGTTCGGCGCCCACCTGAGCACCCGGGGGCTGCGCCGCACGCTGCCGCCCGCCGACGAGCCCGGCGTGCTCGTCGGCGACATGAACATGTGGGGGTGGAGCATCGACCGGATGGTGCCGAAGGGGTGGCGGCGCGTCGTGCGGGGCAAGACGTGGCCCGCCCACCGCCCGCAGCACCAGATCGACCACGTGCTCGTCACCGACTCGGTGGCCTGCCTCGGCGGGCAGGTCGGCCCGCACCTCGGGTCCGACCACCTGCCGATTCGGGCCCGCCTGGCCTTCTGAGGAGGCGCCGGGTGAGCGCGTCGGTCCTGTTCCTGTGCACGGGCAACGCGGCCCGGTCGGTCATGGCCGGTGCCGCGCTCGCCGCCCACCTCCCCCACTGGCACGTCGCCACCGCCGGCACGCTCGTCGTCGAGGGCCAGCCGATGAGCTGGCGCACCCGGGCCGCGCTCGAGCAGGTCGGGCTGGCCCCGCCGCCGCACCGGAGCCGGCAGGCCGACGCCGCCGCGCTGGACCACGCCGATCTCGTCGTCGGGCTCGCCCCCGAGCACGTCGAGTGGGTGCGACGCACCCACCCGCTCGCGGCGCCCCGCACCGCCACGCTGCGCCGCCTCGCGCGCGACCTGCCGGCCGGCCCGGCCCCGCTGGCCGAGCGGCTCGCCGCGCTGGCGCTCGACACGGTGGCGCTCGAGCCGTGGGAGGAGGTGGTCGACCCCGGCGGCGGTGAGGCCGACGTGTTCGCCGCCTGCGCGGCGGAGGTGGCTCGACTGGTCCAGGACCTCGCCGGCCGGCTGGAGCCCACGCTGACCTGATGGGTCGTCAGGCCGCGGCGACGGCGACGGTACGCTGCGCGGCCATGGCCGAGGACCCGCCCGTGACCGACCTCGTGCGGCTCGAGGTGGACGACGCCGGGGTGGCCCGGATCACGATCGACCGCCCCGCCGCCGGCAACTCCCTCACCGCGGCGATGCGCGACCACCTCACCACCACGATCGAGGAGCTGTCGGCCACGCTCGGCGTGCGGGCGATCGTCCTCACCGGCGCCGGCGACCGGCACTTCTGCACCGGCGCCGGGCTCGGCGGCACACCCCAGCCGGAGCCGCCCCGGCCCGCCGACGCACCCGAGCGGGCCCACGGCGACGTGGCCCGGATGATCCGCCGGGGCTGGCAGCGCCTCGTCGCCGCCATCCTCGACTGCGAGAAGCCGGTGGTGGCCCGGGTCAACGGCACCGCGGCCGGCGGCGGCGCCAACCTCGTGCTGGCGTGCGACCTCGTCGTCATGGCCGACACCGCCCGGCTCGTCGAGGTATTCGTGAAGCGCGGGATCATGCCCGACGCCGGCGCCGCCTACCTCCTGCCCCGCATCGTCGGACCGCAGCGGGCCAAGGAGCTGCTCTTCTTCGGGGAGCCGCTGTCGGCCGCCGACTGCGAGCGGTGGGGCATCGCCAACCGGGTGGTGCCGGCCGCCGAGCTCGACGCCGCCGTGGCCGACCTCACGGACCGCCTGGCCGCCGCCCCTACCAAGGCGCTCGGCATGGCCAAGTGGCTCGTGAACCGCAGCACCGAGTCGAGCCGCCAGACCGCGTTCGAGGAGGAGGCGCTGGCCCAGGAGATGGTGACCGGCACGGCCGACGCCCAGGAGGGCCTCGCCGCCTTCGCGGAGCGCCGCGACCCCACCTTCCGCGGCTGGTAGGCGACGGCCCCGGGTGGCTCCGGGCGCGGACCGGCCGCGAGGCTGACCGGCCGTGCTGGCCGTCGTCCTCGCCTGCTTCGCCCTCGGGCTCCTGCTGCAGCGGTGGATCCCGCCGGCGACCGCGCTCGTCGAACCGCTCGACCGGGCCGTCGTCGGGGTCACCCTCCCCGCGCTGATCCTCGCCCGGCTGCCCGAGCTGGAGCTGGGCGCCGACCTCGTGGTGCCGGTGGCCGCGGCGTGGGGCGCCGCCGCGGTGGCGGTGGTGGCGGTCGTGGTCGCCGCTCGGCGCTTCGCGTGGGACCGGGTCACCACCGGCACGCTGCTGCTCGTCACGCCCCTCGGGAACACGACCTTCCTCGGCCTGGCGATGGTGGAGGCGCTGCTGGGCGACGCCGCCCGCGACCGCGCGCTCGCCTTCGACCAGCTGGGCAGCTTCCTCGGCCTCGCCGTCTACGGCTCGGTCGTCGCCGCCCGCTGGGGTCACGGTGAACCCGGCTGGCAGCCGATCGCCGGCCGGCTCCTGCGCTTCCCGCCGTTCCTCGCCGTGCTGGCGTCGTTCGCGCTCCGCGCCGTGGAGCTGCCCGACGGCCTCGTCGACGGGCTCGGCGCGGTCGGCCAGCTGGTCGGGCCCCTGGCCATGCTCACGGTCGGGCTCCGCTTCCGCCTGGCGCTGAGCGACCACGGCCGCCGGGCGGCCCGCTGGTGCCTCGGCATCAAGATGGGGCTGATGCCGCTGGCCCTGCTGGCCGCCGCGGCGGTCGCCGGTGGGCTCGACGACCCGGCGTGGTCGGCGTCGGTCCTCGAGGCGGGGATGCCGCCGATGGTCACGGCCGGGGTGGTCGCCGGGCAGTCGGACCTCGACGGCGACCTCGCCGCCACCGTGGTGGGCGCCGGGCTCCTGCTCGCGCTCGTCACCGTCCCCGCCCTGTCGCTGCTCGTGCGCTGACCGACCCCGGGCGTGGGTGGCGCGTTCCGTCGATAGCGTCCCGGTACATGGACCTGCTCGTCGTCGTCGGCGAGGCCGAACCTCCGGCCCGCCTCACCGTCCGAGCCCGTCGCCAGGTCCACCTGGCCGCCGGGGCACCGCTGCTCGACCTGATCGCCGACCT
>DATGRC010000307.1:0-11427 GCA_035303865.1 Acidimicrobiales bacterium
GCCTGCTTCGACACCGCCTTCCACGCCACGATGCCAGCGGCGGCCCGCACCTACGCGCTGCCCGAGGCGTGGCGAGCGCGCTGGGGCCTGCAGCGGTACGGCTTCCACGGCCTCTCCCACAGCTGGTCGGCCCGGCGGGGACCGGTGGTGGCCGGCGTGGAGGGGCGGCGCACCGTGGTCTGCCACCTGGGCAGCGGCGCGTCGCTGTGCGCGGTGCTCGACGGGCGCTCCGTCGACACCACGATGGGGTTCACGCCGCTCGAGGGCCTCGTGATGGGCACCCGGTCCGGCACCGTCGACCCCGGCCTCGTGCTGTGGCTCCTCGAGCACACGCCGCTCACCGCCGCCGAGGTGGAGGACGGCCTCACGCGGCGATCGGGCCTGGCTGGCCTGTCCGGCACCGACGGTGACCTGCGGGCCGTGCTGGCCGGCATCCAGCGGGGCGACGAGCGAGCCCGCCTGGCCCTCGACGTGATGCTCCACCGGCTCGTGCGCGAGATCGGCGCGATGGCGGCGTCCCTGGGCGGGCTCGACCTGCTCGTGTTCACCGCCGGGATCGGCGAGCGCGCCCCGCTGGTCCGGGCCGAGGTGGCGGCCCGCCTCGGCCACCTCGGCGTGGCGATCGACCCGGCCGCCAACGACGACGCCACCGGGGACGCCGACCTCTCCGCCCCGGGGGCCGCGGCCCGCACGGTGGTGGTCACGGCGCGAGAGGACCTGGAGATCGCTCGCCAGGTGCGCGACCGGCTCACGTGACCGCCCGGGCGGGGATACCCCTAGGGGTACGCTAGGCTGGTCGCCATGGAGCTTCCCGAGGAGACCGTCGCCGACCTGGTTCGCCGGCTGCGCCGGGTGGAGGGCCAAGTGCGCGGCCTGCAGCAGATGCTGCAGGACGGGCGGGACTGCCGGGAGATCGTCACCCAGCTGACGGCCGCCAACAAGGCGCTCGAGCAGGTGGGGTTCAACCTGATCGCCGCCGGGCTCACCTGGTGCCTCGAGGACCCCGACCGCTCCGCCGCAGAGGGCTACGACCTCGCCACCGTGCAGCGCATGTTCACCAAGCTCTCCTGACGGCGCGATCGTGCGGTGAGGCTCTGCCAGGTCGGGACCTCCGGCCCTGACCGTCGCGGCCGCGACCGCGCATGCTCAGGTCGTGGAGCTCACCTTCCTCGGCGCAGCGGAGACCGTCACCGGCTCCCGGTTCCTCGTCGACGCCGGCGGGGGCCGGCTGCTCGTCGACTGCGGCCTCTTCCAGGGCCTGAAGCGCCTCCGGGAGCTGAACTGGGCGACGTTCCCGGTGGACCCGGCCTCGATCGAGGCGGTGCTGCTCACCCACGCCCACATCGACCACAGCGGCTACCTCCCCGCCCTGGTCCGCGACGGGTTCCGGGGACCGATCTGGTGCACGCCGTCCACCACGGCGCTGGCCCGCATCCTCCTGCGCGACGCGGCCTACCTCCAGGAGGAGGACGCCCGCTACGCCAACCTGCGTCGGTCCACCCGCCACGACCCGGCGCTCCCGCTCTACACGGAGGCCCACGCCGAGGCGGCGCTGGCCCGCTTCCGGTCCCATCCGTTCGACGAGGAGTTCCAGCCGGTGCGCGGGGTCACGGCCCGGTTCAGCCCGGCCGGCCACATCCTCGGGGCCGCGTCGGTGTGGCTCGACGAGGGCGGCGCGTCCGTGCTCTTCAGCGGCGACCTCGGCCGGGCTGACGACCCCGTCATGCGGCCCCCGGCCTCCGCGCCCGCGGCGTGCCACGTGGTGGTCGAGTCCACCTACGGCAACCGGGTCCACCCGGCCGAGGACGTGGCCCAGATCCTGACCGAGGTGATCACGAGCACCGCCGAGCGGGGCGGCATCGTGCTCATCCCCGCCTTCGCCGTGGGCCGCACGCAGACGATGCTCCACCTGCTGGCCGAGCTGCGCCACGCCGGCCGGATCCCGGAGCTGCCGACCTACGTGAACAGCCCGATGGCGGTCACCGCCACCGAGCTGTTCCTGGCCTCGGTCGGCGAGCACCGCCTCAGCCCCCGCCAGGTGCTGGAGCTGTCCGACGGCGTGCAGCTCGTCCGCTCGGTCGAGGAGTCGAAGCAGATCACGTCCCGGCGGGGCCCGATGATCGTCATCACCGCCAGCGGGATGCTCACGGGAGGCCGGGTCCTCCACCACCTCCGCCAGGTGGGACCCGACCACCGCAGCACGATCGTCCTCCCCGGCTACCAGGCCGCCGGCACCCGCGGCCAGGCCCTCCTCGACGGGGCCCGCAGCCTTCGGGTCTTCGGTGAGGACGTGCCCATCCGGGCCCGGGTGGTGCACCTCGACAGCCTCTCCGCCCACGCCGACAGCGACGGGCTGATCTCGTGGCTGAAGTCCGCCCCGGAGCCCCCCGAGGCGGTCAGCGTCGTCCACGGCGAGCCCGTGGCCGCCGACGCCCTCCGCCGCCGGATCCAGCACGAGCTCGGCTGGCCGGCCCGGGCCCCGGCCGTGCGGGAGAAGGTCCGCGTCCGGCCCCGCTGACCGTACCGGCGGGAGGTGACCTTCGCCTCTGGCCCCGGCCCCGCTCGGCGCGGACGATCAGGGCATGGCTGCCGGCGCGCGCCTCGTCACGCTCCCCGACGGCCGGGTCCTCGGGGTCCGGCCGGTGGGCGCCGACGACGTCGACGGCCTGGCCGCCCTCTACGCCGGGCTCGACGACGACGCCCGATACCGCCGGTTCTTCTCGATCTACCGTCCGCCGCGCTCGTTCGTCGAGCGCCTGGCCTCGATCGAGGACCGCGGCGGGCGGGGCCTCGTGGCCACCGTGCGCGACGGCGACGGCCCCGCGCAGGTGGTCGGCGAGGCGGGCTACGAGCTCCTCGCCAACGGCAACGGGGAGCTGGCCATCACGATCGACCGGGCGTGGCGGGGGTGGCTCGGGCCGTACCTGCTCGACTGCCTCCTCGAGGCGGCCGCCGACGCCGGCGTCACCGGCCTCGAGGCCGACGTGCTGTGCTCCAACCTGGCGATGCTGTCGCTCCTGCGCAGCCGGGGCTACGCCCTGATGCCCCAGGACGAGCCGTCGGTCGTGCGCCTCCTCGTGCCCACCGAGGGCCGGGGGCGGCTGCGCTGGCCGAGGCGGCACGACGCCCCCCGCCTGCTCGTCGAGGGCTGCGGCGGGAGCTGGCGGGGCGCCACCGCCGCCGCCCGGGCCGGGGTGCAGGTCCTCGGCTGCCCCGGGCCTGAGGCACCGGCCAACCGCTGCCCGGCAGCTCGGGGCGAGCCGTGCCCCCTCGCCGAGGGCGCCGACGCCGTGCTCCTCAACCGGCCCGGGGAGAGCGCCGCCTGGGACGCCCTGCGCGACGCCCACGCCCGGCTCCACCCCGAGGTGCCGGTGCTCGTCGACCGCCGCGGCGGGGACGGCGAGCTCCGCCCCGGGGAGGTGGACGTCACCGGCCACGACCCGGCCAGGGTGCTGCACGAGGCGGCGCGCCACGCCCGGAGCCGGCGCGCCGCACGGGTGCGGCGCCTGGCCCGGGCCCGCCGCCAGCGGGCCCGCCCGACCCCGGACGAGGGGACCTTCGCCCCGTTGTCGGCCGGGCGCGACGCTTCCAGAATTGGAGCCGGTCAACTGCCGGATCGGGCGGGAGCCCGTGGATGAGAGGGGCAGCTGCGCAGACCGTGATCGACGACTGGTCACCCTTCGAAGGAACGTCGCCCGTCACGTCGCTCGGCCACCTCGCCGGGCGGGTCACGCTGGTCGAGGGCCAGACCTTCTGCCTCTCCGGCCGGGCCGGCGACATCACCGAGGACCTGCCCGACGGGCTGTTCGTCCTCGACCGCCGGGTCCTGTCGGTTTGGGAGCTGCGGCTCAACGACCATCGGGTCGAGCCCCTCGCCGTGGACGAGGAGGACCCGTTCACGGCCACCTTCGTGGGCCGGGGCCGGCCCTCCCCCGGGCACGCCGACGCCGACCTCGTCGTCCATCGACGTCGGCGGATCGGCAACGGGATGCGCGAGGAGGTGGAGGTCGAGAACCACGGCCTCACCCGGGCGCCGGTGACGCTGGTGCTGCGCTGCCACGCCGACTTCGCTGACGTGTTCGCGGTGAAGGAGGGCCGTGTCGAGGGTCGGGGCGAGGTCGAGGTGATGGCCACCAGCGCCGGCACGATCCGCCTCCTCGACCGGGCCGATCGGAGCGGTCGGGCCGTGGAGGTCCGCTCGTCCGCGCCGGCCACCTGGCGGGAGGACAGCCTCGTGTGGCACCTCGAGCTGGGCCCCGGCGAAGCGTGGTCGACGTGCCTCGAGGTGGCGGTGCTCGTCGGCGGCGGCGAGCTCGACCTGCGGTTCCGCTGCCAGGGCGACGACGACGCCGCGCTGCCGCTGCGGCGGCTCGGTGAGTGGCGGGCCGCGATGCCGACCGTCATCACCGACGACCAGGCGCTCATCCAGGCCATCGAGCAGACCCGGGCCGACCTCGGGGCGCTGCGGATCTTCGATCCCGAGCACCCGGAGCGGCCGGTCCTGGCCGCCGGCGCGCCCTGGTTCATGACCGTGTTCGGCCGGGACTCGCTGCTCACCGCCTGGATGACGCTGATCGCGGACCACACGCTGGCCCGAGGCGTGCTGGAGACCCTGGCCCGATGGCAGGGCACCGACGACGACCCCCGCACCGAGGAGGAGCCGGGGAAGATCGTCCACGAGCTGCGGTTCGGGAAGACCGCGGGCCTGGCCCTCGGCGGCGGCGACGCCTACTACGGGACCGTCGACGCCACCCCGCTGTTCGTGATGCTCCTCGGCGAGCTGCGCCGGTGGGATCCCGACGACGAGATCCTCGAGCGGCTGCTCCCGGCGGCCGACCGGGCGCTGGCCTGGATCGAGGAGCGGGGCGACCGCGACGGCGACGGGTTCGTCGAGTACCAGCGCCTCAACCCGCGGGGCCTCGTCAACCAGGGGTGGAAGGACTCCTGGGACGCCGTGCGCCACCTCGACGGCGCGCTGGCCGAGCCGCCGATCGCCCTCGCGGAGGTGCAGGGCTACGTCTACGGCGCCTACCTGGCTCGGGCCCACCTGGCCCTCGAGGCCGGCGACCAGCCCACCTTCGAGCGGTACCGGGACAAGGCGGCCGCGCTCAAGGCCCGCTTCGACGAGGCGTTCTGGCTCGAGGACCGCGGCTGGTACGCCATGGCCCTCGACCGCGACAAGCGGCCGGTGGAGGCGCTGGCGTCGAACATGGGGCACTGCCTGTGGACCGGCATCGTCCCCGAGGAGCGGGCCGCCCAGGTGGCCGCCCACCTCGTGGGCGACGACCTGTTCAGCGGCTGGGGGGTGCGCACGCTGGCCCGGTCGATGCCGGCCTTCAACCCGGTGAGCTACCACAACGGGTCCGTGTGGCCGCACGACAACGCGCTGACCGCGGCCGGGCTCATGCGCTACGGCTTCGTCGAGGAGGCGCACCGCGTGATCAGCGCGCAGCTCGACGCGGCCGCCGTCCACGGGGGCCAGCTGCCAGAGCTGTTCGCCGGCTTCGACCGCGACCGCGTGCGCACGCCGGCCGCCTACCCCACCTCGTGCTCACCGCAGGCGTGGGCGTCGGCCAGCCCGCTCCTGTGGCTTCGGGCGATCCTCGGGTTCGACCCGTGGGCCGTCCGCAACCGGGTGTGGGTGAACCCGCAGCTGCCACCGCGGATCCGTCGCCTCCGGGTGGAGGGGATCACCGTCGGCGACCACGAGATCGGCGTCGACGTCGACGAGTCCGGGCACGTGGAGATCTCCGGCGTGGAGGGGTTCGAGGTCGTCGGGCGACCTCGACCTCCCCTCGCCGACCTGCTGGAACCGACAACGGAGGTGTGAGGTGCACATCGGGCTGATCGCCCCGCCGTGGGTGGCCACGCCACCGCCGGAGTACGGGGGCACGGAGCTGGTCGTCGGCGAGCTCGCCGTCGGTCTCGTCGCCGCCGGGGTGCAGGTGTCGCTCTTCGCGACGGGGGACTCGACCAGCCCGGTCCACCGCGGCTGGCACCACCCGCGCGCGCTGGGCACCGGGTTCCGCCCCCGCCCCGAGCTCGAGCACGTCGAGGCCGCCTACGGGTTCCTCCTGGACGCCGGCGTCGACCTCGTCCACGACCACACGATCCTGGGCCCCCACTGGGCCCGCAAGCGGAACCTTCCCGTGCCCATCGTGACGACCAACCACGGCCCGTTCATCCCCCGCATGGCCGCCCACTTCAGCCGGGTGCACCGGATGGGCGTCACCGTCGTGGGGATCTCCCACGCCCACGCCGCGACCGCGCCGCCTGGGGTGGTGGGCCGGGTGATCCACCACGGGCTCGACCCGTCCCGGTACCCGGTGGGGCGAGGCGACGGCGGCTACGTGGCCTTCCTCGGGCGCATGTGCGAGGAGAAGGGCCCGCACCGGGCGATCCTCGCCGCCCGCAAGGCCGGGATCCCGATCCGCCTGGCCGCCAAGGTGGCCGAACCGGCCGAGCGGGCGTTCTTCGAGGAGCACGTCGAGCCGCTCCTCGGCCCCGACGCCGTGTTCCTCGGCGAGGTGGGCCACGACGCGAAGGTCGAGCTCCTGCAGGGCGCGATGGCGCTCGTGAACCCGATCCGCTGGAACGAGCCGTTCGGCTTGGTGATGATCGAGGCGATGCTCTGCGGCACGCCCGTGGTGGGGTTCCCCGAGGGGGCGGCGCGCGAGCTCATCGAGGACGGGGTCACCGGCTACCGGTGCCTCGACGAGGACGACATCGCTCGGGCGCTCCTCGACATCGGGTCGATCGACCGGGCCGCGTGCCGGGTCCGGGCGGTCGAGCGGTTCAGCACCGGGCGCATGGTCGCCGACCACCTCGACCTGTACCGCCAGGTGCTCGGCCAGCCCGTCGACGCCGCTCGACCGGCCGTGCACCGCGCCCCCGCTGCGCTCGGCGTGCCGCCCCGGCGCCGCAGCCGGGTGCGGGCCCGCGCCGCGGCGGCCCGGCGGCGAGCTCAGCCGCCGGAGGCGGCGGCCACGTAGGCGACGAACCCGTTCACCGTCCCGAGGTGGGGGTAGTCCCGCTCGGGGACCTCGATGCCGGTCGCCTCGTGCAGGGCGGCCATCAGGTTGAGGAAGTCCATGGAGTCGAGCTCCAGCTCCTCCTGGATCGGCGCGTCGGGGTCGACCGCGTCGAGGTCGACCTCCGGCGCGATGCGCCGCAGGAGCTGGGCCAGGAGGGCTCGGGCCTCGGCGAGCCGCGGGTCGTCGGGTCCGGTCATGGTGCCTCCACGGTCGGGTGCGCTCCCAGGGGCTGCCCCCGAGCCCGGGCCCGGAGGAGCCGTCGCACGATCTTGCCGCTGCGGGTGACCGGCAGCTCGCCCACCACCTCGATCCGGCGGGGGGCGACGGCGGGCCCGAGGTGCCGGCGAGCGAAGGCCAGCACGTCGAGGACGAGCTCGTCGGTGGGCGCCTCCCCGGGGCGCAGGACCACGAACGCCGTGACCACCTCCCCCGCCACCTCGTCGGGGACGCCCACCACCCCGGCGTCGAGCACCGCCGGGTGCTGGCGCAGGGTGCGCTCCACCTCCACCGGCCCGATGAGGTGCCCGGCGGAGGTGATGACGTCGTCGGCCCGCCCCACGAACCACAGCCACCCGTCGGCGTCACGGCGCACGACGTCGCCGGTCAGGTACCAGCCGCCGGCGAAGCACGCCGCATAGCGCTCGGGCTCGCCGAGGTAGGCCCGGAACATCGACGGCCAGCCGGGCCGCAGCGCCAGCTCCCCGGCCGCACCGGGGTCGACCGCTCGCACGGAGCCGTCCTCGGCCACCGCGGCCCGCCCGTCCGGCCCGCGGGCGAGCACCGCCACCTCGAAGCCGGGGAGCGGTCGCCCCATCGAGCCGGGCCGCCGCTCGTGGCCCGGCTGGTCGGCGATCACGATGGCGCCGGTCTCGGTCTGCCACCAGGTGTCGTGGACGGGACGGCCCAGGGCCGTGCTGGCCCAGTCCGCGAGGTCAGGGTCGAGCGGCTCACCGACGCTGGCCACGAGCCGCAGAGCCGACAGGTCGAGCCCGGCGAGCAGGTCGGGTCCGGCCCGGCGGAGGAGCCGGAGGGCCGTCGGGCTCGTGTACCAGACCGTCACCCGCTGCTCGGCGAGGACCGACCACCAGCGGCGGGCGTCGAAGTCGCCCTCGTCGACGACGCTGGTGGCGCCGTGGGTGAGGGGCGCGATGATCCCGTAGGAGGTGCCGGTCACCCAGCCCGGGTCGGCGGTGCACCAGAAGACGTCGTCCGGACCCAGGTCGAAGGCGGCGGCGGCGGTGGCGTGGTGGGCCACGACCGCGTCGTGCACGTGGACCGCGCCCTTCGGGGTGCCGGTGGTCCCGCTCGTGAAGTGGAGGACGGCGGGCGCCTCGGGGTCGGTGGCGGGGATCTCGGCCTCGGCCGGCGCGGCGTCCACCAGCTCCTCGAACCAGGCGGTGCCGGGCGGCGGGTCGCCGTCGGGCGTCCCGACGAGCAGCACGTGGGTCAGGCCCGGCAGCTGGTCGCGGATCGGCGCCACCTTCCGCCGGTAGCGGGCGAGCGTGGTGACGAGCGCGCGGCCGTGACCCCGATGCAGCCGCTCCCGCACCGGCTCGGGCCCGTACGCGGCGTAGAGCGGCGCGTAGACCGCGCGGGCCCGCCAGGCCCCGAGGGCGGCGAGGTGCTGCTCGGGCACCCGCCCGAGCAGGGTGAACACCGCGTCGCCCGGACCGACGCCCAGGCCCCGGAGCGCGCCGGCCACCCGGGCGGTGCGCTGGGCCAGCTCGGCGTAGGTGGCGTGCTCGACGGCGCCGTCCCGACGCAGCCATCGCACGGCGACGTGGCCGGCCCGGGGCCCCGCCGCGTGGCGGTCGAGCGCCTCGTGCGCGATGTTCAGACCCCGCCCACCCGGGAGGCCCTCGAGCGCGGTCCGGGCCTCGGCCCAGCTGACCCGGGCCCGGTCCACGTCACCTCCCGCGCCGGGCCGCCTCGAGGAGGAGGCGCCGCTCGGCCTCGGCCACCACCTGCCGGGCCCGGTCCACGGCGTCGGGGTTCACGGAGATCGACGTGATCCCGAGGCGCACGAGGTGCTCGGCGAACTCCGGTCGGTTCGACGGGGCCTGACCGCACAGCGACGAGCTGATCCCGGCCTCGCCGGCGGCCGTGATGATCCGGTCGATGGCGTCGAGCACCGCGGCGTCGGACTCGTCGAACAGCTCGCTGCAGATCTCGGAGTCCCGGTCCACGCCGAGCATGAGCTGGGTGAGGTCGTTGGAGCCGATCGACACGCCGTCGATGCCCATCGCCGCGTACTCCGGGATCCGGTACGCCACCGACGGCACCTCCGCCATGACCCAGCGGTGGAGGCCCCGCTGGCGCCCGAGCGGGCTGGCGTCGATCACCTCGAGCACCGCCTCCAGCTCCCAGGTGGTGCGGACGAAGGGGATCATCAGGTGGAGGTTCGGCGTCTCCTCCCGCACCCGGGCCAGCAGCTCGAGCTCGAGGGCGAACAGATCGGGCTCCCGCACGTACCGGTAGCAGCCCCGGTACCCGATCATCGGGTTGTCCTCGACCGGCTCGAAGCGCTCGCCGCCCTCGAGGCCGCGGAACTCGTTCGAGCGGAAGTCGATCGTGCGGTACACGACGGGGCGGGGCGCGAAGGCCCGGGTGATGCGCAGCAGGCTCGCCGACATCGCCTCGAGGAACCGCTCGCGCTCGCCCCGAGCGAGCAGCTCGCGGGGGTGGAGGCCGCCCAGCGCATCGGTGATCATGAACTCCGCCCGCAGCAGCCCGACGCCGTCCACCGGCTGGGCGGCCACCCGCTCGGCCAGCTCGGCCATGGCCAGGTTGACGTAGATGCGGGTGGCGAGCGGCTCGATCGCCGTCACCGCCGTCGACGGCGCCGCCGCGGCCACCGCCGGGGCCCGCACCTCGGCGCGGCCCTCGAGCACCGTGCCCCGGGCCCCGTCGACGGTGACGACCTCCCCGTCGCGCAGCGTGGTGGTGGCGGTGCGGGCCCCCACGACGCAGGGCACGCCGAGCTCTCGGGACACGATGGCCGCGTGGCAGGTCATGCCCCCGCCGTCGGTGACGACCGCCGCAGCCCGGCGAATCGTGGGCACCCAATCCGGGTTGGTCATGGGCGCCACGAGCACCTCACCGGCCTGGAGGCGGTGGCCCTCCCGGGGCGAGGTGAGGACCCGCACCGGCCCGCTGGCCACCCCGGACGAGGCGGCCAGGCCCTGGAGGAGCACCCGGCCGGGCGCCGCGGCACCGGATCCCTCCTCCGCGGGCGCGTCGAGGGTGGTGATCGGTCGAGCCTGCACGAGGTGGGCGGTGCCGGCCTGGATCGCCCACTCGACGTCCTGGGGCTCGCCGTAGTGCGCCTCGACGGCCAGCCCGAGCCGGGCCAGCTCGAGCACCTCGTCGTCGCTGAGCACCCGGGCGACCCCCTCGTCGGCTGGCAGGTCGCGGCGGACCACCTCGCCGGTCGGGGTGCCGTCGAGGCGGTGGGTCTGGTGCCCGACGCGGCTCGACACGATGCGGGGCCCTTCCTTGGCCACCACGTAGGTGTCGGGCTCGACCTGACCCGACACGACGACCTCGCCGAGGCCGAGCGCCGCCTCGATCACGATGCGGTCGCGGTCGCCGGTCGAGGGGTCGGCGGTGAACATCACGCCGGAGCGGTCCGAGGCCACCATCGCCTGCACGACCACGGCGATGACCGGCTCCTCGTCGAGGCCCTGGCTGGCCCGGTAGGCGATGACCCGCTCGCCGAAGAGCGAGGCCCAGCAGTCCAGGAGCCGGGCCAGCACCGCGTCCTCGCCGGTCACGTTGGCGAAGGTCTCGTGCATGCCGGCGAACGAGGTGCCCTCGGTGTCCTCGGCGGTGGCCGACGAGCGGACCGCCACCGCGGCGTCGTCGCCCATGCGGCGGTAGGCGTCGCGCACCGCGTCGGCCACGGTCGGCGGCACCCCGGCGTTGCGGACGAGCGCCTGCAGGTCCCTGGCCGCCTCGGCGAGGGCGCCGGGGTCGTCCACGTCGGCCAGGGCCTCCTGGAACCGGCGCCGGAGGTCGACGCGCACGCCCCCTTCGTCCATCGCCTGCCGGAACGCGTCGGCGGTGACCACGAACCCGGGCGGCACCGGCAGGCCGGCGCGGGTGAGCTCTCCGAGGTTGGCCCCCTTGCCGCCGACGGTGGCGACGTCGTCGCCGCCCACCTCCTCGAACCAGCAGACCAGTCGGGCTGTCATCGTCCCTCGTGCCTCCTCGTGCACCGCGGTCTCGCGCCGGCACCAGGCCGACGCGACCCGGCCGTCCGGCGTCTGCCCCCAGTGTCCGGTCGGCGCGGCGCGGCGGGCAGGGCCGAAGGTCCCCGATCCCAGCGGCCGAGGTCGCTCCTCGTCGGGTTCAGGGATCGTCGTGCAGGTCGAGGCCGCTGAGGTCCACCGCC
>DATGRC010000308.1:0-4902 GCA_035303865.1 Acidimicrobiales bacterium
ACTCGACACGAGCGACGTGCAGACCCAGCTGGTCGTCCTCTCCGTGGTGCTCGCCCTCGGCTACCTCCTCGTGGTGGCGGTGCGGCGCAGCACCTTCGGCCACCGCCTCCTCGCCATGAAGGACAGCCCGGCCGCCTGCGCCACCCTCGGCATGGACCTCACCCGGCTCAAGCTGGCCGTGTTCGCGCTCTCCGCGGCGATGGCCGGCGTGGGCGGGGCGTTGTACGCAGGCACCCTCGGATCGGTCAGCCCCGAGCGGTTCAACCTCTTCGAGAGCCTGCCCCTGCTCCTCGTCACCGTGGTGGGCGGGATCTCCACGGCCTCGGGCGCGATCTTCGCCGGCCTCCTCCTCGGCGGGTTCCCGATCGCCATCGGCATCTGGCCGTTCCTCGAGAACCTCAACCGCATCCTCCCCGGCACGATGGGCATCGCCCTGGCCCGCAACCCGAACGGCGCCGTCCACGACGTGGTGGCGGGCTACCGCGTGCTGCAGGACGCCCCCGCCGCCCTGGTCGGCCTCCTCGTCACCCTCGCGGCGGCCGTGGCCGCCGCCCTCACGGGGGCGATCACGGGCTGGGTCCTGACCGGGGTGGTGGTCGTGGGGCTGCTCGTGTGGCCCCTCGTCGCCCGGCGCCTCACCGCCCCGCCGGCCCCTGGCGAGCCGGAGGTCCCGCTCGAGTGGGCCGGGCTCGTCGCGCCGCTCACCGCCGACCAGCTGGAACGGGTCGACGCCGCCCTCGGCCTGGACGCTCAACCCGTCGCGGAGCCGTCGCGATGAGCGCGCTCGAGGTGCGGGGCGTCACCGTGTCCTTCGGCGGGCGGGCGGCGCTGCGCTCGGTGGACCTCGTCGCGGAGGCCGGGACCGTCACCGGGCTCATCGGGCCGAACGGGGCCGGCAAGACCACCCTCTTCAACGTCATCTGCGGGCTCCAGACCCCCGACCACGGGCGCGTTCGCCTGGCCGGCGAGGACGTCACCGACCTGGCGCCGTTCCGGCGGGCCCGCCGAGGGCTGGCCCGAACCTTCCAGCGGCTCGAGCCGTTCGGGCTGCTGTCGGTGCGTGACAACGTGCGCCTCGCCGCGGCGATGCGCCCCGACCGCGACCCGGCCCGCCGGGCGGACGAGCTCCTCGAGCGCCTCGGGATCGCTGACCTGGCCGACGTGCGCGCCGACCGCCTCCCGACCGGCCAGGCCCGCGTGGTGGAGCTGGCCCGGGCCCTCGCCACCGAGCCGCGCGTGCTCCTGCTCGACGAACCGGCCAGCGGCCAGGACCTCCACGAGACGGCCCGCTTCGCGTCGGTCGTGCGAGAGGTGGCCGCCGAAGGGGTGGCGGTGGTCCTCGTCGAGCACGACATCCAGCTGGTGATGGACCTCTGCGCGGTGATCCACGTCCTCGACCTCGGCCTGGTGCTGGCCTCCGGCGACCCGGCCACGATCCGCTCCGACCCGGCGGTGCTGGCTGCGTACCTCGGGAGGGCCTCGTGAGCGAGCCGCTCCTGCAGCTGCGAGGCGTGCGCGCCGCGCACGGGCCGATCGAGGTCCTCCACGGGATCGACCTCGACGTCCCCGCCGGCACGGTCCACGCCGTCCTCGGACCGAACGGGGCCGGCAAGACCACCCTGCTGAGCACGATCGCGGGCCTGCACCGCCCATCGGCCGGGCGGGTCCTCGTCGCCGGGCACCGTGTCGACGGCGCCCGCGCCGACGCGCTGGCCCGGGCCGGGATCTGCCTCGTGCCCGAAGGGCGCGGCGTCTTCCCCAACCTCACCGTGGCCGAGCACCTCCGCATGGCCACCCACGTCGGTCGACCGCTGCGGGAGATCGAGGCGGAAACCTACGAGCGCTTCCCCCGCCTCGCCGAGCGGCGCCACCAGCTGGCCGGCACGATGTCCGGCGGCGAGCAGCAGATGCTGGCCCTCGCTCGTGGGCTGGCCACCCAGCCAGCGCTCCTCCTGCTCGACGAGCTGTCGATGGGCCTGGCCCCGCTCATCGTCGAGGAGCTCTACGCGCAGGTCGCGGCGATCGCCGCGACCGGGGTGTCCCTCGTGGTCGTCGAGCAGTTCGCCCACGCCGTGCTGGGGGTCGCCGACCGCGCGTCGGTGCTCGTCCGGGGCCGCATCGCCGTCGAGGGCGCGCCCGCCGAGATCGAGGACGCGCTGTCCGCCGCCTACCTGGGAGCCGACGCCCCCAGCCCCGTCGCAGCCACGAACCGAGGAGCCCTCCCATGACCGCCGCCCCCGACCGCATCGAGCAGCTGAAGGCCGACCTCGCCGAGCTCAAGGTCGACGACCCCGCCGCGGGCGCCGACCGGCTCGCCACCCGACTCGGCCTGCTCGGCCTGGCCGCCGGGATCATCCTGGCCGTCGTCGCCTACGCGATGTCCCACGGCACCGACAACCCGCTCTCGCAGCGCGACGCGCTCGTGCTCGCCCTCATCGGCGTGACCGTGTCCATCGCCGGCGCCGCGCTCTACCTCAAGGGCGCCCTGTCGGGCTTCCTGCGCTTCTGGCTGGTGCGCGACCTGCACGAGCGCCGCATCCAGACCGATCGGCTCCTCGACGCCCGGAGCACAGGGGATCGCACCGCCGGCGGCGAAGGAACCTGACATGGCTCGGCTCGAGGTGCGCGACGCCACCGTCCGCTTCGGTGGCCACCTCGCGCTCCGGGGCGTCGACCTCGACGCCGACGCGGGGGAGGTGACCGGCCTCATCGGCCCGAACGGGGCCGGCAAGACCACCACCTTCGACGTGATCACCGGGCTGCAGGACACCGTGCGGGGCCGTGTGCTCCTCGACGGCCGGGACCTCACGCGGGCGAGGGCCCACGAGCGGGCCCGGGCCGGGATCGCCCGGACCTTCCAGCGCCTCGAGGTCTTCGGGTCGCTCACCGCGCTCGACAACGTCCGCACCGCGGCCGAGATCCGCCGCACCTGGTCGAGCCGCCGCGACGAGGACCCGCTGACGGTCGCCCACGAGCTCCTCGAGCGGGTCGGCCTCGCCGCGGTGGCCGATGAGCGCGTCGACGCGCTCCCCACCGGCCTGGCCCGCCTCGTGGAGCTGGCCCGGGCGCTCGCCACCCGGCCCTCGGTGCTGCTCCTCGACGAGCCCGCTTCGGGCCTCGACGAGGCGGAGACGGCCCGCTTCGGCCAGCTGCTCCTCGAGCTGGCCGCCGAGGGGATGGCGGTGCTGCTCGTGGAGCACGACATCGCGCTGGTCATGGACGTGTGCCGCCGGGTCCACGTCCTCGACTTCGGAGCGGTACTGGCCGTCGGCACGCCCGAGGAGGTCCAGCGGGACCAGGCCGTGCTCGACGCCTACCTGGGGGCGGGGGAGCGGGCGCCCGCATGAGCGCCGCCTCGCCGTCGCCGGCACCCGCGTCGACCACCCCGGCGGCGCTCGAGCTCGTCGGGGTCCGGGCCGCCTACGGGCGCATCGAGGTGCTCCACGGCGTCGACCTGCGGGTGCCGTCGGGGTGCGTGGTGGCGCTCCTCGGCCCCAACGGCGCGGGCAAGTCCACCACCCTCATGGTGGCGAGCGGACAGCTCGCGCCCACGGCCGGCTGCGTGCACCTGGCGGGACGCCACGTGAACGGGGCCAGCCCCGACGCGCTGGCCCGGGCCGGGGTGTGCACGATCCCCGAGGGCCGGGGCGTCTTCCCGAACCTCACCGTGCGGGAGAACCTGCAGATGGTGACCTACGGGGGCCCGCCGCTGGCCGACGTGGAGGCGCGGGCCTACGAGCAGTTCCCCCGGCTGGCTGAGCGGCGCCACCAGCTGGCGGGCACGATGTCCGGCGGGGAGCAGCAGATGCTGGCCATGGCGCGGGGCCTGGCCGTGAACCCCAGCCTCCTGCTCCTCGACGAGCTGTCGATGGGGCTGGCCCCGCTGATCGTCGCCGAGCTCTACGAGCTGGTGGCCGACATCGCCCGTCAGGGCGTGTCGATCCTGGTGGTCGAGCAGTTCGCCCGGACCGTCCTCGGGGTGGCCGACTACGCGGCGATCATGCTGCACGGTCGCATCACCGCGATCGGCCAGCCCGAGGACGTGGCCCCGGAGCTGGAGGCGGCCTACCTGGGCGGCGCCTGAGCGCCGCCGCGCTCAGGCCACGATCGACTTCAGCTCGAGGTAGTGCTCGAGCCCCTCCTTGCCGAACTCCCGGCCGATGCCGCTGGCCTTGAAGCCGCCGAAGGGGGCGATGAAGTCCATCGTGTACTGGTTGACGCCGAACGTGCCGGTCCGGACGCGGCGGGCGATCTCCATGCCCTGCTCCTGGTCCGAGGTCCACACCGACCCGGCCAGGCCGAAGTCGCTGTCGTTGGCGATGCGCACGGCGTCCTCGACGTCGTCGTAGGGGATCACCGCCAGGACGGGGCCGAAGATCTCCTCCCGGGCGATGCGCATCGAGTTGTCCACGTCGGCGAACACCGTGGGACGCACGTACCAGCCGCGGTCCAGCCCGTCGGGCCGACCGTTGCCGCCGACCACGACGCGAGCGCCCTCCTCCTGGCCGAGGGCGATGTACTTGTCGACCCGCTCCTGCTGACGCTCGGCCACCAGCGGGCCGATCTCGGTGCTCGGGTCGCTCGGGTCGCCGACCGCCATGCCCGCCACGGTCTCGGCCAGGGCGTCCACCACGGCGTCGTACTGCCGCCGCGAGGCGAGGATCCGGGTCTGGGCCACGCACGCCTGGCCGTTGTTCATGAGCGACGCGAACTTGAGCCCCTGCATCGTGGCGTCGAGGTCGGCGTCGTCGAGGATGATCGCCGCCGACTTGCCGCCCAGCTCGAGGCTGACGCGCTTGAGCTGCTCGCCGCAGATCGAGGCGATCGTGCGGCCGGCGGCGGTGGAGCCGGTGAAGGCGATCTTGTCGACGCCGGGGTGGCGGACGAGGTGCTCGCCGACCT